>JACQFF010000163.1 GCA_016200205.1 Planctomycetia bacterium
CGCATCCGGACAACAAGTCGCCTGGGCAACCCAAGATGAGAACGCAATCAGTGTGCGGTGGCGGAAGTCGGCGGTCAAGCGCCTAATTTCGCGCCTAATTTCGCGCGCCACGGGACGAGCGCCAAGCCGCTAATGGCAAATCGGCCCTGGCGGGATCTGGCCAATGGGGTTGAGCAACCGCAGATAACGGACGGCGGCCGGATCGGTCGGCAGCGCGCCGGCAAGCTCGGTATACAACTTCCGCAGCTCCATTTGCGTCGTGGGCTGCAAATCGGCCAAACGCACGAGTGGCCGGGCCCTGAGCTCGGAACTGAGCAGGCACATGGCCAGCGTATTGAGCGGGTCAAATCCGATCCGGAACTTGACTTCCCGCGCCTGGCGATCGCCGAGCATTTTGCGCATCACGGAATTCGACTCGGGGCTGTGCACCGCTCCCAGGAAATGTCCCAGCTCGTGAATCAGCACTTCCAGGCATTCCGCTTCGGAGTTGTGGTTCACCCATTCGCGAATCAGCAAGTGCGTGTGCAATGGTCCGCGAGTGCCGCCCAAATGCAAATATTGTTGACGTGCCTGGTACTGCCCGGTAAAGCCGATCGCCAATCGCGCCGGCGGCGGATCGACCGTCCGCTCGAATTCGCTCAGCAATTCGTCCAAGCCGGTAATCGCGTCGTCCGAATGCCAGCTTTCGATCGCCACGATCTTAAACCGCACGAAGCAGTGCTTTTCGAACACGCGCGAGGCTTCGTCGAAGCGCGAGCGGATTCGCCGTTCCCACGCCGCAATCGGTGTGCCTTGGTCCTCGTCGAAGAGGATCTTCACCGGGATGACCACGGGGCTCCGAGTCGGCGTGTCGTCGAAGGCGCTACTCATCCGCTGGGGAACGAGCGACACTTGCCGCGCCGCGTCTTGCCCGCTAAAGCCGATCTGTTGCAAGTCGAGTTGACCCCCTCGCGATTCGCCAAAGTAATACATGCCGTTGGGCACAAGCCGATACGATCGGGGCCGATCGGCCGCGCCGAACGAAAGTTGCATCGGGCCGGTCAATGCGATCGGCATAAGGTCGCCCGAGGCAAGCTTGAACTCGCGTGCCTCCGAGCCGGCGACCGGCTCGTTGGCCAGCTTGAAGACAACGGTCTGGGGGCTGCGATTGGCGACGACCACGAACTCCGCTTGTGCCGACCGCGGCGCGCCCGCGACGACCCAAAAACAAAATAGAACCCGCAGAAACTGCGACATGGCGTGCCCCATCCGCGGAAACCTGCCAAGCGGCACTCGAGTCGCTATTATACCGCGCTGTCACGGCGGCACGCTCAATCGCATCTATTGTCTCGACAGGATTTGATCTTACAGCAAACGATCAAAACCCATCGGCCACCGACGCAAGTGGCGTTTCGCGGCCGCTTGCGGCTCAGCGTTGCACCGACCGATTGGTTTTGTCCAGCCGCTCTTGAGAGACGGTAGAACGTATGCGATCCTAAACCGCCCGGCCTGGCGGCAATGGTCAGTCCCTTTTATTCCCGGGCGCGAGAACCTAGAATTTTGGCAAGAAACGATTTTGATCCTTCGCAACCACCCCCCTTTGGAGGGCACCATCGATGGCGGCACAATACTCTCACCCCGAGCTGCTGGTGAGCACTGCGTGGGTCGACGAACATCGCCAAGACCCAAAGGTTCGCATGGTCGAGTCGGACGAAGACGTGCTACTCTACCAGCAGGGACATGTCCCCGGCGCGGTCAAGATCGATTGGCATACCGACCTGCAAGACCAAACGGTCCGCGACTACATCGATCAAAACCGCTTTGCCGCGCTGTGCTCTTCGAAGGGCATCGCGAACGATACGACGGTCGTGTTCTACGGCGACAAAAGCAACTGGTGGGCGTGCTACGCGTGTTGGGTGTTTAAGCTCTACGGCCATGCCGAGTGCCGGGTCATGAACGGCGGGCGCAAACGTTGGGAGCTGGACGGCCGGCCCTGGACGCGCGATCCGGAGCCGACTTATCCTCGCACCCAGTACGTCGCCACAGCTCCAGATCCAGCCATTCGGGCCTTCCGCGACGAAGTGCTCAAGCATCAGAAAGCCAGCAAGCCCTTGATCGACGTCCGCTCGCCGGGTGAGTTTACCGGCGAACTGCTGCACATGCCCGACTATCCGCAAGAGGGGGCTCTGCGCGGCGGCCACATTCCCGGCGCGCGCAACGTCCCTTGGTCGCGAGCCGCCAATGAGGACGGCACGTTCAAGAGCGCCAAGGAATTGGAAAGACTTTACGTCTCCGAGGCGGGGTTGAAGCGGCGTATGCCAGTGATTGCATACTGCCGCATCGGCGAACGCTCGAGCCATACCTGGTTCGTTTTGCACTATCTGTTGGGTTTTCCGAAGGTGAAGAACTACGACGGTTCGTGGACCGAATGGGGCAACACGGTGGGCGTGCCGATCGAAAAAGGACCTGGCCAAGCAGCCGCGCGTCCCGAAATCGTGGGGAGCGCGACGTGACGGCAACCGTGGCTGACAAGCTGGATCAAATCGCGGCGGAATTCGCCGAACTCGAGCCGCGCGAGCGGTTGGAGCTGCTGCTGGAATTCGCCGAAAAGCTCGCGCCGTTGCCGAGCGAGTATCAGCCCCAGCGCGATGCGGGGCTCAACCGGGTGGCCGAGTGCCAGACGCCGGTCTTTTTGTGGGTTGTCATCGAACATGACCAGGTGCGGATTTTCGCCGACGTGGCTCCCGAGGCACCGACGGTGAAGGGATTTGTCAGCGTGCTGGTGGACATTTTCTCGGCCGCAAGGCCGGACGAAGTCATCGCGATGCAGGCCAATCTCGTGCAGCGTTTCGGATTGGCCGAGGCGCTGGGCATGGTGCGGATGCGCGGGATGCAGGCGATTGCACACTCCATCCGCCAGCACGTGATCGCGGCGATGGCCGCTTAGTGGGCCGCACGATCGTGGGGCCAATTGTGCCAATAATTTGCAATAAAATGGCCCCGCACGCGCGAAATCAATTGTAGCAACTCCCATTCCAAACTCGCGTCGCGGCAGGAATGGAGTCCACGTCAAGGCGCCCGTCAGCAATTCCGGTAATTTCCAAAAAATTTACCCTTGCATCTCGAATTGTCCAATACGCGAAGTTAGCATAGGTTCAAATTTGTGGTCGTCATCTGCAGCACGTCTTTGGCAGATGCGGAACGTGTGGCGGAAACACATCCTTCATCTTATTTCCTCATTCGGGATTTCGGATCAGCGTGTCTCGGCACGCCCACGAGGAGTTCAGCAATGCTTGCGTATCCTAGAGTCGATCTGTCATTGGACCGCTTACGCCGTGGCGGCTGGGCCATGGGAGACTTGTGCGTGGAGCGGCCCGAAGGACGAGTGTGGATTGTCACCGGTCAACGTCGAAAGCATTGGATTATTGCGCAGGCGCCGAGCCAAGCGGCCGCCTGGTGGCTGGCCTGGGACCAGGCTAACAAATTGGCACGGCCGAAACGGCGTAGTGGGCGTACTGCTTGAGGGACGGAGCGTACAATTTCCACGCCGGCGCGTGGAGCTCGCAAGTTTTGCGACTTGGATTTTCACCTTCGAGCTCCCGACAGTTCAGATGCCTTGTCAGAGAGCATCTGAGGCATCAACCGGCGGTGAATGGGCCCCTATCGCGCGCTTTTGCACGGTAGGGGCTTTTTTGCCAACGCGTCAACCAAGTGCGGGACGCGGCCGCGGACATCCGCGAAAGTTGGGCCCCGCGCGAGCGGCGCCGCAGGGCTCTTTTGGCGCGCTCTATGGTGGTGCGACAATTGATCGCAAGCCGGTGATGAATTCACGCGGCGCTCTCTCAAATCCAACTTCCGGCCCGGCCGCTCTCGATCACCGCTTCGATGACCCGCATGTTGGCCACGGCATCTTCGAGGGGCGTGGGCACGGGATGATCGTCGAGCACGGCTTCGGAAAACAGGTCGCCCTGAATCGTGTACTGGTCGCACGCGGCCAATGAGATTTCTTCGGTGCGCCCCTCGTGCTGGTGGCGCATCGTGCAGGGGCGATCGGGCGGGGCATTAAAGGGAATATCGATTTCCACCCGGCCTTCGCTGCCGAAAATGTCCACGCGCTGAAACGGCGCCAACTGCGTGCTGCAAGTGAACGTGGAGGTGCCGGAACCGAAATCCAGGATGGCCGACGCGATGCGGTCGGTTTGGAAACGCGGATCGTATTCGACGATACCCAACACGCGCCGCGCCTCGGCATTGAAAAGGAATCGGGACAGCGAAATCGAATAACATCCGATGTCGGCCAGCCCGCCGCCGCCAAGGCCGGCTTGATTGCGAATGTTCCCGGGGTCGTCGTTGAAATAGGAAAAGAACGATTGGATCGTGCGTAACTGGCCAACCCCGCCTTGGTCGACCAACTGCCTGGCGCGTTGCCATTGGGGATGATGACGATACATGAAGGCTTCCATGACCTTCAATTTCGGGTGGCGCCGGGCCGCCTCGACTAGCTTTTGTCCTTCCTCGGCCGAGAGGCCGATCGGCTTCTCGCACAGCACGTGCTTGCCCGCCTCGAGGGCCGCGATCGACCAAGGCACGTGCAAGTGATTGGGCAGGGGATCGTAGATCGCGTCGATTTGGGGATCGGCCAGCAATTGCTCGTACGAACCAAGAGCTTTGGGAATTCGCAAGCGTTGGGCCGCCTGTTGAGCGCGCGTCAGATCGCGCGAGGCGATCGCCACGATTTCACAATGCTTACCGCGCTGCATGCCTGGTATGACTTTGTCCAGGCCGATCTTGGCCGTGCTCAAAATTCCCCAGCGGACTTTGCTCATAAGGGCATCCGAGACGTTTTTGCGCCTCGGCGAAAGAGGACGCTTCCCGGCGATTTGTTACGGGCTCTAAGCCAGGATCGCGGTGACAACATTTCCCGACACGTCGGTGAGCCGGAAATCGCGGCCCTGGAAGCGGTAGGTGAGCTTCGTGTGGTCGATTCCCAACAGGTGCAAGATCGTGGCGTGCAGATCGTGCACGTGGACGGGGTTCTCGACCGCGGCGTAACCCAGCTCGTCGGTGTTGCCGTAGGAAATACCCCCCTTGATCCCGCCGCCGGCCATCCACATCGAGAATCCTTTAATGTGGTGATCGCGGCCGTTGCCCTGTGCCATCGGCGTGCGGCCGAACTCGCCGCCATAAACAATCAGCGTGTCGTCGAGCAGCCCGCGCTCGTTCAAGTCGCGAATCAGGGCCGCGGCTCCGCGATCCACTTCTTTGGCCGTTCCGGTGATATTGCCCTTCACGTCGCCGTGGTGGTCCCAATCGCGGTGATAGAGCTGGATGAACCGCACGCCCCGCTCGGCCAGGCGGCGCGCCAGCAGGCAATTGGCCGCGAACGAGCCGTCGCCCCCTTGGGTTCCGTACATTTCCAGAATCGATGCAGGTTCGTTCGAGACGTCCATCAGTTCCGGCACGCTCGATTGCATGCGAAAGGCCATTTCATATTGGCTGATGCGCGTGGCGATTTCCGGATCGTCGACCGCTTGTTCATGGATCCGATTCAAGGCCTGCACGCTATCGACCACGTCGCGCTGTTGCCGTGGGTTGACGCCGCTGGGGCGGCTGACGTAGAGCACCGGGTCGCCCTTGCTGCGGAATTCGACGCCCTGGAACCGGCTCGGCAGAAAGCCGCTATGCCACTGCCGCGAGGCAATCGGCTGTGCCTGGCCGAATTTGCCCAGCGAGGTGAGCACCACGAAACCGGGTAGATTGTCGCAATCGCTACCCAATCCATACGACAGCCACGAGCCCATGGCTGGACGGCCGGAGATCGTCGTGCCGGTGTTCATGAACGTATGCGCTGGGTCATGGTTGATTGCTTCGGTGTGCAACGAGCGGATGATGCAGAGCTCGTCGGCCACTTTGCCGATTTCGGGAAACACCGAGGCCATCATTTGGCCGGAGGAGCCATAGCGTTCGAACTTGTGCTGCGGCGCCAAGCAGGTCAGCTTTTGTCCTTGGAGTTGGGCGATCGGCTGGCCCGCGGTAAACGACTCGGGCATCGGCTTGCCCGACATTTCGGCCAGCTTCGGCTTGTAGTCGAACGTCTCCAAGTGCGACGGTCCGCCGGCCATGTAAAGGTAAATGACGCGGTTTGCCCGAGGCCTGAGATGCGGCGGGTTGACGACGCCCCGCCACTTGTCGAGCTGCGGCGGACCGCTCGACGGGCCTGTCGCGCCGACCAGGCACCGGGGATTCAGCAGGGATGCCAGCGCCAGGGAGCCGAGCGAGGTGCTCGCGGAGTTCAAAAAGGCTCGTCGTGTTTGTTGCCGTATCGTGGGTTCGAATACCTTCATGACATTGTCTTCACGTCAGCCAGCAGCGTGATCCAATAATATGCGCAACCAATTCAAGTTCGAGTAATCGTCTCGTGCAAATTCAACAGCACGCGCACCACCGATGTCCAAGCGGCCAGTTCAGCCGGATCGAGTTCGGCGGCAACCGGGGCTTCGCCGGCGCTAATCAACTGCCGCGCAGCCGCTTGCTCGGCGGCGTACTCGGCGCGATGTTTATCGAGCAAGCCGGTCAACACGCTTAACTCTTCGGAGTTCGGTTCGCGCGACAAGGTTTGTCGATAGGCCCAGCGCAGCCGCTCCCCGGCATTTGCGCCCCCTTCGACCAGCACGCGGCGGGCGAATACGCGAGCGACTTCGACATACGTGGGGTCGTTGAGCAGCACCAGGGCTTGCAGCGGCGTATTGGACCTCGGCCGCTCGACGGCGCACTCTTCGCGCGTGGGCGCATCGAAGGCCAGCAGGCTCGGATGCAGGAACGTACGAGCCCAATAGGTGTACAGGCCACGGCGATATTGGTTCTCGCCGTGGTCGCTTTCGTATTCGCGCACCGGGAAATTCAAATGGGCCCAGTAGCCGCGCGGCTGGTACGGCTTGACGCTCGGTCCGCCGATTTTCAACTGCAGCAGCCCGCTGATCGCCAGGGCATTGTCGCGCACCATTTCGGCGTCGAGCCGAAAACGGCTTTGACGCGCCAGCCACTTGTTGTAAGGATCGGCTTGCCGCAAGGGTTCGCCGGCGGCCGAAGATTGGCGGTAGGTGGCCGACATCACCATCAGTTTCAGCATGTGTTTTACGTCCCAGCCGCTTTCGATAAACTCGTTGGCGAGCCAGTCGAGCAATTCCGGATGCGTCGGAGCCACGCCCTGCGAGCCAAAGTCGTCGAGCGTTTTTACGATCCCTTGACCAAACGCCAGTTTCCACAGACGATTGACCGCCACCCGCGCCACCAGCGGGTTATCCGGGTCGGTCATCCAGCGTGCCAGATCGAGCCGAGTCGCCGGCCGATCTTTTACCGCCAGCGGAGGCAAGAAGGCCGGCACCGCCGGCGCGACGACTTCGCCGCTGTCCGAGAGCCAATTCCCGCGCGGCAAGATCCGCATGGTCCGCGGCTGCGTCGACATCGAGACCAGCGTCGTCGGCACGCTCTTCACGAAATCTGCTTTCGCTTGTTCCAACTCCAAGAGCGATTGGCGCATGGGTGCGAGCAGGGGGGCAATCGAGCGGTAGTGCGCGGCCAAGGCTTGTTTTTGTTGCGGGGTGCGAGCGTCGTTGGCCACTCTCAAGATTTCGACAACCTCGTTGGGCAGCCCCTGGTTCGCCCGCACCGGTTGAGGGCTATCCGTGGCGGAAACGCGAAAGCGGCCAAGGTTATGCGAATTGCCGTGGTTTTGCAGAAGCTCGAAGGTCAGCACCGCCTCGGCGGCCGGTGGACCGCCTTGTATTTCGAATACCGCGACGTGTTGTTTTGTCATTTGGGGCGCGACGCCCCATCCCGTGGCCGGATTGTTGTCGATAGCGGCCGAAACCGGCAAACCGTCTTGCGCGAAATCGGTCGAGGCCTCCTGGAGCACCAGCGGCGTCGCCGCGGCCGGGTTCGCTTTCGGTGCGATCGTGCAGCGGATTTCCGAGAGCACGAAATTGCCGTTCGCTGCCCGCCCCGAGCCTTTGCCGGGCAGGCTGTTGTCCGGCAGCACTTCCAGACGCAAGGCCGAAATGTCCGGCAGGTTCGCCGGCGCCACAATGGTGTAGATGTCGCTCTCGGCGGTCGTCCCGCCGAGCAACATCGTGCCGTCGTTGGCGATCGTGAAGCTCGCGCCCGAGGCCGCGACCGCGCCGGAGGGCTTGAGCGGCTTCCAATCGGCAAGCTCGTTGTGGACCGTTTTTTCCCATTCGACTTGCGCCGCTTCGAGTTCAGGTGTCGAGGTCTCGATCAGTTTGCGGAGGGCGGCAATCTGTTGGTCGAATTGGGCCAGTCTGTTGGCTTCGACGTCGTCCGGCATGAGGACCTGCTCTTGCGGACCGACGGCCACCTCTTTGATGTCCGCGAAAAACGCGGCGAAGCTGTAAAAATCCCTGGTCAAAAATGGATCGAATTTATGGTCGTGGCATTCCGCGCAGCCCAGCGTGGCACCAAGCCACAGCGACGAAGCGTTACGCACGCGATCGGCCGCGTACTTGGCCAGATACTCCTTCGCTTGTGCGCCCCCTTCGCGGGTCGTCATGAGCAGATGGTTGTAGCCGGAGGCGACCCGGGTTTCGCGGGTCGCGTTCGGCAGCAAATCGCCGGCGAGTTGCTCCACGGTAAAGCGGTCGAAGGGTTTGTTTTGATTGAATGCTTGAATAACGTAATCGCGGTACAGGGCGATGTCGCGATGGTTGTCGCCGTGGTAGCCATTGGTATCGGCGAAACGCACCAGGTCGAGCCAATACATCGCCATCCGCTCGCCATAATGAGGCGAGGCCAACAAACGATCGACCAGGTTTTCATAAGCCTGCGGAGCTTGATCCTGCAGAAACGCGTCGACTTGCCGCGGGCTTGGCGGCAAGCCGGTTAAATCGAATGATAAGCGGCGCACAAGCGTGACGCGATCCGCTTCGGGCGCGGGAGAAAGTCCGACTTCAACCAGCCTGGCACGAACGAACGAATCGATGGGATTGGCAACGCCCTGTGCGGCACTCGCCGAGGGCACCGCGGATCGCGCGGGTTTGGAATAGGACCAATGCTCTTGCCACTTCGCTCCTTCGAACACCCAGCGGCGTATCAAATCGATCTGGTCGGGGGTGAGTTTCTTGCCCGAGTCGGGCGGAGGCATCACTTCCTCCGGATCGCTGCTGATGATTCGCCACACCAGCTCGCTGTACTGGGGCTTGCCCGGCGACAGCGCGACATAGCCGCCCAAATCGGCGGTCGCCCCCTCTTTGGTGTCGAGCCGCAGATTGCCCTGTCGCTCGGCCGCGTCCGGCCCGTGGCAGGCGAAACAATTGGCCGACAAGATCGGCCGAATCTGGCGATTGAAATCGACCGGCGCCGCCGCTGTTGCTGTTCGGGCAAAACAAACGATGAGCGAAACGAGGCCCACGACACGGATGAGGCTGCGACGACTCATGGATACTGTTCAACCTTCACGCCCCGCAACCAGCCGCGGGGTTGAATTCGGCCTGGCGACGACTCTTGGTATTTTTCGACTCTTAGCCGCGGCGCACGGCAGGCGGCCATACAAATCTATGTCCATTTATAGCGTCTGGCGGTTTCGTTCCGCAATTCGGCGCCCCGAATTAGTGGGTGCGGTAGGTCCGGGAATGTCCGGTCGAGGGAACCGACATCGTAAATGTCGTGCCCGTCGGGTCGACGGAAAGTTTTAAGAAACTGGCTTTGCAGGCTTGGGCGGCGTTGGCAATGTATTCGTCCTCGGCATTGGGCGAACCGTCGGTGCGCAGGTTGCGGTGCACCTGGTAGATGGCTTGCACCGAAGGGGTTTCCTTGAGCGTGGCGAACATCAGCGGGTCGCAGCCCTTGGTCGTGCCGTTGTTGATGACAGCCACCGTGGTCGCAAGCGCGCGGATAAGCAACGGGTTGTTGCTGGCGTCCATGCCGTGATGGCTCGCCTGATAGACATCCACCTTGCCCACGCGATCCGCCGGACAAACTAGTTCTTTTTCCAGGTTCCAGGTCAGATCGCCGGCGTCGAAGAAGCGAAACGGGCCAAACGACAGCAGCGTCACCACGCTGTTGGCGTTATCGGTGGTGTCGATGGGCTTGGGCTTGAAGTCAGCGCAACCGGGGTTCGCCGGCTCACCGGGCGGTGGAGCAATGTATCGTTGCCGCGTGCCCAAGCATTGCAGACGTAGTCGGGGTGAATTCTCGCCTGCCAAGGGTTCCAGCGCAATGAAATCGCCGGGCGAAATCACGGAGCGCTTTCCGGCCTTGCATTCGAGATAGCTTTTGTCGGGCCGATCCACAATGCCCTCGAAGATGCCGTTGTCGTGCAAGTGCTTGATCGGCAGCATCGTGGCGAGCGTGGCCGCGCCGCCAAAATGATCGGAGTGATAATGCGTGATGATCACGTGATCCAACTGGCGCAAGCCGGCTTCGCGAGCGGCGGTTTGCACGATCCGGTCCGGATCGCGATGACCGGGGTTGCCCGTGTCGATCAAGACCGACTCGCCCATGGGGGTGACGATGAGCGTGGCGGCGCCCCCTTCCACGTCGATCCAATAGATATCAAGCGGCTCGTCGGTTCGTCCGGCTTGAGCCGATTCGACTCCACGGACCAGAATGCAAATCGACACCAGGCACAGCGCAAGGGGTTTCATAAGTATCTCGATGGATCGATTGCGGAACGATTCCTGGAAGGTCGATTGCCGTTGCACGCAATTATCCGCGCGTTTAGTCTACAACTTTATCCAGAGTCCGCGCGCGAGGCAAACCAGTTGGGGCCTCTTCGAGCGGAATTGGTCCCCGCCAAAAATCTCCCAAATAGCCAACCGGGAGCAAATTGGCAGAATTGCGGTCCCAAAGATGGCTTCAATCCCGCGATCAGCAAAAAAAAGTTTTTCTCGTGAATCTCAAGCTGCATGCCGCTGGTATTGATTACAGAGAAGTCGACCGCAATGAGTTCCTGGAGAAGTTGAGCAATGAAAAATATGTATGGTCTGGCGACGCTGGTCGCCTTGGTGCTAGCGATGGGCGGCCCCCGGGCATTCGCCCAGGTGGAGGGGCAGGAGAAATCGCCCCTGGGTCAGCGTGTGCAACCTTTCGAACTGCGAGACTTCCGCGGCAAGACTTACTCGCTCGACGACTTCAAAGACAAGCGGTCGCTAGTCGTGGCGTTTTTGGGAACCGAGTGCCCGTTGGCGTTGCAATATGCGCCGCGGCTGGTGCAATTGTCCGAGCGGTTCGCCGAGCGGGGCGTGGCGTTCATCGGCATCAATTCGAACCAGCAGGATTCGATTACCGAATTGGCTGGATACGCCAAAATCCACGAAATCAAGTTCCCGCTGCTCAAGGACGTCGGCAACGTGGTGGCCGATCGGATGGGGGCCGTGCGAACGCCCGAAGTATTCGTGCTCGATCAAGATCGAGTGGTACGCTATTGGGGACGGATCGACGATCAGTACATCGTGGGCCGGCAGCGCAAGCAAGCGACGCGCGAAGATCTGGCCGTCGCCTTGGAAGAGCTATTGGCCGGCAAAGACGTCAGCCAGCCGGTGACCGACGTGCAAGGTTGCCGCATCGGCCGCGTTCACCGGACGAAAGTCGATGCGCAAATCACTTATTCGAAGCACATCGCTCCACTGCTCAACAGCCGCTGTGTCGAGTGTCACCGAGCTGGCGAGATCGCGCCGTTTTCGCTGACCAGTTATGCCGAAGTGGCGGGCTGGGCCGAAACCATGTTGGAGGTGGTCCAGCAGAATCGCATGCCGCCCTGGCACGCCAGTCCCGAGTATGGCCACTTCAGCAACGACCGTCGCTTGAGCGACGCCGAAAAACAAATGCTCTCCGCATGGATCGAGGCCGGCGCTCCGCAGGGTGATCCGAAAGATCTGCCAGCGCCGCCGCAATTTGCCGAGGGCTGGCGATTGCCGCGCATCGATCAGGAAATCTTTATGTCCGAAACTTCATTCGACGTGCCGGCGGAAGGAACGGTCAACTACAAATACTTCGTGGTCGATCCGCGTTTCACGGAAGACAAATGGGTGCAAGGCGCCGAAGTTCGGCCCGGCAATCGGTCCGTCGTGCACCACATTATCCTCGCGACGCGGGGCGGCTCGCGAAAGCACGGACGCCGGGAAGGCCGCTTCGAGTCGGAGTTTCTCGCGGCCACCGCGCCGGGCGCTCAACCCATGAATTTGGGTGAGGGCATGGCCAAGCTGGTGCCGGCCGGATCAAAACTGGTCTTTCAAGTGCATTACACGCCCAACGGCTCGCCGCAAAAAGATCGCAGCAGCGTGGGCCTGATGTTTGTCGACGCCGCCAAAGTGCGCAAGGAAGTCGCCACGCTGGCGGTCGATACCCACCTGTTGCTCATTCCACCCCAGGTACCCGACTACAAGCTCGAGGCCTGGCACACGTTCCGCGAAGACACGCTGTTGCTCTCGTTGTTTCCGCACATGCACCTGCGCGGCAAGGCATTCCGCTACGAAGCTCAGTATCCCGACGGCACCAAGGAAGTGTTGCTCGACGTGCCGCGGTACGATTTCGCCTGGCAGCAAACCTACGAGTTGGCCGAACCCAAGTTGCTGCCCAAGGGTACCAAGATGCGTTGCATCGCCCACTACGACAATTCGCCGGAAAACATCGGCAATCCGAACCCCAATGCGCTCGTGCACTGGGGTGAACAGACCTGGGACGAGATGTTGATGGGCTTTTTGGACATGACCGTGCCCGACGAAGCCGCCAACGAACCGCCCAAAAAACCCGCCGCCGAAGCGGTCTCGTCCAACCAGGACAGGTCATCCAAGCCCGACGGGAAACTGCCCGCCGTCAAGTAGCGCGTGATAAGGACGCGCGGGCCGACGCGCGGCGCGCGGGCCGTTCACGACGCTAGCGCAAATCTTCGGGACATTTCAAGCTCGGCTCCGAATCGCCTCGCGCGTAGAATGGAGTGAACTCTCGAAAGGATGCACCAATGCAGATTTTCGCGCTGCTGGCGACGTCCGATGCTGCATTCAATCTGTTGGCCGCGCGCTGGCAAATGGGGATCACGCTGGGCGCGCATATTATTTTGGCCGTGTTTGGCGTCGCCATGCCGGTGCTTTTGCTGGCGGCCGAATGGCGCTATCTCACGACCGGCGACCCTGTTTGGAGGGCACTCGCCTACCGCTGGTCGAAGGTGTTCGCGGTGCTGTTCGCGGTGGGGGCCGTTTCCGGCACGGTCCTTTCGTTCGAACTCGGCCTGCTGTGGCCCGAGTTCATGGCCCGCTATGGGCCGGTGATTGCATTTCCATTCGCGATGGAAGGGTTCGCGTTCTTTCTCGAAGCGATCTTTGTCGGCATTTACCTCTATGGCTGGAACCGATTGCCCCCCTGGACGCACTGGTGGTGCGGAGTTCCGATCGCCACCAGTGGGGTCGCCTCGGCCTGGTTCGTGGTCACCGTAAACGCCTGGATGAATTCGCCCCAAGGCGTGCGGTTCGAGAACGGACGAGTCGTGGACATCGACCCGCTCGCCGCGCTGGTGAATCCCTGCACTGGGCCGCAAACCGCGCACATGATTGTGGGCGCCTATATGGTCGCCGGTTTCCTGGTGGGCTCGTATTATGCCGGGGCGTTGCTGCGCAATCCAATTTCGATCTACAGTCACCGGGCGATGACGCTTGGTCTGCTATTGGGCACGGTCATGACCCCCATGCAGTTCGTGGTTGGTGATTGGATGGCACGGCGAGTCGCCCAAGTGCAACCGGTCAAACTGGCCGCGATGGAGGGCCAGTTCCAGTCGCAGGCTGGGGCGCCGCTGCGGATCGGCGGCTTTCCCGATGAGAAGTCGCGCAGAACCGGTTATGGCCTTGAAATTCCAGGCATGCTGTCCTGGCTGGCCTACGGAGACCGCAATGCGCTGGTGAACGGCCTCGACAGCTTCCCGCGCGAAAACACGCCGCCGGTGGCCGTCGTACACATCGCGTTTCAGGTAATGGTCGCCATCGGCACTCTGTTGCTGTTGCTCTCGCTGTACGTGTTTATCGTCGGTCTGGCGCGGCGGAAAATCCCGGACGGACCGATTTTTTTGCGGCTGCTCGCGGTGGCCGGGCCGCTGGCTCTCGTCGCTTTGGAAGCCGGCTGGGTTGTCACCGAAGTGGGGCGTCAACCGTGGATCGTGCAGGGCGTCACGCGTACGCACGACATGGTCACCGCCGCGCCTTACGTCGGTTGGATGCTCGTGGTGACGGTCGGCATTTACACCGTGATCGTGTTTGGCACGATTGCCGTGTTGCGCCAGTTGGCGCGTTTACCCATGCCGGAGGAAACGCGTGCAGCCTGAAATGATCCTTCTCGTGGTGGTGTTTGGTGCCCTGACCCTCTATTCGCTGCTGGGCGGAGCCGATTTCGGGGCCGGCGTGTGGGAGGTCAATGCCGCGGTGCGTTCTTCGGATCGCGAGCGCGCAATGCTGTATGCCGCCATCGGACCTGTCTGGGAAGCCAATCACGTGTGGTTGATTCTCGTCCTCGTGGCGATGTTTGGCGCGTTCCCAGTCGCGTTCGCGGGTGTTTGCCGGGCGCTCTGGCTGCCGCTGCTTTTGGCGCTGGCGGGAATTGTTTTCCGTGGCGTCGGGTTCGCATTCCGCTCTTACACGGCGGGCGCCGTGCGTCAGCAGGTGGCCTGGGACGCGTTGTTCGCGATGGGATCGACCGCGGCGCCGTTTTTTCTCGGCGCGAGCGTCGGCGCCTTGGCATCGGGCAAGTTGGCTATCAGAAGTGACGGCGGCTTCGAAGGAAATTATCTCACCGGTTGGATGGCGTCGTTGGCCCTGTTTACAGGATTCCTTGTGGTCGGGATGTGCGCTTATCTTTCATCCGTGTATCTGGCCCGCGAGGCGAGCTTGCGCCGCGATCGAGAATTGGTGCTGCTGTGGCGGCGTCGAGCCTTGGCGACCGGCGCGTTGATGGGCGTTTTGGCCTTGGCCGGTGTCGTGCTCGTGGCGACCGGCGCCCCGCTGCTGTGGCAAGGTTTTCGCCTGCGCTCGTGGCCGCTGGTCGGCGGCTCGATCGTTGCAGGTTTTTCATCGCTCTATTCGCTCGCCGTCGAGCGCTATCGCACCGCCGTCGTTGGTGCCGCGCTCGCCGTTTCGACGGTGATCTGGGGTTGGGGGATCGCGCAGTTTCCCCTGATCGTGCCGCCGACGATCACCGTGGACAACGCCAAAGCCCCGGCGAACATCCTGTGGCTGATCGTCGCCACGGTCGGCATCGGGGCTCTGCTGCTCTTTCCGGCGCTAGGTTACTTGTTCTACCTGTTCAAGACCGGCCGATCCAAAGTTGCGACTTCGGATCGCTGATCGCGGGCACCGGCGTCAATCAAATCCAGCGGAACCAGCGCAAGGCGAGAAAGAACGTGACCACGGCCCAAGCTGTCAGCAGGCCGACTTGCGGAAGTTGCGAAGCCAGACTGGCTCCTTCTTGCATGACCGCTCGCAGTGCGTCGATCAACGCGGTCAGCGGCAAGACTTTGATCGCCGGTTGCACGACCTCGGGAAAGCGATCGGAAGAAAAGAAAATGCCCGACAGCAGCCACATCGGCAGCATCACGAGATTCATCAAGCCCGATACGGCCTCCAAGGTTCGCGCGCGGCTGGCCACCAGCAATCCCAGGCCGGCGAAAGTGACCGCGCCGAGCAAGATCAGAAACAGCACCGCCAGGATACTGCCGTAGATCATCACTCCGAACACAAAGCGGGCGAACACCAAGAGCACGATTACCTCGGGCACCATGAACAGCAAGCGGCTGATCATGACGCCGGTCAGAAAATCGCTCTTGCGCATCGGAGTGGCCAAAAACCGCTTGAGCAGCTTGCGGATCCGCATATCCACCGTCACGAACCCAACACCCCACAGCCCGCCGCCCATCAAGCTCATGCCCAACAGGCCGGGGATGAGAAAGTCGATGTACCGACCACCCGGCTCGTTGAACTCGTGATCGGTCGCCTGGGCCACATCTTTGCGGCCGTCGGCCCGCTCGAGCGCATCGTCGACGGCATTACGCGCCAGCATGCTTTCAGGGCGCGAGGGGTCGAAAAAATAGTCGTAGTGTGGAGTGGACCCCGTCGACGCGGCCACCGTCAGATCGGCCTTGCCGGTGCGCAGCCGCAGTTTTGCTTCGTCCGCCGAAAAGACCCCGGCCACGAATTTACTTTGCGCAGACAGTGCTCCAACCACGGCTTCGGCCTGCCCACCGGCCTCGACATCCACCGTGATTCGTTCGACCGGTTTGTTGCGAAACGCGACTCCCAAGCCCACCACGAGCAGAATCGGAAAACCGTAGACCCAAAACAGGGCCTCCGGCTCGCGATAGAACTCGCGCACCCGAGCCATGATGATCTGGCCCAGCGGCCAATACCGCGCGGTGCTGGTTTCTTTCAGCGTGGTCTTCATCGCTCCGCTCGCTCGGTGTCGTTCAGATGGCGGCCGGCCAATTTGACGAACACGTCTTCGAGGCTGGCGTGCCGCGTGGTCAGGCTCGTCAAAGGACATTTCAAGTGATCCAATCGCTCCAAGAGCGCGGGCAGGACGATGTGTGGCTCGCTGACCGAAAGGCTGAGATGACTGTTCTCTTCGCGCACGGCGCTGGCGGCCGGCAAATCGGCCAGCAGATCGCGCTTGACGACCTGCTGTTGGCAGTCGCCGTCGAGAGTGAACTCGATAATGTGTTCGCCGCCCAGACTGGCGATCAGGTCGCGGGGCGAACCCAAGGCGATCACCTTCCCCTGGTCGACGATGGCCACGCGATCGCAGAGCCGTTCCGCTTCGTCCATATAATGCGTGGTCAGCAGCACGGTGCGGCCGGCGGCGCGGATTTCGCGGATGATTTCCCACAGTTGCCTGCGCGATTGCGGATCCAACCCGGTAGTCGGCTCGTCGAGGAACAGCAGCTCCGGATCGCCGACCAGGGCACACGCCACCGCCAGCCGCTGCTTTTGACCGCCCGAGAGCTTGCCGACCCAGGAGCCGGCCTTCTCTTCGAGCGAAACCTTTTCGAGCACCGTCTCGGGCGCGAGGCCCCGGCGATAGAAACTACGGAACAGGGTGAGGGTCTCCAGCACGGAAAGTTTTTCCGCCAGCCGCGTTTCTTGCAGCGAAATGCCGATCCGCTGCCGTATCTCGTTATCGGCCTGGCCCCACTCGAGCCCGAGCACTTCGACGTCGCCGGAAGTCGGGGCCAGCAGCCCCTCGAGGATCTCGATGGTGGTTGTCTTACCCGCCCCATTGGGGCCGAGCAGACCAAAACACTCGCCGCGCTGCACGTCCAGGTTCAGCCCCCGCACGGCATCGACCGGCGACCGCCCTTCGTATCGCTTGACCAGGTTAATACAGCGGATGGCCAGCGACATGGGGGTTTTGAATCCGCGAAATGAAGGGAGGGAGCAACGGCTCGAGTACGCTCAACGTTCGAGTTCAATGATTCTATCGTTAGCCACGTTGGAGGTCGAGCGGCAGTAAGGCGTGGTATCCAGTTTTGAAATAGCCTTTGCAGAACGCTAACTGGACACCCAGAGCGCTGCACCAAAGACAGCGGCTTCGCTGAGAGCAAATGCCAAGACACACTTCGCGGTTATAGCCCTGCGTCCCAAGGCGTATGCGGCGAACACAAACGGAAACCAAAATGGGCCCAACCATATTACAGTTTGTGCGAGGTATTCTTGTTGCGCCGGTATGAGAAGCCTCCATTCTGCGACCATGCCACCCAACCAAACTGCGATGAACGCCGTGGCGATCAAGAGGGTCGACGTTGCAAATTGAAATCTCATGGCACTGTCGTCCCCGAACAATTAGCACTAGCCCGAAGCGCGCCTTTTTGGTTTGCGCTGCTTGTTGGCGGATACCTTAGGGCCTCGCGTAATTTCATTCTCGACCATCGCTGTCAATCCATGCTCGACCAGCGCGTTCAAGCTCGTTCCGGAGTCCTTGGCCAGCTCGCTCAGTTGTTGATGCAACTGCGGGCTGATTCGGGCGAGGAATCTTCCAGAGTATGGCTTCTCCGGCGCTTCGCCTCGCTTTTTGCAGAACTCCAGATAGTCGTCGACCGAGTCGACGAACGCCGCGCGGAGTTGGTCAACGGTCTTGCCCTGAAACGTGATCACGTCCCGCGTGCCATCAACCTCTCCATGAAACAGCCCGGTTTCATGATCGTATTCGGCTCGTCCCGTGTACCCCTTGTACGGGCCAGCCAAATACTCGCAGCGATCGCTAACAATGGGTTTCATGGTGTCAGGTCTGCCTCCGTTAAAAACCGGCGCATGGACTTGAGAGATCCCTTGTCCATTTCGGGTCGTGGATGAGGTCTGTGGAATACGGCCCTCACGCCGTTAAGGGCAATTCGCACGCGCGAACCGGCTCCTTCCGTTATCTCCGCGCCGTGATGCAAGAGCAGGGCTTCGACATCGGCCCACTTCACGTTAGCTCGCACGGGGTCAGCGAAGATGCTTTCGAGCGTCCTGTCGTGCCTGCCCATCCGCCCAATGATACCATTATATAGTATCATAGTCAAGCACCGACGATCGACCCATCGCTGTGGGACCGTGCGCCGGGTAAGATGCGCCGTGGGTGAATTCGGATTCAAGTGACAAGGAAACTCTGTGATGCCGCGGCGCCATCCTCCACTCGGCGGGAATTTGGGAGTGATCGCTATGTTGGCGGCGCTCGTTTTGCTAGCGCTACGCGACCCCGGCCCAGCACTTCTAGGTGGCGCCGAACCCGCGCAAGCCGCCGCGGCTGATTTTCCCAGCCAGCTTGTCGATTTCGTGCCCGGCTCTGAAAATCCCGTGTTTGCTGCCCAAGGGGCGGGGCATTGGGACGTCAAAATTCGCGAACGGGGTTGGATCTTGCGCGAAGGGGATACCTACCACCAATGGTTCACCGGCTACGACGGCACGCGAGAGGGAATTCGGCAACTCGGCTATGCGACGTCCTCCGACGGTCTGCGTTGGACGCGATATCCAGGCAATCCCTTGGTTCGCGGTCATTGGGTCGAAGACATGATGGTCGTCAAACACGACGGCACCTACTACATGTTTGCCGAGGGCCTCAATGATTACGCCCAATTGCTGACGTCCAAGGATCGGGTGAATTGGGATCGCCAGGGCACTCTCGACATTCGCTATACCAACGGCAAGCCGCTCTCGCCCGGTCCATTCGGCACGCCGACCGCCTGGTTGGAAAACGGTTCCTGGAACCTTTTCTACGAGCGGCAGGACGCCGGCGTGTGGTTGGCCAGGTCCAAAGATTTGAAAATCTGGACCAACGTGCAGGACGAGCCGGTGTTGCTGCCCGGGCCTGGCGATTACGACAAGTACATGATTGCGCTGAATCAGATCATCAAACACCAAGGCGTGTACTTTGGCTATTATCACGGCAGCGGCAGCCAGACAGCGCCGCGGACGTGGAACACCAATGTTGCCCGCTCGACCGATCTGGTGCACTGGCAAAAGTATTCCGGCAATCCGATCGTGGGTCAAAACAAGTCGAGCGGCATCGTCGTATTCGATGGCCGGCAATTTCGCCTTTATACAATGCACGACCAGGTCGATGTCTATTTTCCGCGCGGCAACTGACCTCCCGGCGAAAATCCGCGTGACGCGCGCCATGCCGATTCTCAACTTCGGATCACTCAACATCGATCGCGTCCTCCGCGTCGGCCACATCGCTCGGCCCGGCGAGACAATCGCCGGCACGTCGCTCGGTGTGTTTGCCGGAGGGAAGGGGGCCAATCAATCGGTGGCGCTGGCCCGGGCTGGGGCCCAAGTAGCGCACGCGGGCAAGATCGGAGCCGACGGCGCATGGCTGCTCGAAAAATTGAGCGAAGAAAAGGTCGACACCCGCTGGGCACGCGTCGATGGTGGAACGACTGGGCAGGCCATGATTCAAGTCGATGACGCCGGACAGAACGCGATTGTGCTCCTCGCAGGCGCCAATCGTGAAATCGCGCCGAATGAAATCGACGAGGCGCTGGCCGATTTCCCGGCCGAGTCGTGGTTCTTGGTGCAAAACGAAACGAGCTCCGTCGGACATGCCATCCAAAGTGCCAAGGCTCGCGGCATGCGCGTGGCACTGAATCCCGCGCCGTTTGACAGCCAAGTGCTCGAATATCCGTTAGACCAAGTCGATCTACTCTGCGTCAACGAAAGCGAAGGGGCGGCAATGACCGGAGCAAATGCGCCGCGGGTGATCGTCGCGGAGTTAGCGGCTCGGCTGCCAAAATGCGAAATCCTGCTTACGTTGGGATCCGCCGGCGTGCTCTATCGCGGGGCCTCCGGCCCGATCCATCTGGCTGCGCCGCAAGTCCAGGCCGTGGATACGACAGCCGCGGGCGATACGTTTCTGGGCTATTTTTTGGCCGGTCGCTGCGGGGAGCTTGGCCTGCGCGAAAGCCTCGAACTGGCCTGCCGGGCGGCGGCGCTGTGTGTCACCCGGCCCGGCGCGATGGATTCCATCCCGCGATTGGACGAGGTGCTCGCGTTTCGAGGATGCCGACCAGCCGGATGACCAGCCTGCGTCACGTGAGTTGATGGGAGCCTGGAATGCCGATGGCATACTCCAATTCTCCGCGCCGTGCGTTTTCTAGTTCCGCCGGCGTGCTCTCAGGCGGTAGCGATCGAGGTGGTCGTAGCGGTAGTTCGACCGGACGGGTCGCCTTTACGATTGTCGAGCTGTTGGTGGTTATCGCCGTTATTGGTGTGCTAATCGCCTTATTGCTTCCGGCCGTTCAAGCCGCGCGCGAGTCGTCGCGGCGGCTGTCGTGCGGCAATAACCTGAAGCGGATTGGCCTGGTGCTCGAACTCTGGCGTGCCATTGCCACGGTCGCCGGAGGAGAGCTCGGCACCGACTGAATGCGACTTTCCCGCCGCGGCCGGGTACCACGTGGTGCCCCGCTCACGCTCGCCGTGAGCATGGCACCGCGCTATCGCTCACGCCGCGAGCGTGTTTTCTTCCGCGGCAACCTTCGGTTCCTGCTGGCCGTGCGCGCGAAATACCCAGTGCTTTTGCAGCAGAAAACTGGCCAACGTGGCCAACGTCATGGCGACCGCTTGAGCCGCCAGCGCGCCGAACGCCTGTCTTTCGACCAGCCGTTCGAGCACCAGATAGTTCAAAAGAAACGCCCCGACGAGCGTCACCGTGTACTTGCCGAACGCCTGCTTCAGATTCCTGCGATCGGCAAACGTGGAAAGTCGATGCAAGACGTATCCCAGCACGCTGCCAAAGCCGTAATCGGCCACCAGCGCCAGCTTGTAATTCATGTCGGCAAATTCCACCAGCGCCGCGTACACGGCGTAGCAGATGGCCGTATTCAGAGCGCCCATCACTACGAACAAGATCAGCCGACGAAGCTCAAGCGTATTTTCCGACAACATCGTTCACGGCGGAGCAGACTCTCCGCACTGCCTCGAGGGATAATTCTGGATAACACGGAAGCGACAGGACTTCCGTTGCAGCCCGTTCGGTGATCGGCAGAGCCCCCGCGCGATAGCCGAGAAATTCGTACCCGCTCATGCGGTGAATCGGCGTGGGATAGTGAATGCCAAAGCCGATCTCTTCCTGCTTGAAACGCTCGATGATTTGGTCCCGTTGTCGGCTGGCGATCACGAATAGATGGTAGCTATGGTCGGCCGCCCGCTCGACGCGAGGTCGCACGACGCCGGGCGCGAGGTGCTCATGATACATTCGCGCAATCGCGCGACGCTTGGCGAGATAGTCGCGCAGATAGCGCAGCTTCACTTCGAGAATGGCCGCCTGCAGCTCATCGAGCCGGCTGTTGACTCCTTCACGTTCGGCGTAGTAAGCCTTTCCGCGGCCATGGACGCGGATTTGTCGCATGGCGTCGGCCAGCTCCTTGCGCCGCGTGAAACAAAGACCGCCGTCGCCATAGGCGCCGAGGTTTTTGGTGGGATAAAACGAAAAACAGCCGACATCGCCAAAGGTGCCGGTCGGCCTGCCTTGCCAGGTGGTACCGCACGATTGCGCGCAATCCTCGACGACCGCCAGGGCGTGCCGCTGGGCGATTTGCATCAACCGCGGCATGTCGACCGCGTTACCGAACAGATGCACGGGCACGATCGCCTTGGTCCGCGCGGTGATCCGCGCTTCGGCATCGGTCAAATCCATCAGGAGCGAATGCCGATCGATTTCGCAGAATACCGGCGTAGCGCCGGCCATGCGAATGGCGCTGACCGTGGGGATGGCGGTGTTCGAGACGGTGATGACTTCGTCGCCCGGCCCGATCTTCAAGGCGCCTAGCGCAATAGCGAGCGCGTCGGTGCCGTTGCCCACGCCCACGGCGTATCCCGGCTCGCCCAAAAACCGGCCGAAATTCTCCTCGAACGCTTGCACCCGAGGACCGAGGATCAGCGACCCACTCGCCAGCACGCTCTGGAGAGCGGCGAGGATTTCGCCCTGGATGGCCGCGTACTGTTCGACGTAGTCGAACATGCGGATCGCCGTGGCGGCAGTGCTCATTGCCAGTAGACTTCCTTGTTCTCTCGATAAAAGGCGACGGTTTTTTCCAAGCCCTCTTCGAGATCCACCGCGGGGTTCCAACCCGTGACCCCGTGGAACTTGGAAAAGTCACCGTAGTAGTCGCCGATATCGATAATTTTTTTGTCTTCCGGAAACGGCACCGATTCAACCTTGAACGCGCAGAATTTTTTCAAGACGTCGACAAATTGGATCAGCGAATAGGCCCGGAGCGAACCGAGATTGAAGAGCTTGCCCATGCAGCCGTCGTTGGTGATGCCCAACAACATGGCGGTGACGACGTCGTCGACGTAGTTGAAATCGCGAATTTGTCCGCCGCCACCGAACAGGCTAACGGTCTCGCCGCGCAGGGCCAGCCGCAAGAAGATGGTGGCAAAACCTTGCCGGTTGCCGCGGATCCGTTGGCGAGGGCCAAACGTATTGGTCAATCGCAGCACGGTCGAGCGAATGCCGTAGGTGCCGTCGTAGAGCAGATGATAATACTCGGCGGCCAGTTTGTTGATGCCGTTGACGTCGATCGGCACGGTCGGATGGTCTTCGGTCACGGGCAGCTTTTGCGGCCAGCCGTAGACTTGCCGAGTCGACGTGTAAAGCATTCGCACGCCGACATTGTGCTTCCGACAGGCTTCGACCAGGTTCATCGTGGAGACGCAATTGACGGCCAAATCGAGCTGCGGGTCGCGCATGCTGTCGCCGTGGCTGACCTGGCCGGCGAGATTGAAAATGTAGTCTTTGCCCTGGACGAGGATATCCAGCGAGTTGGCGTCTCGCATATCGGAGATATTCACGACCACCTGGTTGCGAATCGGCGAGATGTTGAAAAAGCTGCCGCCGAACTGCGGAATGAGCGAGTCCAAAAGAGTGACGTTCGCGCCGTAGCGCACCAGCTTGATCGCCAGGTTGCTGCCGAGAAAACCCAGCCCACCGGTGACGAGCACGTTGCGGCCATGAAACGCGTCTGCCAGGCTCATGCTGCGCTCGGTCGTGATATGCTGGGTCGCGATGCGTTCGCGAGTAATGTGTTCGCTTGCAAATCCGGCTCGCAGTTGAGTTGTTCGCGAATCACGAATTGGGGTCGGCCGTTATCCTTCAAAAACAGCCGGCCCAAGTATTCGCCGATCATTCCCAGCGCGAACAATTGAATGCCGCCGATGATGAACAGCGACACGATCATCGACGCCCAGCCGGAAGGGAGCTCGGGATGATAGATTTTTTCCACGACGAAAATGGCCGCCACGGCCAAACCGGCGATGGAGGAAGCCAACCCGGCAAACGAAGCCAATCGCAGCGGCAAAATCGAGAAATTGGTGAACATATTCAGGTACAGTGAGATCAGCTTGCGCAAGGTATAGCCCGAGCGTCCGTCGCGGCGAGGGTCGTGTGACACGAGGACTTGCGAATAGTTGCGTGTGAATCGCAACACCAGGCCGTCGATGTAAGGGTAGGGGCCGTCGTATTTGATCAATTCATTGACCACGAAGCGACTGAGGACTTTGAAGGACGAGAGGTACAACTCGCGCGGCTTGTCCAAAAGCAGCGCCGCGCACCAATCGTTCAGTCGGCTGCCCAGATTGCGGAGGAAGTGGTGCTGCTTGACCCCGTAATATGAAAAGACAACATCGTAGCCTTTTTGAATCTCGTTGACGAGCTTGTTGACTTCGGACGGGGGATTCTGAAAATCGTCGTCCATGATCACGACGAAATCGCCCGTGCAAAAGTTCAAGCCGGCCATCACGGCGTTGTGCTCGCTGAAGTTTCGGGAAAGATTGAGAAACTTCACGAATCGAAAGTGAAGGGCCAGGCCGCGACAGACTTCCGCCGAACGGTCGGGGCTGCCGTCGTTGACCAGTACGATTTCGAGTCGGTACAAGCTGGCCAGACAATCGGCCAGCGCGTGGACCAGAGGTCCCACCGTTTTTTCGCCCCGGAAAACCGGGATGACAATCGACAGCCGAACCGGAGTCGGCCGCGATGCCGGATCGGAACCAACCGGGCCCATTGCGAACACTGTGCTCATGAAACAATCGCCATCCCACTCAAGTAAAACCGAGCGACATTATCGCCATTGCGTAAAATCGAAAAAGACGAGTTTCGTACACGTCAAGTTTCTGACTGCCGATCCGACACTGCTGGCGCTGCTAGCTGGTGGCAGTGGCCGGGCTTGACACTCCGAGGATGAAAAATTACAAGGACGAGCCAAATTTTTATTGGGCCCTTGTTGGATTTCGGGAGACTGCATGATGCGATCCGGCCACCTCGATGGCGCCGCCTGGCCAGGCGCATCGATCGCTGGGCGCCGCGAGAGTGTCTGGCGCGAGCGCGAGCTGTATTTGCTGGTGCTGCTGGTGCTGGGCGTGTATTTCTCCCGGTTGACCGACTTGACGATTCGGGGCGAAGAGTCTCGCTGGGCTCGCGTCGCGCACGAAATGATGGAATCGGGCGATTGGATCGTGCCTCGCCAGCAGGGGGCGCCCTTTCCGGATCGCCCACCCTTGAACAGTTGGGCCATCATCGGTGCATCGAAGCTCACCGGCCAGTTGAATTTAGCCGCGATTCGCCTGCCCAGCGTGTTGGCCACGCTTCTGACCACGCTGTTGATCTACTTTTACAGCAGGAATTTTTTGGCGCGGATTGGGGCTTTTGGTAGCGCGGCGGCTTTTGCCACAATGGCCCAAGTCTTGCAATTGGGCCGGGTGGCCGAAAGCGATGCACTGCTGACCGTGTGCGCGGCCGGAGCATTGTTCTCCTGGCACTACGGCTATGCGTGTCGCAACAGTCCGCCCCTGGCCTGGATCGCCGGATATGCCCTGGCGGCCTTGGCGGGCCTGGCCAAGGGACCGCAAGGACCGGTGTATTTCGTCGCGATCACGTCCGTTTTTCTGTGCTGTCGCCGCGATTGGCAGTTTCTGTTCAACCGCTGGCACCTGGCCGGCTTCACCGGCTTTGCCTTGATTATCGGGGCCTGGCAATTGCCATTTTACCTGGCGCTCGACGCGGCCAGCGCGCAAGCGGTGTGGAGTGAAGGCGGAGAGGTCGGGGTCCGCTTCCAGTACCACAGCCTCGGTCGGGCGCTGGAACATTGGGTGTCTTATCCTTTCGAAGTGCTGATTTGCATGCTGCCCTGGTCGTTAATGCTGTCGGTGTTGCCGACGCGCTGGTTCTGGCGGGATGTCGGCGAGGCACGCCCGATGGCGATGTTTTTGCTGACCGCTTGCGCGGTCGCGTTTCCGACCTGTTGGCTGCCCGCTTCGTCGCGGGCTCGGTATTTTATGTCCTTGTATCCGTGCGTGGCGCCGCTTGTTGGACTGGCGATCCAGCGCTGTTGGGAGTCGCCGCAAGTCAGCTGGTGTCCACGTAGCTGGGATCGCTACTTGGTGACCGGCGCGGGACTGATCGCGATTGCCGGATTCGTGGTGTGCACGGCCCATGCCGTCGGTGGCTCAAACTTGCTCGGCTTGGGACAATCGGTTTCCACCGGCTTTGCGCTGGCCTATGCGGTCGGAACTGTCGCCGCCACGGCGGCGATACTCTGGTCGCGCATGCGACACGACCACGGGCACGCGCTGACAGGCATTTTGGCTGTGGCCGGGTTCATGGGGCTGTCCTACACCGGCGTGGTCGTCGACATGCAAATCCAAACGAGCAACGATCCCTCGGCCCAGGTTGCTGCGGTGCGAGAGAAGATTCCGCCCGGCGAGCATTTGGTGAGCTTCAATCGTATTCACCACTTGTTTGCATATTACTTTCAACAGCCGATTGAACTGCTCAAATTGTGCGACCACGAAGTGCCCTCCGATACGACAGCCAGTTATTTCTGCTTTGGCGAAGGCCCGGACATCGAGAAGATTGAGATTCCTTTTGCTTGGGATCGGATCGCCGTCATTTCGTGCGAACGTGCTCGCTCCAGTAATCCATCGACCATCGTCGTGGTGGGAAAACGCAGGACAACTCCGGCTGATGCACAATTCGACGAGGACGTGACAGCTCGAAAGAGGTCTTTCTATCTTGATCTTGATTCGACCGCGGCCCAAATACGTTCCGACGAGACCGCGATCCAGGACTAACCGCGTTATGCAGTCGAACGCATATCTGGCGCTCGCGGCAACCGAAGACCACGGCTGGTATTATCAAGCACGGATCCAAGCGGTGCATACGCTCGTCCGGAAATTCCTGCCTCGCTCTTGGGGATTGGACATCCTGGACGTCGGCTGCGGAACCGGTGGCACTTCGCATGCGCTCGAGAAGCTCGGCCGGGTCACGGGACTCGAGCCGAACGCCTTGGCGATTGGCCTGCTGCAGGCGAAATATCCAACTCTGAATGTGGTGCAAGGGACCATCGCGCAACTCCCCGGACTCGTCCAGCAGTCGAGTTACGATTTGGCGACCGTGATGGGGGTGCTCTACCACAGAAATGTAGCGGACCCCGGCTCGGCACTGCGAAATATCAGCGCGGCCCTGAAACCGGACGGCTGGATCATCTGGAACGAAGCGGCCTACCCATTCCTCGCGCGCAAACACGACCGTTTCGTGCAAAGCCAGCGCCGATTCTATCCGCGCGAAATGCGCGGCCTGCTGGAAGAGGCTGGATTCGAAGTTCAATTCGGTTCGCACTTGCTCGCCTGGGCATTTCCGATCGGGGTCGCTCTGGCCGCTGCGCACCAGGCACGAAAATTGGTTTCCGCAATCTTGCCGCTGAAGCCGGACCGCGATCCGGCAGATGATCGGCCTCTACCCGCTTTTCTCAATTCCGCGCTTCGTCGGGTGACCTATTGGGAGTGGCACGCGTCGCTCAAACGACTGAAGTTCCCGTTCGGGATTTCATACCTCGTCATTGCCCGTAAACCGGCCGCCGCCGTCGGGCTGCCAAGCTACGTAGCCAACTCTCGGGCTGCCTAAGCTTGTCGACTAAAATCGGCCAACGGCCACAAACGCCGCCAAGTGTCCCTTCACATTGCGGGATCTACGGCCACATTCCTGCCGCGACCCGCATTCCGCTTTGACACGATGGGGCGCGTGCGCGGGCGCAATCTGGTAAAAGGCTGTAATCTTAAACACCTGCAGCTAAACGCTTAATGGACTATTTGTTGAAAAACACGATCTGCTCTTGACAAAACATTACTAAGATGAATATCATAGTCAACATGATAAAGTAACTTGTGTATTTTCAGGGAGCAATCCTATGAGGCGCGTTTACTCTTTTGCAATCCTGATCGTGAGCACGGGTTTGCTTCTGCCGGGCTGCGGCACCAGCAAAGCGGAGGCCGATCGCGAGACCGCCTCGCAAGAGCTGCTCAACGTGTCCTACGATCCGACGCGAGAACTTTGGAAGAGCCTGAACAAGCAATTCATTGCCGAGTACCAGAAAAAGACCGGCGTGCAATTGGACATTAAACAATCGCATGGCGGCTCTTCGAGCCAGGCCCGCAACGTGATCGACGGCCTGGAAGCGGACGTGGTCACCTTGGCGCTATGGTCGGACACCAACGCGATTGCCAAAGCCGGACTGATCAATGAAGGTTGGCAAACCCGACTCCCCAACGGCGCCTTGCCTTACTCCTCGACGATCGTGTTCGTGGTTCGCAAGGGGAATCCCAAGCAGATCAAGGATTGGACCGACCTGGTTCGCGAGGGGGTGGAAGTGATCACGCCCAGCGCCAAGACTTCCGGCAACGGAAAGCTCAGTTTCCTGGCTGCTTGGGGAAGTGTCGTGTTGCGTGACGGCTCCGAAAAAGACGCCACCGATTACGTGACCAGGCTCTACAGCCATGTCCCCGTGCTCGATTCAGGCGCTCGGGCCGCAACTACCACGTTTGCCCAAAAACAAATCGGCGACGTGCACCTGACCTGGGAGAACGAGGCCTATTTCGAAGTGCGCGAAGCGAAGGGCGCGTTGGAAATCGTCTATCCGCCGATCAGCATTCGAGCCGAGCCGCGCGTCGCCGTGGTCGATAAGAACGTCGACCGAAAGAAGACTCGGGCCGCGGCGGAAGCGTACTTGCGATTTCTCTATACGCCCGAGGCTCAAGAGATCATCGCCCAGAACTATTACCGCCCGCACAAGCCCGAAATCTTGAGGAAGTATTCCAATTCGTTCCCGCCGATTGAACTGTTCACGATTCAAAAGATCGCGGTCGATTGGGACGAAGCCGAAAGACGATTCTTCCATGACGGCGGCGTGTTTGACCAGATTTACGGCTTTGGGCAGAAGTAAATCACCGCCCGAGCCACACAGGTGCCAGCCATGTCGCCATCGAACCGCAAGGTATTGCCCGGATTTTCCCTGAGCCTGGGTTACACGCTGTTGTACATGAGCCTGCTTGCGCTGATTCCCTTGGCGGCCTGCTTCACCAAGGCGTTTTCGTTGTCCGTCGACCAGTTTTGGGCGGCCGTGTGGACGCCGCGGACGGTGGCAGCCTACCAGTTTACGTTCACCGTGTCGATCGTGTCGTCCTTGGCGAGCATCATTTTGGGGTTCGTCATTGCCTGGGTGCTGGTGCGATATGATTTTCCCCTCAAGCGGATATTCGACGCCTTGATCGATTTGCCTTTCGCGCTGCCCACGGCCGTGGCGGGGCTGGTTTACTCGGGCCTGTATGTCGAGACCGGTTGGCTGGGGCAATTCTTGGTGCCCTTGGGCATTTACGGCGCTTACTCGCGATTCGCGGTGGTGTTAGTGCTGACCTTCTTGGGCATACCGTTCGTGGTCCGCACGTTGCAGCCCGTTTTGGAAAGCTTGGAAGACGACAAAGAAGAGGCGGCCTACCTGTTGGGCGCCAGCCGGAGCCAGACGTTTTGGCGCGTGATTTTTCCGACTTTGATCCCCGCCTTGGTGACCGGTTTCGCTTTGTCGCTGGCACGCGGTTTGGGGGAATACGGATCGGTGGTTTTCGTGTCGGGCAACATGCCCTTCAAGACCGAGATCGCGCCGGTGCTGATCGTCGCGCGGTTGGAGGAATTCGCCTATGCCGAAGCCACTGCGATTGCCGTGGTGCTGTTGGTCATTTCGTTTGCCATGCTCGTGCTGATCAACCTGCTGGAGCGCTGGAGCAAGCGGTACTATGCATAACGCGAAGCATACATCCGCCGCGCAGCAATTCGGCATGCATCGCGCCACGCACCGCGACCCGAAACTGGTGCAGTGGGGCCTGACGCTGGCCGCCTTGCTGACGATTAGCGTGCTGATCGTGATTCCCTTGGTCAACGTGTTTTATCAGGCATTTGCCGGCGGACTGCCGACCTACTGGGAAAACCTGGTCCGGGACTCCGATACGCTCAATTCGATTCTTCTCACGCTGGCGGTCGCACCGCTGGCGGTCGTGGCCAATCTGGTTTTCGGCCTGGCGGCGGCTTGGGCGATCACCCGGTTTCAATTTCCAGGCCGCTCGCTGCTCACGGCGCTCATCGACTTGCCGTTTTCCGTCTCGCCGGTGGTCGCGGGACTGATGCTGATGCTGTTGTTCGGCTTGCAAGGCTATTTTGGTCCGTGGCTGCAAGAGCATAACTGGAAGATCATTTTTTCCACGCCGGGTCTGATCCTGGCGACGTGCTTCGTGACGCTGCCGTTCGTGGCCCGCGAATTGATCCCCGTGATGGAAGCAATCGGCCCGGAAGAAGAAATCGCGGCGATCAGCCTGGGCGCCGACGGCTGGCAGATGTTTTGGCGCGTGACGCTGCCGAACATCAAGTGGGGACTATTGTACGGGGTGATTTTGTGCAATGCCCGCGCGATGGGTGAGTTCGGGGCGGTGTATGTGGTTTCCGGTCATATCACCGGCCGCACCGACACGATGCCGCTGCGCGTCGAAAAGCTATTCCAAGAATACAACAACCCCGGCTCGTTCGCGGTGGCTTCGCTGCTGACGCTGCTGGCGCTCGTGACGTTGATTGTGAAGGTACTGTTGGAACGCAAGACCCGGCTGGAGTTGGCTGAAGCCGCTCGAGTGGTTCATACCCCGGGAGAAGCGTCGTGAGCATTTCCGTCAAGAACATCACGAAGCGCTTCGGCGACTTCACGGCGCTCGACAACGTCAGCGTCGAAGTGCCGACCGGCTCGCTGTTGGCCCTGCTGGGGCCCTCGGGGTCAGGCAAGACCACGCTGTTGCGCATCATCGCCGGACTGGAAATCGCGGATTCCGGTTCCGTGCTCTGCCAGGACGAAGACGTCACCCATCACTCGGCCCGCCAGCGCAACGTCGGATTCGTGTTCCAGCATTACGCGTTGTTTCGCCACATGAACGTATTCGAAAACGTCGCTTTTGGAATGCGGGTTCGCAAACAACCGAAAAAGCTGATTTCCGAGCGAGTTCGTGAATTGTTGCACCTGGTGCGGCTCGAAGGCCTCGAACGGCGTTACCCCGCGCAACTCTCCGGCGGCCAGCGGCAACGGATCGCGTTGGCGCGGGCCCTGGCGATTCAGCCCAAGGTGCTGTTGTTGGACGAACCGTTTGGCGCTTTGGACGCGAAAGTCCGCCAGGAGCTGCGCAACTGGCTGCGGCGGCTGCACGACGAAATTCATACCACCAGCGTTTTTGTCACGCACGACCAAGAAGAGGCGTTCGAGGTGGCCGACAAAGTCGTGGTGATGAACCAAGGCCGCGTCGAGCAGGCCGGCGCGCCGCATGAAGTTTTCGAGCGCCCGGCCAACCCGTTCGTCATGGATTTCCTGGGCAACGTCAATGTCTTTCATGGGCGAGTACAGAACGGCCGGGCCCTCGTCGGCGGTTTGGAGGTCGATTGTCCCGAGTATCCGCACCAGGAATCCCGGCCGGCCACGATGTACGTGCGGCCGCACGAATTGGAAATCGAACACTCGCCCAACGGCGCCGCCAGCTTGAAGGCGCGGGTGGAACGGATCAATTCGGCGGGCTCAATCGCGAAAGTTTTTCTGCTGGCGGTCGAATTCCCAGTGGGCTTGAACGTCGAAATCAGCCCGGAGCGGTACGGCGAATTGGGATTGAAAGCGGGCGACACGGTGTACGTCTCGCCGCGAAAAGTGCGCGTGTTCGTGCCGGAATACGTAATCTAGTCGACGGTTTGCACGAGGGGCGCCAGAAAGGAGCGATGCGATGTCAGACAGGCCGTCGAACGACTCGCCACTGGCGACTTCGCGCGATCCCCGGCAACTCGAACCGACCCTCGAGCACATTCGGCAGGCGCTCGTGGGACTGCAATTTGGCGAGGTCTCGATTATCGTCCAGGACGGAGTGGTCGTACAAGTGGAACGCATCGAGCGAAAACGTTTTCGCCGGGGCGAACGTTAGCAACGTTTGCGTGTCATGACAATTGAGGTATCGATGCTGCCGATAAGGTCGGGACGGCATCGGACAATAGCCGACCCGCTTTCGCGCGGGAGGCTTCTAAAGGACCAATCTCGGTCGCTGACTGGAGCTACCAGAGGCGAGCGAAGACTTGTAGGAGTCACGCATGCCTTGGTCTCATTCTTTCGTCAGCTCTCCGAGCAGCAACGTGAAACCTGTTCCGCGCCCTCTCCGTTTGGGAGAGTGCCGGAGCGAGGGTTTTGCTCTCTATTTCCCTCATCCTGACCCTTTCTCAAGGGGAGAGAGGTTCGCACAACACCTTTTGTGTTGTCGCGACAAGTAGGCGAGGCGTACGGCGCACGCGAGCCGCCTTGGCACGACCGTCTGATTTTCGACGTGCGCTTACAGTTCCCTCATCGTGCAGAGTTCGTCGCCGCGAACCACGAACATCATCGCCAAGTTCGCCGAGGGGGCCCAATAGCGTGCCAATCAAGATCGTGCACTAAAAGCGCGTGGCCCGATGCGAAACATTTTTCAACGCTCGTTAGACCCAAACCAGAAGGAAGAAGTCATGTCTCAATCCAACAGCAAATCGAACGCAGGCTTCACTCTTGTGGAGCTGCTCGTGGTGATCGCGATTATCGGCGTGCTGGTCGCGTTGTTGCTGCCGGCCATCCAAGCGGCCCGCGAGGCGGCGCGTCGCACGTCGTGCACCAACAATTTGAAAAACCTCGGCATCGCGATGCTCAACTTCCACGATTCGCACAGATATCTGCCGTCCGCGACTCGGCCGGTCGGCAACGCGACCACCCCTCGGCTTGGAGTTTTTACTCTCCTGTTGCCTTATTTCGAAGAACAAAATATCTGGGATATGTACGACACAAGTGTTAACTGGTCAAACCCGAATCCGACGAAAGGGCCGATTTCGAACGCCCAGCTTGTCGGCACGCGTCTTCCCGTGTTCGAATGCCCCTCGGTGCCGGACGACGATCGATTCGATGGCGATTCCCAGTTTTCCATTGCCCCACAAAATTATCCCGACTGGACGTCGAGCCGCGTCGCGGCGCCGTCCGACTACTCGGTGATCCCCAAAGTTGAGGCGCGCTTGATGAACTATACAGATCCAGCTACCGGCGGCACGGTCATCGATCAAGGGATCATGGATCTGTCGGGAATGGTCCCCAGGAATGCCAGGCCGACGCTGCGCGAGGTCGCTGACGGAACCTCCAACACCATTCTCCTGGCGGAAGATGCCGGCCGCCCGTATGTCTACCAAAAGGGCCAGAAGGTTCCCGATCTGCCGGACCACCGGGTGAATGGCGGCGGTTGGACCCGGGCGGCGACGGATTTCGGCTTCGACGGCTCCACGCCCGACGGCCGTTCCTGCCCCGGAACGTGCGCCATTAACTGCACGAACGGCGATGACGTATATGCGATCACCGGCGGCGCGAACACGGTGCCCTACCCGTTTTATAGTGCGAATGGAACCGGTGAACCGTACGCCTTCCACCCCAGCGGCGCGAATTTCACATTCGGCGACGGCTCGGTCCATTTCCTCAACGAGACGATCGACATTCGCGTGTTTGCGCGGTTGGTGACGCGAAAGGGCAATGAAGTCATTTCGAAGGGTGACCTCGGCACCGAGTAGTGGGGCCCCAACAGCCTCGCCGACGAGCCCGCATCCGCGCACACCGCGTGGGTGCGGGCCTTGTCTTTTGGGACGCGAAGTTCTCTTGTTGCTTGTCCCTTTCAGAGACGATACGGCTGCCAATCGCCATTTGCTATGATCGCGCCCTCATCGCGGGTGACCAGCTTGCGCATGACTCGCGGATCGATCCCTTCAGCGAGAAAATGCACGCTGCCGTCGACGAACAAGGCCAAGGCGCCGCCCGGATGAAAGGAGAAAATTTCGTCGTTTGGCCCGCAGTTGTTGGTGCTCCAGGGGCAATCTGGCGGACCACTAATCCCGACCGCGTTGTTGTTGATGACACCTCTCAGGTCGCCTACCGTTGAGTTCGGCGGACCGGAGACGCCGTTGCCGGTGTCCGGTTCGGCCCAGCGATCGATCGCGCGATTGCCGCTGGGCGGCAACGGATCGGCCGCGTTAACGCCGATCGGATCGGGATATTTGGACGCGGTAAACGGGGCCACGGTTTCATAATTGCGACCGCTGTCTTCGGCAATGGCAATCGTTTGACTCGTGCGTATGAGGATTCCGTGTTTATGGCTGCCCAACCGTCTGACCCAGAATCCGTCTTCGCTCGATCGAGCGGAGCTGTGAACGAGCTGCGCGAAAGAAGGATGAATCGCGCCTGCCTGATAGGGGGAATGCTTGACCAATTTGACTATCCGAGTATGATCCGGATGTTTGCTCGTGGTGCGCTACCGATCGTGAATGGAATAACTGGATTCGAGACGCCGGCTCGCCGCGGTCAAGTAGGCCTTTGAGGCGCCCAAGACGTTTCGATCGACCGGTGCTTTCGACAAAGTACGGATCGAGAACGCCCCAGCATTGGGCAAGCGCGAGCGGCCCATCCGCGGAAATTGGCCAATTGAGTGGTTTGAAGAATGGCTCAACCTTCGAACCGTTGATCATGGCACTGGCCCGCGCGGGCGATACCAGGTCCGGCGGGGACAAGGGGACAGTCCCATTTTGCTCCCCGACCATCCTGCGGATGGTGCCCGCCGCAAAATCGGGACAGTCCCCGACGGTTCTCGGATAGGCTCTTCGGC
>JACQFF010000164.1 GCA_016200205.1 Planctomycetia bacterium
GCCAGCCGCAAGCCTTTTGAGATCGTGCGCACCGGACCACCGGCGCCGACGACGCTCTGCGACTGGCTGCCGTCGAAGCGATCGTCCCCGTCCAAATTACTGACGAAAATATCGCGAGCGGCGACAACTGAAATCAGGCACCCCCAGCCGGCGCACGCTAAGAATAACGTTCGCATCGCGACATTCCTCGGCAGGAGAGTACAATTTCTAAGTGTAACATGAAGTAGACGTGCTTGCCCAAGACCGCTCTTTAGCGATGGAGAGACCGCGGTGCGCGTCGCGATTCACGGCCGAACACTGGAACTCGAGCAGGGAGATATCACCCAGCAGGCGGTAGATGCGATCGTCAACGCGGCTAATAGCCGGCTGGCCGGCGGAGGTGGCGTGGACGGAGCCATCCATCGCGGCGGCGGCCCCAGCATCATGGCCGAGACAGCCCGACGCTATCCGCGAGGCTGCCCAACGGGCTCGGCTGTCATCACCACGGCGGGCAACCTGCCAGCGCGTTATGTGATCCACGCCGTGGGGCCGGTGTGGGGTGGCGGTCAGGCTGGCGAAGCGGAGTTGCTCGCAAGCGCGTATCATCGCGCTTTCGAATTGTCCTCGCAACACGGCTGCCGGAGCATCGCCCTGCCGGCATTGAGTTGCGGAGCGTATGGCTATCCGGTCGATCAGGCCAGCCGCATCGCACTTCGCGTGGCGAAAGAATTTCTGGAGCAAGACCCGGTCGGCGAGTTGGCGCGATTTGTGCTCTTCGGTCCCGGCATGTATGGCGCGTTCGCCGCGGCCCTAGAGGAGCTGGCTTTCTGAAGCGATCCGGACCCTCTGGTGAAAAGCACAACGCCCGCCAAAACGACCAACACGCACATACCCCACAGAATGACTTGCGTCGCTCGGAGCGTCGACCCGAGTGATGCGGAAACGGCGGGATCCTGAATGGCGGCTGCCGTCCGGGCCCGCAGGGTGACGTTCTGGGCGACGGCCGATTCCGCCACGCCGGCGACCGTTTTGGCCGTGCCTGCCGCTGGTTCGTCCGCAAACAGTCCGCGCAAATTGATCGCCGTGGTCCAGGCATCCATTCCCTCGCGCCACAGCAAATCGTCGGGCGACAGCCGCCCGTCATCGACCAATTGCTTCAGTTCGGAAGCCGAAACCGGTCCGAACTGTTGATCGTTTCGCGCGTAGTACCAGAGCACTTCCGCCATCGGTAATCTTTCTGGCTTAACGGGCATGAAGTCAAAGGTCCAAGACCTAATTCGCGCTGGCGACAACGCCGAGCGCTGCCGAAAAGGGGTCGTGAACTACTCTAATTTACATGTTTTCGCGCGGAGAGGCGAATCTGCTAAGGAATTTGCCCAGGGAGCGCGTGCCGAACGAGCTGGGAATCCTGAGTCGCCTTGACGAACGAGACGAGAATCGCGATCGATTGGAACCGCCGGACTGGCCCAATGCACGGCCAACGCAGGCGAAGAAACGGAATGGGGATGCTACGGGCCGGTTTTGCCAGCCGGAGGCTCCTCGGGATAGCCCAACACTTGGACCATTTGCGCGCCGAAGAACAACAGAATGCTGGCACAGTAGACCCACAGCATCATGGCGATAAACGATCCCACAACGCCGTAGGCCGAATAGTTACCGCCGACGACGAACCACGATACGGCCTGGCTTCCCAACTGCCAAACGAGCGCAACGACAATGCCGCCACAAAAGGCGTCGCGCCAGCGAACCGCCGCGCGGGGAATCAATCGGTACAACAAGGTGAGCATGATTGCATTGAGCGATATGCTCAAAACCGATTGCGCATCCTGCCAGGCCCACGTGTCGACGGGTAGACGTTGCGCCCAGGTTTTTATTGCGGTCAAAATCAGGTCGGCCGCAAACGCCACGATCACCAGCAGTCCGAGTCCGACTAGCGTCAAAAAGGCCTTGAGCCGATTCCAAAGCGCATTGCGAATGGCGGACCAGACGCCCCAGCCATGCGGAGTCGTGCCCTGCCAAATCCGATCGAAAGCCGATTCGAGTTGGGAAAAGATGCCAATCGCACCCAAGAGCAAGGTCACGAGCCCGACAAACCCACTGCCGAGCGCGCGCGTCTGAACTTCGGTGAGAACGTCGGCCAAGATGCTGCGCACTTCGTCGGCCAAGGCGGGGGCGGTGTTTTGCTTCAACAGATCGAGCAGTTGTTCTTGGGCGCCTTGCGCGCTGGCGGAAAACTGGAGCGCAAAACCGAGCGCGGAAATGAGCACCAGCAGCAATGGGAAAAAGGAAAACGCGGCGTAGTAGGCCATCCCAGCCGCCAACAGATTGCCATCGTTGCGCGCCCAGCGAGCACCGGTCTGATGAAGCACGTGCCACAGCTTCTTCGCCATGCCAACCAACCCTAAGAAGGAAGCGCGGTTTGTCAAACCAAGGCGCGCTAACCCTACGACTGATGCACATGATACAACTGAAACAACACGTCCGCAGAGTGAGGCGAGTTTATTCCAAGTCGGCCTCCAATAGCCAGCCCCGATCGGCGGCCACGAACCGCGGAGTGTGCCCGCGCGAGGCTGGCAAAACTCGTGCCCGTCGCATAACCGGTATTGGAGGGCTCGGCATGAAGTGGCTCCGAGAAACGGCCCGATACGTACTTTGCTGGCGACTCGCCTTGGCTGGTCGGAAATCAGAGCTGGCGTTCGAGTCGACTCGTTCGAGGTGTGCAGGTGGAATTCAATCGGAATCAGTACTTTATTCTGGGCCTGGTGGTGATGCTGCTGGGCTTCCAGATCAGGATGGTCGAAACGTTCGTGCTGAACGAGAAAGCCAGCCGATTTTTGGCCGAGCGGATGGCGGCGGCAGTGGCGGACGCCGACGGGACCGTTCGCCCCTTTTTGCCCGCAGTGGGGCCAACACCGCGACGCACGCTTCGCCCGCCCACCTGGCTGGGCTTTGCCCTGATCTCGGTCGGCGCCGTGCTCGTGCTGCACAGCCTGGCGATGAAAAAGCCCGGCGGCTGACCTCGTGCACGCCCAGCGCCGCGCCGCGGCCCGCGCGACGACGTTTGCGCTTTATGGCGAGAACCCCGAATCGCTCGTGCCCCGAGTCGTCCGCTCTTGTGGAAAGAAGCGCGTGCCGCGGAATTGCCGCAAGCGATCGCGCGTGGAACTATACGGTCGCAGCCGAACCATGGTGGCCGTATCGTCGAAAACTCCCTGGCCGGGCACGCTCAGCCGGACATGCACCGTCCCGGAGCTGCCCAATTGCAGATTAACGTCGGGATGCCAGGCTTGAAATGGTAACCGATAAGTAGCACCGTTGGCGCCCACGTCTTGCGCGTCGACCAATTGTCCCCACCGCGCGAGCTGTGGAAACGGTTCGCCGCGCGTCAGCGTCGCTTCTTGCTGGCCGATGAGGTCGACTTCGAGCGTGCCGCTGACCGGCACGATATTGCCCTGGGCGTCCAGCGGGAACACTCGCAATAGCACGCCGTCGTTGTCGGCGCCACTGTTCCACTTGGCCACCGAAGCTTCGATGTGCAACGAACTGACCGGCGGCAAAGGCTGGACGCTGTCTAGAGCGGTCGCCGAACTCTCGTCGGGAGATTCATCTGACGGGCCTGGAAGCCGAGGGGGGTTTGCGGGACTCGCGGGCGCCTCGGGCAAGTCTTGATTCGAGCTCGGCCAGCCGCTGGCCTCGAATCTCCGCAGCAACTCCGGCGGGGTCAGCGGTTTGCCATCGATGCGGATGCGTACAATATAATTCCAGTCGATCGGCCGCACGAACGTCACGTTCCGGGTGCCCATCCGCAGGACCAAGACTTCTCGGCTGGTGCGAATATCAATTTGGCCTGTAAAGACGCGTCCACTGAGGGTCTCGACAACCACCGGCTCGCCCGCCCGGCATGTGGCAGCGCCGCAGCCAACGGTCAGGCCCAGCAGGGCCGCCAGCGGCAACGCAAAGGGTAATCGGCACAAGCCGGCCATTGAACGACCTTGAGATAACGATAGACAGGGGCAAGGAGAGGGGATGTGGTTCTCGTTAAGCAACTGCCGTGCCCTATCGCGGCACGTCGACCGAGGCAACAGGCAATTGGATGTTTGCTGCCAAGGGTTTCGGCGGCGAGGAATCCGGCCGAGGCTAAACTGTCGCCGTTGGGAAGGTGTTGCGAAAGGACAACGGTGGTTGAGTTTCATCAACCGTTTCACGAGCCACCAGGATGGAGCACGACGTTGACATATCGCGGGTTTGATGGGTTCATCCTTCGCGGACCTTTTTGGGTCGCAAGGTTGCGAGACCTCCGCGATGCATGGCCCGTCGATCGTCAAAAGTGGATCGTCAAAAGTGGCTTGACCATGCAAAAGAGGGCTCTTAAACTCAGGAGTTGGTTTCGGGTTCCCCAAACTTTCCCCCAAGCGCCGGAAGCTTGGGTGCTTAAACGCCCTTTGGCGTGAATCGAGCCGGGCTTGAAACGCGCACTTATCAGCGATATCCATAGCAACCTCGAAGCGTTCGAGGCTGTCTTTGCGGATATCCAGCAGCAAGGCATCAGCGAGGTGTATTGCCTGGGCGATATCATCGGCTATGGCCCCAATCCCCGCGAATGTATCGACCTGGCGATGCGTTGCGATGTGTGCCTGTTGGGCAACCACGACCAAGGGGCCCTGTTCGATCCCGAAGGCTTCAACACCGGCGCCGAGCGGGCCATCTTTTGGACCCGCGATCAACTGGAAAGTCAGCGCGGCAATCCGGCGGAAAACGCCAAACGCTGGGATTTCCTAGGAGAATTGCCCCGCAACCGACGAGAGAACGGGCTGCTTTACGTGCATGGCTCGGCCCGCAATCCACTCAACGAGTATGTGTTTCCCGAGGACATTTACAATCAGCGGAAGATGGAAAAGATTTTCAGCCTGATCGAGCGCCATTGCTTTCAAGGGCACACCCACGTGCCGGGAATTTTCACGCAGAGTTTGAACTTCCTGAGCCCCGAAGAAGTCAACCACACCTATCGGCTGACGGACGAGAAGACCATGATCAACGTGGGTTCGGTGGGGCAACCGCGCGATGGCGATCCGCGTTCTTGCTACGTCGTTTTGGAAGACGCCCTGGTCACGTTTCGGCGGGTAGCCTATGACCTGAATAAGACGATCCAAAAGATCTATGACACCCCCGAATTGGACAACTTCCTAGGCGACCGGCTCCGCGAAGGACGTTAGTCCGCGCGCCGCTCCAGTGCCTGGCCCATCGGCCCCATAGGGCCTGTCGAGAAAGCGACCCTGTCTCATCCAAGGTCCGCTTGCTGGCACAGCCGGCTTGCGGGGGGTAAGAAATGTCCGCCGCCGTGCCAAGTGCCATTGCAAGGCGGGCTTATGCGGAAACAATACATAAAACTCAATCGCGCCGTTCGAGTTATTGACCCTGGCCGTGCCCTCTGGGCTGGCTACGGTCGTTGCGCAGCAAAGCCGAAGGACTGATAACACGTGGATAAACGTTTCACTTCGTTCATGATTCTGGCCGTGGTAGCGATTGTCGCCAACCAGATCGTCTATACCGTCTTTTTCGCGCCTCCGCCGCCTCCCCAAGCCGCGGTGCCCCAGCCTAAAAAAGTAGCCAAGGTGGAACCGGCCAAGGCCCAGGAGCCGGCGGCGAAAAAAGAAGCGGACCGACCCAAGCCGGCCACGCCCAAGGAGGCCGCCCTCGCGGAAAAATCGCCGCAAGCCGTGCCGCAATGGCTCACCTTGGGGTCAGCCGATCCGAACAGTCCCTATCGGATGCTCGTGATTCTGACCAACCGCGGCGCTGCGATCGAACGGCTCGAACTCAATAGCCCACTCTACCGAGATTTGGAGGACCGCAGCGGATATTTGGGCCAGTTGGTTCCGGGTGATGCGCCGCAACCGCAAAAGGGCGCTTTGGTGCGCATCGTCGGGGCGGGCACTCCAGCCGCCGCCGCGGGTTTGCAAGGGGGCGACGTGATCACGGCGCTGGATGATCGGACGATTGCCTCCGCGGCCGATCTCGTCGAGGCCCTCAAGGAAACCGCGCCGCAGCAAAAGATTCGAATCTCGATCGAGCGCGACGGCGCCCAGCGGCAACTTGCGGCCGAACTCGGCCGGCAACCGCTCCAAGTCATGAAGCCCGAGGAGAATAGCAAGCCCGTCGATCTGAACCGGGGCCCAAATCACGATCCGTTTTCCTTCCTCTTGACGTTGCAGCAGTTCGACGAGCGGATCCTGGGCGACGACAGCCCGGAGTTGGACGGCGTGGAGCTGCGCGATGCGGCGTGGGAAGTGACCGCGGCCAAAGAAAACCTGGTCAGCTTCCGCAAAGTGCTGCCGAAGCTGGGCCTGCAAATCGTCAAAACCTATCACCTGCAACAAGTCCCCCCAAACGAATCACAAGACTCCGATTATCCGGCATACAGTTTCCTGTTGGATATCTCGATCGCGAACGTTGGCTCGGAGGCTCACAGAATCGCCTACCGGCTCGATGGCCCCACGGGCCTGCCGATCGAAGGCGAGTGGTACGCCAATAAGGTCAGCCGCACCTGGAGCGGCGCCGGACTGCGCGATGTGGTGGCCCATTTCCACGGCGGCGCCACGACGCAAGTCAGTGCTCCTCAGATCGCTGATCCGGAATTCAAGCTCACCTGGTCCCAATCCCCCCTGGATTACATCGCGGTCGACGCCCAGTACTTTGCCGCGGCCATTATTCCGCAAAAGAACAACGCAACGGACGTTTTGTTCGAAGAAGTCAAGCCGACACGCGTCGGTGCAATACCGAAGGACAGGGCTAATTACAAACTCACCGACGTCTCCTTCCGGCTGGAAAGCAAGACCGCCGAGCTGGCCCCCGGCGGCCCTCCGCTTGAGCAAAGTTTTCAGATTTTCGCCGGGCCTAAAAAGCCCAACCTGTTGGCCGAATACCGTCCGCCGGGCACCGCCATTAGTCTCAAGGATTTGATGTACTACGGCTGGTTTGGCTGGGTCGCCGTTCCCATGCTGAAGATCTTGCACGCGTTTTATTTCCTGGTGGGAAATTACGGCCTGGCGATCATCATGCTCACGGTGCTGGTGCGCGGCGGCATGTTCCCCTTGGGCCGCAAACAGGCACAGAGCGCGCAGAAGATGCAGGAGCTTCAGCCCGAGATCAAGCGCATCAGTGAGAAGTACAAAAACGAACCCGAAAAGAAAACGCGAGCCCAGCAAGAGCTGTTCCGCCAGCACAATTACAACCCGCTCGGAGGCTGCCTGCCGGCCCTGGTTCAATTGCCGATCTTCGTCGGGCTCTATAAAACGCTGATGGTCGACGTCGAATTGCGGCAAGCACCGCTGTTTGGCGATTCGATCCGCTGGGCGTCGAACCTGGCCGCGCCGGACATGCTTTGGAACTGGTCGGCCGTGGTGCCCGACTTCATCTCCCACGGCACCGGTTTCCTGGGATTGGGTCCGTACTTGAATATTTTACCTCTCGTCACCGTGGGCCTGATTCTTTGGCAGCAACGCGCGACGATGCCTCCGCCGGCCGACGAGCAGGCGGCGCTACAACAAAAGATGATGCAGTACATGATGGTCTTCATGGGCATCATGTTTTTCAAATGTGCCAGCGGCCTGTGCGTGTACTTCATCGCCTCGAGCATTTGGGGTGTTGCGGAACGCAAACTGCTTCCCAAAAAAACGGCCCCCAGCCAGGCAACTGCGAGCGGCTCCGCGATTAGGGTCGCCAGTTCGCCGAACTCGGGAAACGGAGCCCCGGCCGGCAAGAAGCGGAAGCGCGACCGCAAATAGCCTTTGCGCGTTGGGTACCACCGGCGACTCGCAGGTACACCCCTGCTGGCTTGTTGCTCTGATTGATAAGCTCGTCGACCCAAGTTTTCACGAGCCTGGGTGTCCGAGGACGGTCCCGCATGGCTCCGGCGA
>JACQFF010000166.1 GCA_016200205.1 Planctomycetia bacterium
GACCAGGCCCGAGGACATTCAATTCCGCTTCAATCGCTCTCCCTGGTTGATCGAGGGCAAGCAGCCGTCGGAAGTGATCCGCGAGAATATTCGCCTGGCCGACGTGGCCTTGAAGACCCGTGTCGGCATCACCGCGGCCGGCTTTCGCACGCCGGGCGGGTTTGCCCACGGACTGCTCGACCGTCCCGACATTCAGAGGATGATTTTGGGTCTGGGATTTACCTGGGTCAGCAGCCTGTATCCCCCCCACCCGGTCGGCGAGGTCGGCAAGGAGCCGACGGAGGAGGTGTTCGCGTCGATCGTCGCCGCGCAGCCAGTGGCCCAGCCGTTTGTCTACCCCAGCGGCCTGGTGGAAGTACCGATGAGCCCCATCAGCGACATCGGCGCATTTCGCAACGGCCGCTGGAAGTTGGCGTCGTTCATCGAGGCGGTTCGCCGGGGCGTCGAGTGGGCGATCGACAACGGCGCGGCCTACGACTTTCTGTCGCACCCCTCGTGCCTGTATGTGACCGATCCGGAATTCCGCACGATCGACATGGTATGCGACATGGTTCGCAAAGCGGGGAAGCGCGCCGAATTGGTCGGGCTCGACGCGTTGGCCAAGCGCGGATTGAATCGGCCGGCGCCGAAGGCGTCATAGCGAGATCTGCTCCTTCTCACTTTGGGAGAAGGTCGGCATGAGGGGGTGCTTTGGGAGTTCCGGACCCCTCACCCTAGCCCTCTCCCAGCGGGAGAGGGAATCGCACCCGGCCGGTGCATTGCATGTTAACCGGACGCGTCGCCTACTTTCACCAGCCGCTTGCCGGTGTTGTCGCCGCCAAGCATGCCGATGAAGGCTCGCGGCAAGTTCTCAAAGCCCTCGACAATGTCTTCCCGATACTTGAGCTTGCCCTGTTTGATCCAGCCAGCCATTTCTTCGGCGGCCTCTTGAAAACGATCGGCAAACTGGAACACCAAAAATCCTTCGGCCCGGGCTTGCTTGACGATCAGGGCCCACAGCCACCGCGGGCCCACTTCGGACTCTTTGACGTTGTATTGCGAGATCTGACCACAAATCGACAGCCGTGCCCGCGGATTCAAAAGCGGTATCACGGCATCTGTAATCGTGCCGCCGACATTGTCGAAATAAACGTCGATGCCCTTGGGGCACAGCTCTTTCAGTTTCTCGACGTAGTTCTTGGTCGATCGGTAGTTGAACGCGCCGTCGAAGCCGAGTTCGTTGACGACGTAGCAAACCTTATCATCGCTTCCGGCGATTCCTACGGCGCGACAACCCTTGATCTTGGCGATCTGGCCGACGATCGAGCCCACTGCGCCGGCGGCTCCGGAGACCACGACGGTTTCACCACTTTGCGGTTTGCCGATGTCGAGCAGTCCGAAATAGGCGGTCAGCCCGGGCATACCCAACACGCCCAGCGCCGTGGAGATCGGGGCCAGGCCGGGGTCCACTTTCCGCGCTCCCTTGCCGTTGGTGACTGTATATTCCTGCCAGCCGAATTCTCCCTGCACGATCTCGCCCACGGCGAAACGGGGATTGTTCGACTGCACGACTTCGCCCACCACGCCGCCGACCATCACGCCGCCGATCTCGACCGGAGCGGCATACGATTTGGCATCGTTCATTCGACCGCGCATGTAGGGGTCGACTGAGACATAGAGCGCGTGGACCAGCATTTCGCCGTCATGGGGCGCCAGCGCGGGCAATTCGACCAGGCGGAAATCCGACTGCTTCGGCATTCCGACCGGACGCGAGGCTAGCGTCCACTTGCGGTTGTTGCGTTTTTCCATAGAGGCGTGAAATCCGATTTTGAGAGTCGAGAGCGTTTAGTAAGGCGGTTGCTAAGAATGCTCGCGGCCGCGAACTTCGAAGTTCTCCGCGCGTCCTAATTCTCACCTTCCGAGTGGCCCTTGGCAAATGTACCTGGCGTCCGTTGCAAACGGTGTTTTCCGAGCGCTGCCGCAAAGGGGAAATTGCCGGCTACTTCAACAGCTCCGCCCTGCGCGGTAAGATATGCGGTCGCCCGTGCTTCGTGCCCTGTTCGAAAAGGGTCCGCCCGATGCTCCATCGACGCGATGCGATGATCCGCTTGGGTCAGGCCGGCTTGGGGGCATTGACGCTGCCGGGGCTGTTGCGGGCCGAGCAAATCGCGGCGTCGTCTCGCCTGCGGGCCTCGGCCAAAAACTGCATCTTGCTCTATCTCTGGGGCGGGCCACCACAACAAGACATGTGGGACATGAAGCCCGAGGCCCCCGATGGGATTCGCAGCCAGTTCAAGCCCATCGATACGGTCGTGCCGGGCATCCAGATTTGCGATCAGCTCCCCCAGATCGCCCGCCACACCGAAAAGATGGCGATCGTTCGCTCGTTCACCCATCCGAGCAACACGCACGAAGTGGGCGTCTATCACACCCTGACCGGTAAGATCAACAACACGCTTGCCGTGCCGCGCAACATGCGCAATCGCAATGATTTTCCCAACACGGGCGCCGTGGTGTCGTATTTCAGTCCGCCTGCGGCAATGCCGGCCAGCGTCACCATTCCGCGCCCGATCGGGCACGACGGAGTCATATACAGCGGGACTTATGCCGGTTTTCTCGGCGCGCAATACGATCCGATGGAGCTGAAGTCTCCCGGGGAAGTCAACGCGCCGCCGCCGCACAGTCTCGATTTGCTCGACGGCGTCGACGCCAACCGGCTGCAAGCCCGATGCGGTCTGCTTAAGCTGCTGGAAGATTACGATCGCATTGCCCAGCAGCGAGGCCCGCTGAAAGGTCCGCGAGGGCTCGAGCAATTTCGTGAGCAGGCATTTCGCATGCTGATGTCGCCCGAAGCGCGCGGCGCATTCGACTTGGCGCGCGAGAATGATCAGTTGCGCGACCGTTATGGGCGGAACGAATATGGCGAGAGCTTTTTGTTGGCCCGCCGGCTCGTCGAATCGGGAGTGCGGCTGGTGACGGTGGTCTGGTACTACATTTGCCCCGACGGCAACGTGGCCAACGTGTGGGACAATCACGGCGGCACGGCCTCACTGGGCGGGATTACCGGCTACCAGATGCTCAAGGAGAAGTACTGCCTGCCGCCCTTGGATCGAGCCTATTCGGCCCTGTTGGAAGATCTGAGTGCGCGGGGCCTCTTGGACGAAACCCTGGTCGTGATGCTGGGCGAATTCGGCCGCACGCCGAAAATCAACAAGGCTGCGGGCCGCGACCATTGGGGAGCGTGCCAGTCAGTCGTCCTGGCCGGCGGCGGCATTCGCGGCGGGCAAGTTTATGGAGCCAGCGATCGGCACGCCGCCTATCCCAAGAACAATCCGGTTTCGCCGGAAGACGTGATCGCCACCATGTATCACGCTCTGGGCATCCCGCCCGAAAGTCTGATCCACGACCGCGAGCATCGCCCGCACCGGATTTCCGAAGGCCGGCCGTTGGTGGAATTGTTCGTGTAATGAACTCCCAGGCATGGTGGGGTGGCGCCGACAACTTATTGTCGGGGTGCCGTCGGCACACGAGCTCAGCCGAGCGACGGTTGCGGCCCAAGATTGCTGAGTCTATCGCGACCCTTCTTTTGGAGGTGTCCGGGTGGCGGATTATCGGCACGGTTGTGGCCCAAGATTGCTGAGTCTATCGCGACAGCAGCCTCTTGCTGCTTCGCAACACCGACAACGAGTTGTCCGTGCCACCCGCGAAGTTCTCAACCAATACGCCCAGCGACGCGGTGTCGCATTTGATATTTGAATCCGCCCACTCCTGCCTTTCACTCCCCGCGCGTTGCCAGCACGACCGGCGAGTGGCGAAAACTTTTACCTCTTGAGTCGGATCGACTCAATTGACCTGCGCCCTCTCGTGGCACCTTTGCTTGCGGAATAGGCAGTTCTCTCGCGCCGCCGGCTTTTTTCGTGCGCCGGCTCAATTTAGGTAACGGGCGTCCGGCCTTGTACTTACTCGGCCAACTGCGGCGGCGGCATGCACGCGCGGCGCGGCTTGGCATTGAACTTGCTCTCTAGCGGGCGTTTCGTGCCGAGGCGGCGGCGCTTGGAGCGTTGTTTTATCCAGGAACCGTGGCCCCGATGTCGGTCGACGTGAATCACAATTTTGAGCCGGTCAATGCTAGCGGCTTCTCGCTGGTCGATATGTTGCTCGACGAGCAGCGCCAACCGACGGCCGTGGAGACGTTCGCGCGGCTTCAGGTGGCCGATCGGCTGCCGACGCAAGAAAAATACTACCGTGAGCTACTGCCGCTGAGCCCGCCACGCCCCGGCGAACAGTATGCGTTCGAGGTCGATCTCGACCGCTGCTCGGGCTGCAAGGCGTGCGTCACGGCCTGCCACACACTCAACGGCCTGGACGAGAACGAGGTTTGGCGAGACGTGGGATTGTTGCATGGCGGCACGACGGATCTGCCGGTGTTGCAGCACGTCACGACCGCCTGCCATCATTGCCTGGAACCGGCCTGTCTGATCGCCTGCCCGGTCAACGCCTACGAGAAAGATCCGTTGACCGGCATCGTCAAGCATCTGGATGACCAGTGCTTTGGCTGTCAATACTGCGTGCTGGCGTGTCCCTACGACGTGCCGAAATTCAATAAGAAAAAGGGCATCGTGCGCAAGTGCGACATGTGCAGTCAGCGGCTGGCTGTGGGCGAAGCCCCGGCCTGCGTGCAGGCTTGCCCTCACGAGGCGATCCGCATCAAGGTCGTCGATCGGCAAGACGTGGCCCACGACTGCGAATCGAGCCTGTTCCTTCCCGGCGCTCCCGATCCGCAGTTGACCCTGCCGACCACGAACTACAAATCGCGCCGGCCGCTGCCGCGCAACACGTTGCCCGTCGACTACTTTCGGGTGCGGCGTGAAGACAGCCATTTGCCGCTGGTGCTGATGCTCGTGCTTACGCAGCTTTCGGTGGGCGCGTTTTTGATTGATCTCCTGCTCAAGTCGATCGTGACGTTCGACCGGGAAGTGCTCTTCGCGGTGCATCCAGTGCATTGCGCGGCGGCGCTGCTTTTTGGAGTGACGGCCTTGGCTTCGAGCACCTGTCATCTCGGACGCCCCCTGTATGCCTTTCGGGCCGTGCTGGGCTTAAGGCATTCTTGGCTGAGCCGCGAGATCGTGGCTTTCGGCCTGTTTTCGGCGCTGGCCGGCCTATATGCTTGCTCGAGTTGGCTCTGGCCCACGGCCCAAGAAAATGTTTCGCTGACCAAGGCCCTCGGAGCGGCCGTGGTCGGCTCGGGTGTGCTGGCGGTATTCTGCTCGGCGATGGTCTATCAGGCCACGCGCCGCCCGTTCTGGAATGCCGTCGGCGTCAACACGAAGTTTTTCTTGACCACGGCTTGGCTGGGTCTGGCCGCCGCGTTGCTCACCTCGATGATTGCCGTCGGCTGGTCCGGTTCGCTTTCCGCAAGCCAGGCGTTGACCGCTTATGGCGAGTTGCTGTGCAAGCTGCTGCTGGGGGTCAGTGCCGCCAAATTGACATTCGAGAGCCTGACCTTTTTGCACCTGCGAGCCAAGCACACCACGCCGCTGAAGCGGACGGCCTTGCTCCTGGTCGGTCCTCTGGCCGGCGTGACCTGGAAGCGCTTTGGCCTGGGCGCTGTCGGCGGCTTGGCGCTGCCTGCGCTGCTGTTGCAGTCACAGACGTTTCGCCCCGGGCCGGGCTTCAGCGACCAGGCCATCGCCCTGATCGTCAGCGGTCTGTTTCTGGCTTCGCTGGCGGGCGAGTTGCTGGAGCGCTACCTGTTCTTCGTCGCCGCCGTCGCGCCTCGCATGCCAGGAGGGCTCGCATAATGATTCGGCAAACACTGCGACAAACGGTCGCACAACTCACTTCCGTGCTGCACCAGCGCGACGGCCAGCGGACCCGCCAACTGCTGCTTAGCCCGGGCCAATTCGGCTTGGGACTCGTGCCCGAGCGGCGGCAACCCGACGCGATTACCAGCATGGTCTGCGGCTACTGCTCAACGGGATGCAGTCTCGACGTTCACCTGCAGGATGGGCAGGCAATCAATCTCACGCCGACGAGCGAATATCCCGTGAACTTGGGCATGGCCTGTCCGAAGGGCTGGGAATCGCTCCGTGTGCTCGACTCGCCCGACCGCGCCACGACGCCGCTCTTGAAGAACCAGCGCGGCCGGCTCGAAGCGGTCGGTTGGGATACCGCGCTGCGGACGTTCGTCGAGCGAATCAAGCAGATACAAGCCCAGCATGGTGCCGAGTCGGTCGCATTCATCAGCACCGGCCAGATTGCCACGGAAGAAATGGCGCTGCTCGGGGCGCTTGCGAAGTTTGGCATGGGTCTGGTTCACGGCGACGGCAACACTCGGCAATGCATGGCCACGTCGGTCGTGGCCTACAAACAAGCATTCGGTTTCGACGCGCCGCCGTACACCTACCAGGACTTCGAAGAGTCGGACGTTCTGATGCTGGTCGGGGCCAATTTGTGCCTGGCGCATCCGATCCTGTGGGAGCGCGTGGTGCGTAATCCGCACGATCCGCAAATCATCGTCGTCGATCCGCGCACCACCGAAACCGCCATGCAGGCCACGCGGCACCTGGCGCTAAAGCCCAAGAGTGACTTGGCCTTGTTCTATGGCTTGGCCCAGGTTCTTCTTGAAGAGGGCTGGATCGACCGGCTGTTCATTGAGGCTCACACCTCCGGTTTCTCGGAGTTTGCCACGTTCCTGCGGCCGTTCACGCCCGAGGTCGTCGAAGCGGCCACCGGCATCGACGAAGCCACGCTGCGAGACATCGCCCGCATCATTCACGAGGGCCGCCGCGTCTCGTTCTGGTGGACGATGGGCGTGAACCAGGGCTACGAGGCGGTGCGCACGGCGCAGGCGATCATCAACCTGGCGCTTATGACCGGCAACATCGGCCGGCCAGGCACCGGCGCCAACTCGATCACGGGCCAGTGCAACGCGATGGGCTCGCGGCTCTTCAGCAATACCACCAATCTGCTCGGAGGATACGACTTTCTCGACGCCGAGCATCGTCGCAAGGTGGCCAACATTCTGGGCATTGACGACGCGTGCATCCCCAGCCGGAACAGTTGGGCCTACCACGAAATCGTCGAAGGCATTCTGCAAGGCAAAATCAAGGGTCTATGGATCATCGCCACCAATCCGGCCCATTCATGGATTAACCAGGGTCAGTTGCACGACATTCTCGGGCGGCTCGATTTTCTCGCCGTGCAGGACATGTATCACAACACCGAGACGGCCCGGCGGGCGGACCTCGTGCTTCCAGCGGCGGCCTGGGGCGAGAAGGAAGGAACCTTCATCAACTCCGAGCGGCGCATCGGCACGATCAAGAAAGTCCGCCAGGCGCCCGGCATGGCACTGGCCGACTTTTCGATCTTTCGGCTGATCGCGCACTATTGGGGCTGCGCCGAACTGCTGTCCGAATGGGACTCGCCGCCGGCCGTGTTTCAGATTCTCAAGCGATTGTCCGCAGGGCAGCCATGCGACATCAGCGGCATCGAAGATTACCAAATGCTGGACCGGCTGGGCGGCATTCAGTGGCCGTTCCCATCCGACGATCCGCCCTCCGAACAGCAACGGCGCCTCTTTGCCGACGGCCGGTTTTATCATCCCGACGGCCGGGCCAGATTCCTCTTCGAAGCTCCGCGGCCCATGCCTGAGCCGCCGAACAATAAGTATCCGTTCCTGTTGTTGACCGGTCGCGGCAGCGCCTCGCAATGGCACACGCAGACGCGGACTCGCCAGTCGCCCGTGCTGCGAAAACTTTGTCCGCAGGAGATCTACGTCGAGATCAATCCGCTCCACGCCCGCGAGTTGGCGATCAAGCCGAACGAATTGGTGCTTGTCGAATCGCAGCGGGGATGCCTCTGGGCGAAGGCCTTTCTGACGGCGACCGTGCGGCCGGGCCAGGTCTTCATTCCGATGCACTACGACGCCACGAATCAATTGACCGACGCCGTGTTCGATCCTTATTCCAAACAGCCCTCCTACAAAGCGTGCGCGGTGCGTATCCGCCGCGAGAGTGTTTCCACCAAATCGACATCACGCGGGCGGCCGTGATTGGGCAGCCCGGCTACTCTTAACCTCCTGGAGCGAAGAATATGCACTTGCGAGATTTTTCCCGTGCCGGACATTGGCCCACGCTGCTGTGCTCCTTTTTGTACTTCGATATCAGCTTCATGGTCTGGGTGATGCTCGGCGCGTTGGCCAACTCGATTGCACACGAGCTAGGCTTGTCCGACGCCCAGAAGGGTTTGATGGTCGCGGTGCCGCTGCTGGGTGGAGCCGCGTTGCGCTTGGTCCTGGGACCGCTGTCGGATTACATCGGCGCGCGGCGCGCCGGCTTGATTGGCCTGACGGCCACCGTGATTCCGCTGCTTTTGGGTTGGTTCTGGGCGACCAGCTTCAGCCAGATCTTGCTGGTCGGCCTGCTGCTGGGCGTGGCCGGAGCCAGTTTCGCCGTGGCCCTGCCGCTCGCGAGCCGCTGGTATCCGCCCCAATATCAAGGTCTGGCGATGGGCATTGCCGGCGCCGGCAACAGCGGCACGGCGTTGGCCACGTTCTTCGCGCCGCGCTTGGCGGCAAACTTCGGTTGGCATGCGGTGTTTGGACTGGCTTTGATCCCGGTGGCCTTCGTGCTCGTACTCTTTGCCTTGTTTGCCAAGGATAGTCCCCAGCGCGCCGCGCCCAAGATGCTGGCCGACTATGTGGGCGTTCTGCGGCTGCACGACACCTGGTGGTTCTGCTTCTTCTATAGCGTCACCTTCGGCGGCTTCGTTGGGCTGGCCAGCTTTCTGAATATCTTGTTTCGCGATCAGTACCAACTGACGCCCATCGCCGCCGGCAGCTTCGCCACGCTGTGCGTGGTGAGCGGCTCGTTCTTGCGGCCCCTTGGCGGCTACCTGGCGGACCGTTTTGGCGGCATCCGCATGCTCACGGCCCTCTTCCTGGGCGTGGGCCTGTCGATGGGCGGCCTGGCCACGCTGCCGCCGCTGTTCATTGGCACAGGGCTGTTGTTCGTCACCATGGGCCTGTTGGGGATGGGCAATGGGGCCGTGTTCCAACTCGTGCCGCAGCGCTTCGCCAGCCAGATCGGCGTCATCACGGGCATCGTCGGCGCGGCGGGCGGATTCGGCGGCTTCTTGCTGCCGACGCTGCTGGGCACTCTCAAGCAAACCACCGGCACATTCGGCGCCGGCTTCATGATTTTCGCGCTCGTCGGCTTCGCCGCCGCCGGGGCGGTCGTGTTCGTCAGCCGCGCCTGGGAAGGAGTTTTCATCGCACGCGGTGGTCTTGCGGCGGCGCACGCCCAAAAAAACTGCTCGCAGCCCGAGGAGATTGGTGCCCTGCAACCCGTCGAGGCGTGATGGTCGTGTCATTGTCTACGAACCATTTTCAGAACGCGATTGCCGGTCGCGGCTTGATCGAAACTGGCGGCACCAAGCCATGATTACCACCCATGCACACGAAAAGAAAACCATCGTTGTCATTGGCAACGGCATGGTGGGTCACCGCTTTTGTGAGCGCATGATCGAGTTCGACGTCGAGCGTCGGTACCAGATCGTGACGTTCTGCGAGGAAGCCCGGGCGGCTTATGACCGCGTTGGCTTGACGCAATTCTTTGCCCATCGCGACGCCGAAAAGCTGATGCTGGCCAATCTTGAGTGGTATCGGCAGCGGGATGTTCGCCTGTACGTGGGCGATCGGGCCACGAAAATCGATCGCGAGCGACGGGTCGTTCTTTCCGGCCAAGGCCGGGAGATTGCCTACGATTTTGTGGTACTGGCCACCGGATCTTATCCCTTTGTGCCCGAGGTGCCCGGCATCAAAAACCTCGGCGTGTTCGTCTATCGCACGATCGACGACCTGGAACAGATCATCGCGTACAGCCAACGCGCCAAGCGAGCGGCGGTGATCGGCGGGGGGCTGCTGGGACTGGAGGCCGCCAAGGCTGCTTACGATCTGGGTCTGGAAACGCACGTGGTCGAGTTTGCCGATCGCTTGATGCCGCGGCAAGTCGACGACGCCGGCTCGAAGCTATTGGTGCGCAAGATCGAAGAGCTTGGCGTGCGCGTGCACTTGAACAAGACCACCAAGGAAGTGCTGGGCGACGGCCGAGTCGAGGGCCTGGCGTTTGTCGATGGCGAGAAGCTGGACGTGGACATGATCATCGTGTCAGCCGGCATTCGTCCGCGCGACGAACTGGCCCGCGACTGCGGCCTGAACGTTTCGCCGCGCGGCGGAGTGGCGGTCGACGGCTGCTTGCGGACCAGCGATTTCGACATTTATGCAATTGGGGAAGTAGCCCTGTATCGCAACATGATCTATGGGCTGGTCGCTCCCGGCTATGAGATGGCCGAGACCGCCGCGTTCAACTTCACGAACGGCTCCAAGCGCGTCTTCACCGGCGCGGACATGTCGACCAAACTCAAGCTGATGGGAGTCGACGTGGCCAGCTTCGGAAATTACCTCGCCAGCGAGAGTGTGGCGCGGCCAATCACTTATGAAGATCCCTTTGCCGGCGTATATAAGAAGCTGTTTTTCAGCATCGATGGCAAGCGCCTTATGGGCGGTATCCTCGTGGGCGACGCCTCAGACTACGGCACCTTGCTGATGCTTTCCAAAAGCGAAGACGCATTGCCCATGTCGCCTGGCGAACTGCTGGGCGCCTCCAGGAGCGCTGCACAAATCGATGTGTTGGGTGCGCTCGGAGAGGGGACGCAAATCTGCTCCTGCAACAACGTCAATCGGGGACAAATCTGCCAGGCGATTCGCCAAGGACAATTGACCACCGTCGGCGAGGTCAAATCGTGCACCAAAGCGGGCACGGGCTGCGGCGGCTGCCTGCCGCTGGTCACCGATCTTCTCAAGGCCGAACTCAAGGCCGCCGGCAAACAAGTCAACAACGACCTGTGCGAACACTTCCGCCACACGCGGCAGGAGCTGTTCGAGATCACGAAGATCAAACAGATCAAGTCATTCGACGAATTGCTCGCCAGCCATGGTCGCGGCCAAGGCTGCGAGATCTGCAAACCGGCGGTCGCGTCGATTCTGGCGAGCCTGTGGAATGAGAACATCCTGAACCATGCCACATTTCAGGACACCAACGATCGCTTCCTGGCCAACATCCAGCGGGGCGGAACGTACTCGGTCGTGCCGCGTGTGCCCGGCGGAGAGATCACGCCCGAGAAACTAATCGTGCTCGGCGAAGCGGCGAAAAAACACGGCTTGTACACGAAAATAACCGGCGGCCAAAGAATCGATCTGTTCGGAGCGCCGGTTCACCAACTGCCCGACATCTGGGAAGAGCTGGTAAACGCCGGCTTCGAAAGCGGACACGCCTATGGCAAGGCTATGCGGACCGTGAAGAGCTGCGTGGGAACTACCTGGTGTCGTTACGGCGTCGGCGACGCGGTGGGGCTGGCCATCCGAGTCGAGTTGCGCTATCGCGGGATCCGCTCGCCGCACAAGCTCAAAGCCGCCGTCTCCGGGTGCGTGCGCGAATGCGCCGAAGCCCAAGGCAAGGATTTCGGGCTGATCGCGACCGAGAACGGCTGGAACCTGTACGTGTGCGGCAACGGCGGCGCCAAACCACGGCACGCCGATTTGCTGGCCAGCGACCTGGATGAAGAAATGGCTCTCAAATACGTCGACCGTTTTCTTATGTATTACATCCAAACCGCCGATCGCCTGACGCGCACCAGCGTCTGGCTGGAGAAGATGGAAGGCGGTATCGACTACCTGCGAGACGTGGTGATTAACGACCGGCTGGGTATCTGCGAAGAGCTAGACCGCCAGATGCAGTTCCTGGTCGATTCGTACAAGTGCGAATGGAAGGAAGTTGTCAACGATCCCGAAAAACGGAAACTCTTCCAGCAGTTTGTCAACACGGACGAAACCGAGCCCTCCATCGAATTCGTCGCCGAACGCGGGCAGCGACGACCAGCGGACTGGCCGAGTGACGTGGTGCCGCTGGAGCGGTTGACATTGTCAAACCACACTGGCTCGGATAATGGCCGGTCGGGGGACGAACGACGTTGGGTCAAGGTGGGCCGGGTCGGCGACTTTCCACGAGATGGTGGCGCGGCAATCAAGCATGGCCGCTGGCAGATAGCCGTGTTTAATTTCGCTAGCCGCGGTCAGTGGTATGCCTGCCAGAACCTTTGCCCGCACAAGCGCGAAATGGTGTTGGCACGCGGCATCATCGGCGACCAGAACGGAACGCCCAAGGTGGCTTGCCCTCTGCACAAAAACACGTTCTCGCTGGAGTCCGGGGCCTGTTTGACCAACGACTCGTATGCGGTGACCGTGTTTCCGGTGAAGGTAGAAGGGGATGAGGTGTACGTCGAACTGCCGGCTGAGGAGCAAATGGTCAATTCAACTGGCCGATGTGCTATGGCCGAACCCGCATGAGCTTACGGCAACCCAAGTCGCGCTCTTGCTAAGTACAACGCTACCCATCGGCACTCTTGGGACGGGCAGGTTTTGGATCAAGTGCCCTTTCGGATGGGTGAAGTCCTGCTTGACATCATTGAAGTCATCCCCCATTGACGCGCAGCCACCGAGGAAAAGGCATACCGTCACCAGTGCGCCGCCGCTCAATAACCGTAGCGTCTGTTTCTGGTACTCATTCATGGGGGCCAGACTCTAACAGGTTGGAATTACTAGGTCCAGACCAGTTCAGCGTTTGGCCAAACAGTGCTTTCCACGTTGACATGCTGGGCTAATGGCAAGACCGCCCTTGATAGAGTGATTGCCTGGCGGGTTCACTCTTATCTTTACCAGATTCCCTATGGCAACGTGGGGCGGATCACCATGACCTTGAAGCGCAAGGATGCACGCCGACGGTCCCTGCGTGCCTCGCCGGCACAATTCCCCGATCCCCGGCAGAAATTCGAGCGGCTTTCAAACACAACTGCATCGGCGAGTCGAACACATTTCCTTTCGACCGGCCGACGCCGGCGCGACTGCCGGCAGATGTACGTCAAAACGGTGTTCCTCGCCTGGATTGTCGAGTCTTATGGCCGATGCGCCGTTGGGATTTGGGGTCAAGTGCGCGATGAAAGATTGGCTGGTGGTCCGCGCGGAGTTACCGGACGATTTGACCATTGGTGGCGGCGGGCTGCCCACGATGAATAATGTGTCGCTTGTGGGCGGTGTCGAGATTCGCTTTGGCGATATTCGGAAACACTTTTTGCCCTGGCTTTCGGGCAACGAACCTTCAACCCCAACCGCGGCGCTGTAGCTTCACTCCACCAACAAGACTTCGCCGGCTTCCGACACTTCTACTTCAACGATCTTGCCGGACTTGGTCTTGCCTTGGACTTCGTAAATCCCGTCAGCGATTTTCATCGCTTTATTGAATTTGACATCAGGCTTTTTCGTCTGCGCTGCATTCATTACAGCGGGCGGCACTTGGTCAATTGGAACAACCACTTTCGTTTTCGGCGCGGCAGCCTTGCCACAACCAGCCAATAGGACCGCGAGCAACAACACTTTACGCATCAATAGTCCCCCGAGATGGTTTCGCCACCGGCTCGCGTAACCATCGCCAGATAGGTCTTGTAGTCCATCGTGGACAACAGAAAGGACACATGCCCATCGGCGAACAGGAAATTGGCCCCGTCGCCATGCAGGCTGTAGAACTGGTTGACATCCCCGCCGGACGCACCTGGCCCGATTCCTTCACCGGCATGGCCGAGCACCATGCCCGAACCGTGTTCGGCAACTGCCTGTGCTTGAGTATTGGTGTCGTCGGGGAACAAGATGGCATTGGTGACTGCCCCGACCCAAGTTGCCTGGCCAAGCTGGTGAGTTCTTTCGCCGACGGCAATAGTCTTGCTGCTGCCGTCCGTAATGTTTTTCAAGCCGATCTTACTGTTGCGGAAGAAAATTCCATTGCCATCGACGCCAGGCTCCGTTGTGCCGAACATGGCAACGTAGTTCGATGCCGCAACCTCGCAAATGAGTGTTCCGTCTGCCTTTTTTGCTTGCCAGACTCGTTTGATATCATCGGACGGACAAAAAAAACCAGTTATGTTGGCCACCCGCGCGCCATTGTTGGGATGCTCGATCGGTAGATCAAAATTGATGACATTGTGAATCGCCGACTCTTCCAATTGCGGCAGAATTTGCGAAGCCCAGCCCCACCCCGGACCAGTATCGTTGCCGTCGCTGTCGAATTGCGAGACGTAGCCGGCCGGAAATGCCTTGTGGGTGCCTTCAAAATTCAGCAAAGCCAATCCAATCTGCTTGAGATTGTTCGTGCATCCCGTTCGGCGAGCGGCTTCCCGACTAGACTGGATTGCGGGGAGCAACAGACCGACCAATAGCCCGATGATGGCGATAACCACCAAGACTTCCACGAGCGTAAAGCCACGTCGCATATCTTGTTCTCCGGCAGCCATTCTATCACGCCTGAGTTCTGGGCGCTGTCAGCAACAGACAAAAATTCACCCCGACCAACTGACGGTCGGGTGGGCCAAGTGGATTCCGGCACCGACCGCCGAATCTACCTTGCCCGTCGCCCATCAGTATCGCTGAAACGAGCCCCGCAGGACAAGCAGGCGCCATGCCGTGCAGCGCCTTTGTGTAGAATATCTGTCCATGCAATCTCATCGCCAAGCGCTGCTGTTATCTTGCTTCACTGTTGGCTACAACATCCTTGAAGGTGTTGTCAGTATTGTCTTTGCAGTTGCGGCCGGCAGTTCGGCGCTGTTGGGATTTGGCGTAGACAGCTTCGTGGAATCCCTCTCCGGGCTCGTCATGGTCTGGCGATTTAGCGGGGAATCCGGCGAACACCGGGAACTGACGGCAGTCCGACTGACCGGATGCGCACTGCTGGTTCTAGCGGCCTACGTGCTCTACGCCTCCGCCGCTCAACTCTACTTCGGCGAGGAGCCGAAACCGAGCCCCGTTGGCATCGCCATTGCCGTCGTGTCGCTGCTGGTCATGCCGGCTCTATTGTTGTTCAAGCACCGTGCCGCAAAGGCGGTCCAAAGCCGGAGTCTGTTGGCCGACGCCAAGCAAACGCTCGGCTGTATTTGCCTGTCCGTTGCCTTGTTGTTCGGCCTGGGGCTGAACTTTCTGTTCGGCTGGTGGCAGGCCGATCCAATTTCCGGAATAATCATCGCCGCGTTTTTGGCGCGGGAAGGCTATCGAGCATTGACGGAGCGCGAACTTTGCTGCTCCTAATATGATGAAAGCCATCGGGGCTAGTCTTTCTCAGCCTGCTTCTTCTCTTCATTTTTGATTTTTCCATCCGGCGTGATTTGGACTTCGACTATTTCCTTGCTGGCCGTTACGAGAAGCGTTTCGAAGAAGTCGAGCGTCGATTTATCGTTCTTTATGCTTTTGACCTCTTCGATGATCTTGTAGGTTGCTTTCGGGTATTTCGCTTCCAAGGTCCGCCTGACCGCGGTTGGCAAGTCTTTGTCGGCGATTTCTTTCTCGACTAATTGAATCTTGCCGTCGGCCCCAATGGTCACGTCAATGTTCCGCCCGTTTTGCTTGAGGCTGACTTCGTAGACGGTCTTGCCATCCTCGGTCTCTTTTGCGGCATCTCCAATCGCGGCGTCGGGGAACATGGCGTTCACCGCTTCCAACCCCGCTTTCGGCACCTCGCTGAGCGGCACTTTCGATTCGTCCGAGCGAGCGACTTCCGAGACGACCGTCAGAGCGAGAAGGGCGACTGCAGGTAGCCAAATACGCATGACAACCTCCCGTACTGGATGAGCGACGGAAACCAGTCTCCAATGAGGCCCGTTTCTCTTCCATCATGTCCAACAACAATGATACTTGATCTCCAGGGGGTTGATACCAACCGGTCGCACGATTTTTGTTCGTCGCGAGTCAGGCCCCGATTCCTCGCGGTTCCCAAAACGGCCGATTTCCAAAGTATTGGCAGCTCTTTTACGACCGGTACATTCATGCGACGCAATCGCCCGTGACACTCAGCTCGGGGTCCACCGAATACCCACCGATTTGCGGCAGCCAAATTGAACGGGTAGACTCAGGGGGTTAAATACTAGACGACGTCGTGAGGGTGATCGTTGATGTCGCCGCGAAGTTTTCGACACGGTTGGGTCGGCATTTCGGTCCTGGCGATTTGCCTTCGCGGGGCGCCGATTGGCGCGGCGGAGCCCCCGCAGTCGCCGGCAGCTAACAAGAAAATCGACTTCGCTCGCGACGTCCGGCCAATTTTCGAGGCGCGCTGCTTTACGTGTCACGGCGAAAAGCGGCAGGAGAGCGACTTTCGCCTCGACCGTGGCGACGACGCTTTGCGCGGCGGGGCCAACGGCGCGGCGATTGTGGCCGGCAAAGGCAACGCAAGCCCCCTGGTCGAGCGAATTTCCGGGGCCGATCCGGATCTGCGGATGCCGCCGAAAGGGGAACTGCTCACCGCGGCCCTCGTTTCTGTGGTCCGCTCGTGGATCGACCAAGGGGCCGCCTTCCCTGCCGACTTGGAAAGCTCAACGAGTCCGAAGCCCGATCATTGGTCTCTCCAGCCGCTGGTACGACCGCCGATACCCCCTGTCGAAGAATCACCGTCGGTCAAGAATCCGATCGACGCGTTCGTGATCGCGAGCCTGTCCGAGCACGGCTTGCGGCCGTCGGCCGAGGCTGACCGGCGTACGCTCATCCGGCGGGTTGCCGTGGATCTGACCGGGCTGCCACCGACTCCGCGGGAGGTCGCCACGTTTCTGGGCGATTCAACGAGCGACGCGTACGAGCGGCTGGTGGATCGGCTGTTGGCCAGCCCGCGCTACGGCGAACGCTGGGCGCGGCACTGGATGGACGTGGTTCACTTTGCCGAGACGCACGGACACGATCAGGATCGTCCTCGCGACAACGCCTGGCCCTATCGCGACTACCTGATCCGCTCGTTCAACGACGACAAGCCCTATGCCCGCTTCGTCAGCGAGCAGGTTGCGGGCGATGCGCTGTATCCCGACGAGCCGCAAGCGACCGTGGCCCTGGGATTCTTGGCGGCCGGGCCCTGGGACGAAAGCTCTCTGATGAGCATCGTCGACGATACGCTCGACAAGAAGATGGCCCAGGTGCTCGACCGCGACGACATGATCACCAACGTGATGTCGACGTTCACGAGCACCACGGTCCATTGTGCCCGTTGCCACAATCATAAGTTCGATCCGATCACGCAAGCCGATTACTACGGTCTGCAAGCAGTGTTCGCGGGGGTCGATCGGGCCGACCACGAGTTTGATCCCGATCCGGCGGTGCACAGACAGCGGCGGCTCCTGTCACAGAAAAAGCACGACGCGACCACGTGCGCCGCGGAACGGCTGCTGTCCGATGCACAACTGCAAAGCGAATTGGTGACGATCGAAGAGGCGTTTCGCCGTAGCCGCGAGGTGTGGAAGATTCTGGTGCCGACCGCCATATCGACGGCCAACGGGTCGACGGCCACGCCCGAGGCCGATGGATCACTGCTGTTTGGCGGCCCGCGTCCCGAGAAGGATACCTATACATTGACCCTGGAAACCGAGTTGGACGCCATCACCGGCGTGCAGTTGGAAGTCTTGGCCGACTCGAGCCTGCCGCACCAAGGGCCGGGACGACAAGACAACGGAAACTTACACCTTTCGGAATTCAAGCTGTCGGCGGCGCCGGCAGCGGGTGGAGAAATGACTCCAGTGGCCATCGCCAGCGCCTTTGCCGACTTCAATCAAGAGAGTTGGGGCGTGGCCGCGGCGATCGACGGAAAGCCTGAAACCGCTTGGGGCATTCATCCCGAGGTCGGCAAGGACCACGCGGCCGTGTTCGTCCTGCGCGAACCGCTGCGCACGACCGGCGGCACGCGGCTGACGGTTGTGCTCGAACAACTGCACGGCAGCGGCCACCTGATCGGCCGGCCGCGATTGTCGGTAACCACCGCGGCCAATCCCGAGTCAGCCCGGCCGATACCGGCGGAGTTGACCGCGATTCTTGCGGTTTCTCCGGCCGAGCGCACGGCGGCGCAAAAAGTCGAGTTAGCGCGGTCGCTCGTCGGTTGGCAGCTCGATCGGCAGTTGGCCGCGCTCCGTGCGCCGCGGACGGTGTATGCAGCCTGCAACGATTTCAAAGCCAACGGAAATTTCCGTCCCGCCGCCAGGCCGCGCCCAATTCACATGCTGCGCCGCGGCGACATCAACCAGCCGCTCGAGGAGGCCGCGCCCGGCGCGCTGGCGTGCGTAACGGGCATCGATTCGCGATTCGCGTTAGATGGCTCCGACGACGAAGCCAGCCGCCGGGCGGCGCTGTCGCGCTGGCTCGTCGACCCGCGAAATGTGCTCACCTGGAGGTCGATCGTCAATCGGGTTTGGCACTACCATTTCGATCGTGGCATCGTCGACACGCCGAACGATCTGGGGCGAATGGGCGGTACGCCGTCGCATCCCGCGCTGCTCGATTGGCTGGCGATCGTGTTCCGCGACGACGGTGGATCGCTCAAGAAATTGCACCGGCTGATCGTGACCAGCGCCACGTATCGCCAATCATCCGAGATCGATGCCGAGCGGGCACGCGTCGACGGCGACAACCGCCTGTTGTGGCGCATGAACCGTCACCGGCTCGATGCCGAGAGCATTCGCGACGCCGTGCTGCAGGCCAGCGGCAAGCTCGATCTGACCATGGGAGGGCCATCGGTCAAGCAGTTCATCCAGTCGGCGGGCATCCACGTAACCCCCAACGTCGATTATCAGAACTACGACGTCGACGCACCGGACAATTTTCGCCGTTCGGCGTATCGCTTTCTGTTTCGCACGTTGCCCGATCCCCTGATGGAATCGTTGGACTGCCCCGATGGTTCGCAGCTTGCCCCGGTGCGCAGCTCCTCGGTGACGGCGCTGCAAGCGCTGTCGCTATTGGACAATCGCTTCATCGTGCGGCAAAGCGAGCACACGGCCGCGCGGCTGACGGCAGCGGCCGCGACACAAGCCGAGCGGATTCGGCTCTTGTTCCAACTGGCCTTGCTCCGCGATCCGACGCCCCAAGAGGGCCAGCGCTGGGAAGCCTATGCGGCGAGTTACGGATTGGCGAACGCCTGTCGGATGATGTTCAACACCAATGAGTTCGTGTTTGTGAATTGATCCTGCTCGAAAGGCACATTAACGATGGCATCGCAGGCTCGGTCAAAACGAGGGACTTTTTGGACGCCCTCTCTCTCGATGGGAGAGTGGCGGGGTGAGGGTGCATGCGCTTCGTGCAGGCCCCCTCATCCTAACCCTCTCTCGCCAGGGGAGAGGGAATTCAGTCGGCGCGAACTGCTGCTTCGATTCGGCAGCGGCTTCGGTGGCCTTGCGTTGGCTCATCTATTAGGCCAAAGTGATTTGCTGGCCGAGCCACCTGCCGCTTCCACGCCAGCCCCGGCCGACTTGAACGGCGGCCTGCACCACCCGGCGAAGGTGAAGCGCGTGGTGCAACTGTTCATGAACGGCGGCGCCAGCCCCATGGACACGTTTGACTACAAGCCCCGCCTGGCAGAGTTGCACGGCCAGACATTCGACCCCGGCGGCAACGTGAAACTCGAATCGGTTACCGGCTCGCCGGGTTTCAAAGTGCTTAAAAGTCCCTTCGAGTTCAAACAGCATGGCCAGTGCGGCCGCTGGGTGAGCAGCGTATTTCCACACCTGGCCACTTGCGTCGACGATCTGGCCTTCTTGACGTCGATGTCCTCGAAGACAAACGTCCACGGCCCGGCAAGCTACATGCAGAACACCGGTTTCGTGCTGCCGGGCTTTCCGTGCATGGGAGCCTGGTTCAGCTACGCTCTGGGCAGCCTGACGGATAACCTGCCCACGTTCGTCGTGCTGCCAGACGCCAAGGGTTTGCCCTACAACAACCAGGGTAACTTCTCCGCCGGGTTTTTGCCGGTGAAGCATCAGGGTACGATCATTCGGCCGCACTTGGCTAACCCGATTGCCGATCTGTTTCCGCCCAAAACCGCCGCCTTCATTACTCCCGAGAGCGAGCGCGAAGGGCACGCTCTGTTGGCCGAAGCCAATCGCGCGCACGAGGAACAGTGGCCGGGCGATTCAAGGCTTGAAGCCCGCATCGCTTCGTATGAGCTGGCCGCGAAGATGCAGCTCAGCGCGCCCGAGGCGCTCGATCTGGCCGGCGAGACCGCCCAAACGCAAAGTCTTTACGGCTTGGACGAAAAGCCCACCGAAGCCTTTGGTCGCAATTGCCTGATAGCCCGGCGGCTGTTGGAGCGCGGGGTGCGGTTCGTGCAAGTGTGGAGCGGCGCCGCCGGCGCGACGGGCAATTGGGACAATCACGGCAACATTTCCAGCGAATTACCGCCGATCGCGCTCTCGACGGATAAACCGTGTGCCGCATTGGTAAAGGATCTCAAAGCTCGCGGACTGTTCGAAGACACGCTGGTGATCTGGACCACCGAGTTCGGCCGCATGCCATTCAGCCAGGGCACGGCCGGGCGCGACCACAATGCCGGCACGTTCGTGTCGTGGGTCGCCGGCGCCGGGATCAAAGGCGGCGTCGCTTACGGCGAAAGCGACGAGTGGGCCTGGAAATCGCTCAAGCCCACCTGGTGCTACGATCTGCACGCCACGAGTTTGCACCTGATGGGGATCGATCACACCAAGCTGACCTTCCGCTTCAACGGCGCCAACCGCCGCCTGACCGACGTTCACGGCCAGGTGATCGACGAGATTCTGGCCTGAGGCAGTCGGGAAGCAAAATGGTTGCGGTCGGCTCGGCCACCCCCTATTAATGCCGAGTCTCCACTGGTCGACGGCGACCTGTTGGTTTGTACGCCCGGCGGTAGCGAAGCCACGCTGGTGGCCTTGAACAAAAAGACCGGCGACACGGTATGGAAATCGGCCGTGCCGGGGGGCGACGAGGCTGGCTATGCTTCGATCATCGTCGTCAACTCCGGCGGAATCAAACAGTATGTCCAATTCCTGCAAAAGGGGCTGGTGGGAGTGGAAGCCAAAACCGGCAAGTTCCTCTGGCGCTACGACATCAAGGACGCGAACTCTGCCAGGTAGTCGTCTTTGACCGTGCAACCACGATCGCGTGAGTCATTGATTCATTCAGCGATACCGCCAGGTTTGCCGCAGCAGTCTGGTCGGCGGGTTAGCGGTGCGAAACTGCCAATTCCACGATTGCGTGACGAGCATGCAAGCCAACATGGTCGCGCACTGCCGCGGGTGGCGCAGCGCGAAGGGGAATGAACGGGCCAAAATCCGGGGTATCTTTCGCATCCGTCGTAGTTCCGCATTGACGCGCCGCAGCCAGGTCTCGGACGTCAGAAAATAGTCGTACGTGCCATCGATCGTTTTTTCGAGCGAGAAGTATCCAGCGGCACACTCCTCGAGTTGGCCCAGGGCGGGATAAAAGCCGCCGAAACTTCGCTCCAAAAACGCCCAGTGAAAACTGTCGGACCCGCGCGGGAATGTTAGCGGACTCTTGAGCAGGTCGGATGGGTCGGGCTGCCGCACAAAATGGATCGTCGTATTGACGACCTTGCGGCTTGCCGAGCTGGGATCGATCGCTCGGTGAAAAATCGCAAACATCTTGCGGTAGATGGAATCGGCCTGGCCGTCAATCGCATCCTCGGGATGGACGAAGTGCTCGATCGGCCCGTTGGCGATCACGGCGTCGAAGTGCCCCGTCCAGTCGTCGCCGAGGTTTTTGTAGTCAACCAGGCGGGCATCGAGTCCACGGCTTTGGCACCGCCGCACTTGCTCCGGTGAGATTGTGATGCCGACGGGGCGAGCGCCGCGATTGCGTGCTTCTTCAAGCAGGTTGCCGTTGCCGCAGCCGACATCGAGCAGTCGGGTGCCCGATCCACAGCCAACTTCGTCGAGCAAGTAGCGAATCTGATTACGCTGCGCCGTCTCGTAGGGCGTGGTCGGGTCGCCGTGATACATGCCCTCGGTGAAGTCCAACAAGCCGCAGTCGGGAAACACCTTGTCGAAAAACGTGTAGCAACTGATGGTCGTCAGTTGACGACTGGAGCCCCGGCGGTTCATTGGTACGTCCCCCTGCTTGGTTCAGCTTAATCGTGCGATCGGGGATTGCACGGACAGTGTATCCAGAATATAGCAAGTACCATTCCCGCACTCGAAGACAATTCGGCCAGGACAGCCCGGTTGGTTGTCGTCCGAAAAGGGCTGGCCGGAGATGACATGGTCGGGCACGTGCCTCGAACGATCCAAAGTTCCGTTCGCGGCGTACGCGCTCTATCATATGATATCCGTAACTGAAAAACCCTGGTCGAGGAGAGCGGAGCGTGCAAGATTCATCTTCAGGTTTGGAGACAACGGACCAGTGACACACGCGACACAACGCCTCAAGGTGGCCCTCGTCTATCTTGACGGACAAGGTGTACCCGGTTGGGTCCCGGAAAGCCTTGAGCGGGAAGGGATCGAACTAACCATCGGCGAATGCGCGACCCGCGCTGAATTGGCCCAACATGGCGGCGACGCGGACGTGGTTTGGCTGTTCGGCGGAGGCCGCGTCTTGAACGGAAACCTGGACGCCATTCCACGCTGCTGGGCCATTCTCCGTACCGGCAGCGGCACCGACAACGTGCCCGTCGAGGATGCGACCGGGCGCGGCATCGTTGTCGCCAACACTCCGGCCGCGCATAGCGACGCTGTCGCCGATCATGTGATTGGACTGATGTTTGCCGTGGTGCGGCGGATCGCCGCGCTCGATCGTGCTGTCCGTGCCGGCCGCTGGGATCAAGTCTCCGGTGAGCCCTTGAATTCGATTCAAGGCCGGACGTTGGGCCTGGTCGGATTCGGCCACATCGCCCGCGAGCTCGCCCGCAAGCTTAGCGGTTTCGCGATGAAGGTACTGGCCTACGATCCTTACGTGGACGCCGAAACCATGGCGGCCCACGCGGTCGAGCCGGTAGAACTTGCGACCCTGTTGCCGCGGTCCGATTTTGTTTCGCTCCATTGCCCCCTCACGCCGCGGACCAAAAGCTTGATCGGGGAAAAGGAGTTGCGGTCGATGAAATCGACGGCGGTACTAATCAACACATCGCGCGGGCCCGTCGTCGATGAACGAGCTCTCCAACGGGCGCTCGCCGAAGGTTGGATTGCGGCGGCGGGGCTCGATGTCATTTACGAAGAACCCCCCGCGCCCGACCATCCGTTTTTTCAGTTCGAAAATGTCGTGCTGACGCCGCACTCGGCCGGCATTTCCGCGGGCGGATTGGAGCTCCGCTGGCGTCTCTCGATCGAGACCCTCGTCGCCCTGGCCGGCCGCCGTTGGCCCCCTTCTTGCGTCAACCCCGACGTGCAACCGCGCCAGAGTTTGAGCGCCTAGCGGCCCTAAAAGACCGCCGGGGACTGTCTGCTTCTCCGCGGCCCAGTGGATTCCTATTTCTCTTCGACGCTCATCGAGATGCAAAACGGGGCGGCCGGAGTCTACTCAAAGGTTCAGCGACCGTTAGGTTTTCATGCGCCCAAGCAGTAGTGCTCGCTTGGGCAGGTCGCGGAAAAGGATGCTCGGACCGTAACAACCGGCCGGTTTTCGCGCTAAGGTCAGTGAGATGTGCTGGAGACACCATGGGGGTGCCGACCGAAGCCGATAGCCCTTACTTAAGGAGTCGGTCCTATGAAACGCTTCATTTCCTCATTGCTGCTGACGATCGACTTCATGCTGGCGCTGCAAACGCGCACGGCCTATGCCGCGGTCTCACCGGGTTGGAGAAGCAATGCTTATCATCCCAACCGCCGAAGGACCGTGCCGATGTCGGCACGATTTAAAGACTGGCGAGTTCGGTGAGCCAAAAAACCTACGCCCGTGGACAGCGAAACTTTGATCGGTTGGGCTCGTTAAGCCTCGACCCGCAGCCTCTCCCGGCGGGCGGATCGTCCTCGATTATGTCGCGGTTGAACTTGAGAACGTGGAATCCGCGGGCACTGTGTTTCACGGTCGGGTCGCGAATTCATTTGTGAGATCGTTGCGCTTTTGGCAATGGGCTTGCGTGGGCGCCCGGTGGACTTCCTACGAGAAGTCGTCGGCGCGCTGGCGTCGGGTCGGTTCCTGCACGCCCTAGCGGCCCCTCGGTTCGCCACCACTCCTACCAGCGACCCAATCACCGTGAGCCAGTCAGAAAGGAGTCGGGCGGTTCACCGGCAAACAGCGGGTCGCCGCCGGGATCCATTGAAGCGGTCAGGGCCGCCAGGTCGCCGCGGAGCGTGAGATCAAGCAGATAGGCCAGCCCACAGCCGACCAAACCGATGGCGCCCAGGATGCCGATCACGGCGCGGTCGAAATTGAGCAGCACCAGCGCCGAGAGGGCAAGAAACGGCACCGCGACCGTTAGGCCCAAGAAGAGGCGACCGCGACGGGCTAAATCCGCCAGATCGCTCACGTCGCGGGCGTCGGCGGGCCGCGCTTGCAGCAGCCAGGGATAGCCGAATCGCACGGAGAAAAATGTCACGACATAATAACTTTGCGTGGCGGCGATCATTCCGCACAACAGGTTCGACACAACAAAATGCCTGAAATGTTCCGGCGATAGCCGGCTCGTCGAACCCGCGCCGTAGTGAATCCAAGCAGGAATGACAAACCCCGAAACGGTCCACAGCAGGGCCGTGACCATCGCCGTGGCGGCTCCAAAGGTCAGCGCGCGGCGGACGAGGTCCGTCGAGGGCGGGGGCTCGGTTTTCTGGCCGCGGGCCAGGCGACCCAGCGTCACGAAGAGCCTGCCGCGAGTGTAGAACACGTATCCCAAGCCGAGCGTGTAAGCAATCGAGTTGATCCCCAGTATCAAATTGAAGAACGCGCGCTCATCGTCGGGACTCCCCAACCGGTCGACAATCTCCTTCCAGTTGTAGGCGATGTTCAGCACGCACATCACAATATTCGGCAGCAGCCCAAAAAGCAGCGTCGACGCGACCGGATGGCGCTTCACCACGGAGATCAACGCGTGCCGGCTGTGCAAGAGCGCCTGCGCGCGAGGCTGAAGGCACAGGTCAAGCTCGCGCGCCAATTCGGCAGCCGATTGATAGCGGCCGCCCGCCTCAGGCTCCAGGCACTTGAGCAAGACCTCAACCACCGTCGGCGGACAGTCGATCGGCACCAGCGCGTGGGCCTGGGGAGAGACGCCGCCGCGGCGCACATTGGTCATCTTGGCTAACATTTGCGTTTGGGTTTGTGGCAGTGCATCCTCGGCGAATGGCCGTCTGGTGGTGAGCAATTCCCATAAAAGCACGCCTAAGGAAAAAATGTCGCTACGGCCGTCAAGTTCTTCCGGTTTCCGAGCGTGGGCCGGATTGCAGGCCTCGAGTTGTTCCGGTGACATGTACGCCAGGCTGCCGCCGAAATAGGCCGCGGCAGTGGCGCCGTCAAGCTTGGAAAAGCTGATGTTGAAATCGGCCAGCTTGGGATGTCCGTCGGCGCCCACCAGCACATTGGCCGGCTTGACATCGCGATGAAGCACGCCACGCTGGTGGGCATACGCCAGCGCCCCGGCCAGCCGCGCGCCCACCCAACAGACAACTTCCGGCCAGGTCGCCTTTTGCAGCTTGTACCGCGTCATCGAATCCGCCGGCGGTTGCTGGCCGTGATGCCCAAGCGCAAGATCGATCGCCTCCAGCAGCGTGGCGCCGCTACGCATGGCCGCTGGAACCTGCCGGGTATGTTCGACGACGTCGTGCAGCGTGCCGCCGGCCACGTATTGCATGTACAAGAGCCGCAACTTGAGCGCGGGTAGCCGCCGCTGATCGAACACGCGCACGATGTGCGGATGATCGAGCTGCGCCAGCGTCTGTGGCTCGAAACCCCGATCGCGCGAAACCTTCAGCGCCACCAGCCGCTGCATCGAACATTGTCGAGCCAGAAACACGGTAGCAAAAGCACCCTTGCCCAAGGATGCAAGCAGGTCAAAGTCGTCGAGCCGTTGTCCCGGCTCGAAGGGGGGAACGCGGTCGGCATTCACCAGCGCGGCCGACTGCTCGGGACTTTCGAGTTGCAAGAGTCGCCGCAGCTCGTGTTCATGCGCCGGAAAACGATCGAAGTATTCGCCGATCGACACGTCGTCGCCCTGCTGGCGGCGAACGTGGTATTCCTCATAAACGATGTCGCAGGGCACGCCGCCGGCGAGCAATTCGGGGAATTCGCGCAGGTAATCTTCCATCGTCTTCGGCCAGCGCCGCTGTTGCCAGCGATATTCCAGGTCGACTTTGATCGCCTCGATCAGCGTTAAGCGACGCAATGCGCCCGCAGCGTTGGGCAAAAACTCGGCGAGCACCGGCGGCTCGGCGGCGTCCTGCCAGGCCGCGACAAAAGCATCGAGGTGCTCCAGCAACTGTTGCCAAACCCGCGAAGCGTCGGTTTCCGCCAGGTTGTCGGCCGCTTGCGACATGGAGGTCGCTCCCGCTCTTCATTTCGCCAACTTGCACGATCGTCATTCGCCGCTTCGGTACCGCTGCGACACCGCGGCCTTTGCCCAGCCGTGTAAGTATACCAGCGCCGGAGCGCTCAACGAGGCGCGTCGTCGGGACCGAGGATCTGCTGCAAGCGGGCCAGCGCTCGAGTGAGCATCACGCGCACCGAGCCATCGGTCTTGCCCAGCCGCTCGGCGATGTCCTTCGATGACAGTCCCTCCACGTAGCGCATCCGCAATGCTTCGCGTTGCTCCCGCGGCAGCGTCGCCAGGGCCTCCAGCAGGCGCACCTCGCGCTCTTTGCGAGATAGTGCCTGGGTTGCCGTGGTGATCGAGACCACCAGCAAGTCAATGAGGCCCGCGTGTTGTGAATCGGCGCCCGGGCTGCCGAGCGGAACCTCGCGCCCCGCGTCCCGTTTCTGGGCGCCAAAATAGCGTCGATGGGCGTCGATGATCCTCTGCTCGGCGATGTGACAGAGCCACCCAAACGGATCGCGGTGGTCGAAGTTTGCCTGGCTCAGCGAACGAACAGCTTCAACGCTCACTTCTTGGACAACGTCGTCAACTTCGATTTTGCGGCGCAAAGCGGCACTCAACTGCCGTTCGATGAACGCTGAGAGCGGTTTGCGGCAAACGACCAGGTACTCGGCCAGCGCGGCCAAATCGTGCTGCCTGACGCGGCTGATCAGTTTATCGTCGCTTTCCATCACTTTTGCCTCGCGACTGGGCAGTCTGGAGATCGCTTCAGTGTAGCGGCTTGCGCAAATCGAGAGAACTCACCAGGCTCTGTACCGGCCAAAAAATGCGCCTCGCGTAGCAACCCGGACGATCATGCGCTTCGTAAATAGTACAGGCGGCCTACGTTCGAGGGTACGGAGACGAGTCATGCCAGACGGTAAACGTAAACGCCGGCACAGCCTCCAAAAGGCGCGTCGCGACTGGTACGCCAGGCACCGCTCGTCGCGATTTCTGCGCCGTTTCGGCTTGATGGCCAGATTGCTTGCGTAGAGGTTGCCTTGCGGCTCGACGGCCACGACGCCAAAATTGGGGGTGGCCGTTCGACTTCGTGTGCAAGCCCCACGCTGCGGGCAAGTTGCCTATGCAAGAATCAGGCGCTGGATTTCAAAAAGCCATTCTTTACGCCGGCGGCGGGCTCGCGGAATTGTACCCCGTAACCTCGGCGGTGCCCAAGTGCTTATTGCCGGTTTACGATAAGCCGCTCATCTACTACTCGCTTTCGGTCTTGATGCTCTCGGGCATTCGGCGCGTGGCGGTGGTTACGCGCCCGGACGATCAAATCGCTTTTCGACGCCTGCTGGGGGACGGGCATGAGTTTGGCATCCGGATCGAGTACCTGGCGCAGGAAGCACCAGGCAGCCCGGCCGAATCTTTCGTCGCGGCACGCGACTTCATCGGCCGGGACAACGTGGCGATGATTCTGGGAGACTGCCTGATCTACGGCGACGGCCTGCAACGACTGCTGACCGAGACCACCCGACGCGTAGTCGGCGCTACGGTCTTTGCGCACCCGGTAAGCAGCCCCGAGCGATACGCGATCGTCGAGCTCGCGGATGACGGCACGCCAAGATCAATTGAAGAGCAGCCCGAGCATCCAAAATCGAACCTGGCCACTACCGGAATCTTCTTTTACGACCGTGAGGTGGTTGACATCGCCGCCGGACTTTTTGCGGTGAAGCCCAACGGCTTCAGCATCACGGACATCAACCGCAGGTATCTAGCCAATGGTCGGCTTCGCGTTCGGCCGTTCGGCCGCGGGTTTGCCTGGCTGGACACATCTTCGCATGCGTCGCTTACGGCAGCCGCGAATTTTATCGAAACGATCGAATCGACGCACGGCTTGAAGATCGCCTGCCTCGAGGAGATCGGCTATCGCAAAGGGTTTCTCTCGGCCGCGGAGGTCGTCGAGGCGGCGGCGCGAATGAACAATGCCTACGGCCGGTATTTGCAAAAAATCGCGGCGGCTGGGCCCGAGTTGCAGTCGATGCCAGATTAAGAGCCTATCCGAGAACCGTCGGGGACTGTCCCGATTCCGCGGGGGGCACCATCCGCAGGATGGTCGGGGAGCAAAATGGGACTGTCCCCTTCGAGACGCGGATAGGCTTAAGGGGATCGCGCGGGCGTTTGGGTGCCCACGCAATAGATGCGTCGCCCGGTGCGAATCAACAGCTTGTCGCCGACGATCACTGGCGTGGCCATGCCCATGTCGTCGTCGGCCAACGGGTTGGTGTACAGAATCTCGAACTCCGGGCCGGGCTTGAAAGCGAACGTCACGCCATCTTCGTTGAGGCAAAATAATTTGTCGTTATACGCCCAGGGAGAACTGGTAAAACCCTTCCCGTTGGGAATACGTTTGCGGCGGTAAATCTCCCGCCCGGTCTTGGCGTCGTAGGCCGCCAGGAACCCGCGATCATAGAGGATGTACATCGTGTCGCCGACAATGAGCGGCGTGGGATGGTACGGGCCGGCTTTGTCCTGCGACCAGACGATGTAATCGCTGCTAGTCTGGGATTCGCCGAGCGAAATATCGCCCGTCGCGCCCGGCCGAATGGCATACAGCGGATTGCCGCCCCACACCACGTGTCCCGACGTGAGATATAAATTGCCGAACTGGGCGAAAGGCGTGGGAATTGCCAGGATCGATTTGCCCTTGAGTTGCCACAACAATTTGCCGTCGAGATCGTACGACCGGGCCCAGCCGATGCCGGAGGTTACGACCTCTGTCCGCTGCGCGTTTTCCCACACGAAAGGCGTTGCGTAGTTCGTCTTTTCTTCGCGCTCGATCCGAAGCATCTCTTCGCCGGTTCGTTTGTTCAGAGCCAGCAGGTACGACTTTTCATTGTTGTCGTTGACGATATAAACGCGGTCTTGATAGACGATCGGCGACGTCGCGGTTCCCCAGCCGTAATTCGTCTCGCTGGGCGGCACCAGGTGCGACCAGAGCAGCTTGCCCTCCATGTCGTAGCAGTACAGGCCCAAGTTGCCGAAGTAGGCATAAATCCGCTCGCCATCCGTGGTGGGTGTTTCGGAGGCAAGCGTATTCTTGATGTGGTGCGACTTGGGAGGGATGCCCGCATACGCCAGGTGTTCCCACAGGGTTTTGCCCGTATCCAGGTCGAGACAGAGCACCTTCCATTCGTGCTTGTCGGTTTGCTTCGGATATTTGTTGGCGTCGACGTCTTCCAGATAGAGCCCCTTGCGTGGCTCGGGCGTGTGGCCTGTGTTGACGCAAGTCGTGAGCACGACGCGGTCGCCCCAGACGATGGGCGATGACCATCCCATGCCTGGAACGTCAGTTTTCCAGAGAATGTTTTCGCTGGCCGACCAGCGATCGGGCGGCGATCGCTTGCTGTCGGCCGCCGGCAGGCGTCCGGCGAGAAAACGGGGCACTTGTGCGTTGGCCTGGACGGGGGCCATCCAGGTCAATGCCACCAGACAAGCCAAGATCGCGATGTGCGTCATCGACTGAACTCCTGCAAAAAGGAACGATTGAGAGTGGGCTCGGGGAAGCACGTATCGGCCTCTGCACGTATCGGCCGCGTTCGATGCTAGCCGCCGGTTGTCGTGAGAGTCAAGCTTGCGAAGCCGGAATCTTTTCCCGGTCTTGCCGACTTCTCGCCGAGCCTCAAGCGGCCGTCACGGCGAAAGGTGGCGCGTTCCGCACTAGCGGGTGATGGTCGAGCGTGGCCGCCTTGGAAGGGAACGTTGATTGCTCACCGGAGCGGCGGCGGAGGGAAAGTGAGCTGATGGCGCGAGCCCTCCGACATTTCGCGGGTATACTCTCGCAACGATTTGTAAGTCGCTTGGAACTCGGCCCGCTGCACCAGTCCCTTGTATTTTGGGGTCTGGGCCACTCGATCGAATTGCTTGAGAGAGTACTGCAACGATTCCAATTTTGGAGAATCGGTTCCTTCGAACAACTGCTCCGGCAGAGCGAGGTATTTCTGCCAGGGCTCGTCGACAATCGCATACAATTGAGACGCGTTTTTGCCGAGTGCTTCATGGAGAGTCACTAGCCTGGAGTCGCCGACCGGCGCGGCCAGCGTCGGCGACGGATTCAATTCCGCTTTGCCGCCCTGGGTAAAACGGATCAAGTCTTGCTGCAACTTGGTCGCCGATTCGGGAACCTGCTGTGGCGATTCCTGTGGGCCCGATCCGTAGTAGGCGGCTTGGGAAGCGGCGTCGATCTCAATCGCCGAGCCGTCGAGCGCCAGACCGGCAAATAATCCCCGGCTCCGCGAGTAGGAAAGAATTTCAGCCTTGAGTCGGGCATCGGTCGCCGCGGCCGCGTTACGGCCGACAGGACCGGCCGCTACCGACGCATCGGCCCCGATGGTGAACTTGCCACGCATCAGCCCTTCAACGCTCTTGGGGGTCATGAACACCAACACCACGTCAGTGGCTTGAACTCCGGCCTGCCAGCCGAAGCTGCCGCCGGTGAGCGTGACAAATTGCGGGAAACTCCACTGGCCATCATTTCCGCGAACTAACACCACGCCGTGCCCCCGACGAACGCCGGCGACAAAGCCAACCTTGATCACATCGGGGATGATCGCCACGCCTTGCGCCTCGGAAAGCAGGCTGGCGGGGATCTGGCTGCCCAGCATGGCCATGATCTCGTGCAATACCTGATCGGCGGACCGGACCGTCTGATCAGGATCGGCCCTGGCTTCGAACGCGCCCAACGACAGAAAACAGACCGTCAGCAGCGTGACAGGCATGAGAAACAATCGCATCGTCGCACTCCTTTTCCGGGCCCCTCTCCAGACGGTCGCATTTGTCGATCGAGCTAAGGAAGTTCTATCGGACGATCGTGTTCTGGGGCAATCTCGATTCGTCGAACCCCTCTAGCCCGGTTTATTCATGGCCTAACGCCAGCCCGAAGCGCAAGAGAGGGAACTGCAATGACTTACCCTCGCTGGCACGTCGGGCTAGTGTGGCGCATCCAAAGAGCGTCCATTCCGGGGGCATGAATAATAACACCGAGCGGAACGATCCCGATCAAGTATCTCGGCGACCGTGCGTCAGAACTGATCTCGTTGCAAGACCTCCACCGTCTCGACGCAGGCCGTGACCGCGTGTTCGGGAGCAATGTTCCGGCGGACAAAGTCGAGGATTTGTTCGGCGATTTCCGGCGGCACGACGATTTCAATGCGGACTTGGGAGTTGCGAGCTGTTCGGCCTTCAGCCGCGGTTCGCCGGCCAGCACCGTAACACGGGATCGACGTGTAGCCGGATGCTCCCAGTGCGATGCAACGGTCGACCAATTGCGATTCCAACTCGCTCTGAGCCACGATCGTCACGCGCCTGAGGCGTACGAAACCGCGTTTGCGCGCCGCGTGTGGATGGTCGGAGACCTGCCGATGCGACTCCAGGCCAACGATTTCGAGCTGTAATCCGGCCTGTTCGAAGTCCATTTCCATCTCGTGCAACTTTTCCATCACGCTGTGGTCGACCATCTTCGTGCCGGAAAGATCCAGCACCACGTTGTTCCGCTCAACCAAGCCAAGCTGTTCGATTTGGCGTCTGAAAGGCAGCCAATTGCTGAAGACCGCGGATTCTCTGGCAAAAATCACAACCGTGTTGTCGCCGCGGGTTTCGACGTCCAGGTAAGGTTTGAACAGCGAGCGAATTGGCACGCCATTGAACACGTGAATCATGAACTTGATGCCGATGCCGATCGCGATGCCGACCAGCAGATCCGTCGCCAGCACCGCGATCACCGTCACGACGAAGATCACCAACTGCTCGCGGCCGATCTTGTAGACGTTCAAGAATTCCTTGGGGGATCCCAAGCGAAAGCCCGTGTAAACCAGCATCGCCGCCAGCGCCCCGAGCGGAATGCGGTGAATCAGGAAGGGGATCAGCGACACGAACCCCAGCAGAAACACGCCGTGCCACATGTCCGCAAACCGCGTCCGCGCGCCGTTGTCGATGTTGGCCTTGCTGCGCACGATTTCGGAAATCATCGGCAGCCCACCCACCGATGCCGCGACCGTGTTGGCGATTCCGACGGCGATCAGGTCGCGGTTCAGGTCCGTCTTGCGCTTCCAGGGATCGAGCATGTCGATGGCCTTGGCGCTAAGCAACGACTCGAGCGACCCGATCAGCGAGAACATGATGACCCATTTCCATGCGGCCACGGTCTTCAACGCCGAAAAGTCCGGCGACGTTATCGCCTGGAACATATTGTTGGGCACGTTGACCAGGAATGTCTCGCCCAGTTCGTACTGGTGCCCAAACATCGTATACGTGTGCTCGTGCGACAGGTCCAAATATATACCCATAGGTACGGCTACGAGCAGCACAATAAGTGGCGCGGGAACCATCTTGACCCACTGGTGTTTGATCAGCGGCAGCCCGAACAAGATCAACAAGCTGATCCCGCCGATGATGGCAACTTCCGGATTGGCGTGGGCAAACTTCTCCGGTAGTTCGCGGATGATCTCAAACGGTTCGCCCTTGGCAGTCTCACCGAATGTGACCGGCAACTGTTTGAGTACGATGATGATGCCGATTGCGGCCAACATGCCGTGCACGGCGGCCGTCGGGAAGAAATCGCCCAACGCCCCGGCGCGCACCAGCCCGAACGCAATTTGAATCACTCCGGCCGCGACACCCACGGCCAAGGCCATCCGATAGGCCTGCATGTCCGCCGCCGGATCCTGGCCGCCGGTGAAGCCGAATTCGGTGACCGCGCCGATCGCGATCACGATCAGACCGGCTGCCGGCCCTTTGATCGTCAACTCGGCATTGCTCATGAAGCTCGTCAAGATAGCGCCGATGATCGCCGTGAACACGCCGGCAATCGCCGGGTAGCCACACGCCAACGAAATGCCCAGGCAAAGCGGCAGCGCGACCAGGAACACCAGAAAACCAGAAATGATGTCGTGCTGAAGATACTTGAAGAACCCCGCCATGTTGCCACGCGGCGTTCCATTTGTTGCAGTGGTAGTTTCATGGTCCTTGTGCGAAGACATTCGATTAACTCCACTGTGGTGGATAGTACCCCGACGAAACGTGGCACGATTGTTTGCTGGCCGTGTGGGCGGGCAAGGCTGACCCGACCGGCGCGAACCGCCATCGCGACCGAAGCAAGGCCTGGGCCGACAAGAGCACCCTCAACCGGATGGAATTGAGACTCGTTGCCGCCGAGGGCCGCAGCACAGCGAGAACGTGCTCTTCGAAACATCGTCGTTTTGAAGACACCACTAGCAGTAATTCAATGCCCGTTGCACGCGCCAGGGCTTTCCAAAGTCGAATATAGAAATGCTCCGCTAAGTCTACTACGTCCGAACGATTACAATTCCGTAAGGTTGCATCGCGGAGACCGAAGCGGCAGATACTCGGAGATCAAGCATTGCTGTCGTCAGAATGACGTGGTCCTGGGAGGGCGACGTCATGGAGCGGGTATGGTCACCCATGTGAACCACTTGGGTGGACAACGAGCCGCAGCGACAAAATGTGCGATGCCTGGACGACTCGTCGCCTTGCCATGTCGATACCCTGCGTGACCAGTTGCGACCTGTTGCAGACCCGATGGCACATCGAAAACGACACGTACCGTGAACTGAAAGAGGGTTGGCAATTGGAAGGACAACGCTGGGGCCGCGACGTTCGCCCACCGGCCACTGGAACTTCGCCAGCCAGACGATTATGCTGGGTGGTCCACCGCTTGCCTAGCTTGCCGCTGGTTGTTCTCGACAGGAGTCTCTTTGCCGTGACCGCGACGAATGCCGTTTCGCCCGACTTCTCCAAGGGGGATGGCCTGCTGCCGGCGATCGCCCAGGACGCCACGACGGGCGAGGTCTTGATGCTGGCGTATATGAACGCCGAAAGCTATGCCGAAACTTTGGCCACCGGCCGGGCCGTCTATTTCAGCCGCAGCCGAAACAAGCTCTGGCGCAAAGGCGAAGAAAGCGGCAACGTGCAGCACGTCAAAGCGGTTTTTCTCGATTGCGATACCGATACCATCCTGTTGAAAGTCGATCAGGTTGGAGGAGCGGCTTGCCATGAGGGTTATTCGAGCTGCTTCTTTCGCCAGGTCACGCCCGAGGGACTGAAGGTGATCGGCAATCGCGTCTTCGATCCCAAAGAGGTGTATAAGAAGTAAGGATCAGGGGACAGGGGTTCGAGATTGGAGAAACAATTGTCGGGTTCGCACCCAATTACCGACCTCCAACCCCTAATCGCCAATCCCTGACCCCCCTGGCTTCAGAAAATGATGTCCGCTTCGACCGCTCGTCAAATACTAAAGCTTGGAATTCCCGCGGGCAGCTTGCAGGAAGCCACCGGCGAATTGTTTCGCCGGGCGGGCTACAAGATTACGTTCAATTCGCGAAGCTATTTCCCCACGATCGATGACGATCAGATCGAGTGCATGCTGATCCGCGCACAAGAGATGGCCCGCTACGTGCAAGACGGGGTGCTGGATGCCGGGCTGACGGGCCATGACTGGATCATGGAGAACGGCTCCGACGTGCAGGAAGTCGCGGAGCTCGTGTTTTCCAAGGTAAGCCGCCGCCCGGTCCGCTGGGTGCTGTGCGTTCCGGAAAACTCGCCGTTCAACTCCGTCAAGGATTTGCAAGGCAAGCGGATCGCCACGGAAGCCGTGGGATTGACCGAGCGCTACCTGGCCCGCCACGGCGTGCAGGCCAAAGTCGAATTCAGTTGGGGGGCGACGGAAGTCAAACCGCCCAAATTGGCCGACGCGATTGTCGAAGTCACCGAAACCGGCAGTTCGCTGCGGGCCAACCAATTGCGGATTCTCGATGAAGTTCTGACCAGCACGCCCCGCTTCATCGCCAATCACGCGGCGTATGCCGATCCGTGGAAAAAGCAAAAGATCGACGACATCGTGTTGATGTTGCGCGGCGCGATGGCGGCCGAGGGGAAAGTCGGCCTGATGATGAATGTGCCCCGCGACCGTCTGCAACAGGTATTGTCGCTGTTGCCGGCGCTGCAGCAGCCGACGATTTCGAGCCTGGCCGACGACAATTGGGTCGACGTCAACACGATTCTCGACGAGTCGATTGTGCGCAACATCATTCCCCGCCTGAAGGCCGCCGGCGCGCGGGGGATTGTCGAATACGCGTTGACCAAAATCATCGATTGAAAGGAGCACGATCCAATGAGCGCTGAATCCCGCCTGGCTGAACTCCGCCTGCAATTGCCTCCCGTCCCCAAACCGGCCGGCGTTTACAAGCCGGTCGTCGTCTTGGGCAATATGGCCTACGTGTCGGGGCACGGCCCGGTAAAGCCCGACAAGACGATGATCACCGGCCGCATCGGCGTGGACACCGATCTCGAAGGCGGAATTCAATCGGCACGTCAAACCGGTTTGGCCATTCTCGCCACCTTGCGCGAGTATCTCGGCAGCTTGGATCACGTGGTCCGCGTGGTCAAGGTCTTGGGCATGGTCAACTGCACGCCCGACTTCAAGCAACAGCCGCTGGTGATCAACGGTTGCAGCGAACTTTTCCGCGACATCTGGGGAGAAGACCACGGCGTCGGCGCCCGCAGCGCGGTCGGCATGGGTTCATTGCCGGGCAACATCACCACCGAAATCGAAGCGATTTTCGAGCTGTCCAGCCCGGTTGAGACGAAGGCCGGCGGCGTCCGATAACGCTCGACGATCCGTCCGCGCCGGCCATGATCTACAAGTCACCGCCGCCCGACAGATCGTCGCGCAAGTGGCCCCGTTCGTTGAGCGACAATAATCTAAAATCTTTTTCCCAGACCACGGTGCTGATCGAGCCGTTGTCGAGCGAGAATGGATTGCGCCCGGCGGGGATTTCCAAGAGCGCCTTGAAGGCGGCCGACAACGAGCCGCCGTGCGCCACGACGACCGCCTGGCGATAGCCCGCCTCGCGAATCGCGCAAAATGCGTCGCGGGCGCGGTTCATCAGATCCCGACGCGATTCGCCCTCGGGGATCCGGTAGTCGGGGTCTTGGCTCCGCCAGCGGGCCGCTTCGGCCGGGAATTGCCGATCGATTTCATCCCAGCAGAGTCCCTGAAAAATGCCGGCGTCAATCTCCATCAGGCGCGGATCTACCTGCACGGACATGTTCAACTTGTCGGCCACGCACTGCGCCGAATCCAAGGCGCGGTGCAATGGGCTGGCGATGATCGCGTCGAGTGCGAGCGTGCCGAGCGCCTCGGCGACGGCCTGGCATTGGCGCTGGCCCAACGGCGAGAGCTCGCTATCGCTCTGTCCTTGAATCCGGCCGGACAGGTTGTAAAACGTCTCACCGTGGCGCACGCAAAACAACTTCATCGGGCCCTCATCGGCGGACTGATGAACATCGAGACCATTCGCGTTTGGCCGCGCCGGCGTTCGCTTGTCGGCCCATCCTAGCGGAGCTTTGAATCGAGCGGGGCCGGGTCCAGACGGCCCCGTTCGCGCGGGCCGCCGGGAACGGGCGACTCTAGGATTTGAGGGCGAACTTTGAGCGATGTCAAATGGCGCGCTTCTTGAGCCTCGCGATCGGCCGCCAATTGCTTCAAAAAGGCCGATGAGGCCCGATCGAGCATGATCACTTCGCTCTTGGCCTGCGGATTGGAGAGCGAACGCACAACGCAAATCACTTCCGCGCTGTCTCCCCGCTGCCGCATTTCCGCCAAGGCGGCCCGCTCCGCGTCACTGAGGCCACCCGGGGGATCAGCTTGCGAAGCAGACTGGGCCGCCGATAGACCCCGGGCAGGTCCCTGCGTGGCATACTTCGGTTTTGGCATTCGCGCCGGCATGTTGGGGACCTGGGCGGTGCCGGCCAGCTCTGGCTCGGGTTGGGTGCGCCGGTTTTGATACACGGTCGCTAGTCCGGCTTGATCGAGTTGGCCGTGGATGGCGGCCAGCGCGGCGTACAGTCCTTCGTTGTCGGCCGGATCCGCCGCGTTGCAGACGCCGATCACCAGGCCATCGCTGGTAAACAGCCCCCCACCGCTGCGGCCCTGGACCGGCAGACCCGCGATTTCCAGATTCGGCGGGCCGCCGAATTTATTGATCGCCGTGATTTTGGTTTCCAGCGCCGTGGCGGGTCCGCCATTGTTGCAGCCGACGCTGATCACCTTGTCGCCTCGCGCAATCGGTTGGCCTGCGGGCGCCACTTGCGCAACGTGAAGCGGAACTCCCGGCCGAATGCTGACCAGGCCGATGTCGCTTTTCAGGTCGTAGCTGACCAAGCGGCCGGGCACTTTCTGCGGAGCTCGCGGCCCGAACAAGTCGACCGTGATTTGACCCTTGCCCTGCGAATCGCGAAAAATATGGCCGCACGTGAGCACCAGGGCTTCGCCCTGCCGCGAATCGATCAGCGTCCCCGATCCGTATGAGGTCCCCTGCGGGTCCTGAATCGTCAAACGAACGCTGGCGCGAATCAAGTCTTGCAAGCTGGCGGGAGGCTCGGGGGCGGGTTTGGTCGCCAGTCCGCGCGGGTCGGCGGAACGAGAATCCGCGGACCGCGAGGCCGTCAATGGGTTCCGATCCAATTCGCCGGGCAAAGCGATACTCCGCAGCGGCGGATCGGGCGATTGGGCGCGCGCGTTCTCGATTCCACCTTGACCGCTTCGAAAGCCGCCTTTCGAAAACAAATCCAAAAGCTCCGCCCGACGCACGGCGCCGGTGACCCGGCCGACTTCCTTGCCATCGACCAGCAGCACGAAGCAGGGGATACTTTCCACGTGATATTGCGTAGCCAGGTCGCGCTGGCGATCGATGTTGACCTTGCGCACGGGGTAGCCGGCCTGCTCGAGTTCGGCAAGGGTGCCCTCCATCGATCGACAGGGTGCACACCAGGGGGCATGAAAGTCCAACAGCACTGTCTCGCCCCCACTCGAAAGCGCCATAACCAGGGCTGCAATCTGCATCGAGACCATGTATCCCTCCATGGAAAAAAATGCCCCGACTGCTCGATCCGTGAGCAGTGTTCTGTTGCGCGCTCAAGGCCAGCAGCGCACGACGGTAGCCCGACCCGAATTGCTGGCAGCAGGCCCTGGAAACCAGTGCCTGCGGACGGGGACCGCTCGAACAACCTCCTTGTCGAACAACGCGTTGGAAAAAGCGTAGACGTCGGCGAGCCGATGGGTCAGGCCTCCTGCCGAACCCGGTATGGACACGATTTTGGCTAGCGACGGCGGGAACTCAACTGCCGCGACTCACGCCGATTTTTGGCTTGAGCGTCCAACATCTTGGTCCGTTTTTCCAATTCTTACAACCTCAATTCTTGGCCACCCGTTTGCCAGCATCGCCGGCCGTTTGGCCCCAAGTCATACGTTTTTACTCGTTTAGGGCGCCGCAACCGTCTTTCTGAAGCACGAACCAGGTGGCCAGCGTGGTTGATGATGCAGTTGACATGCCAAGAGCTTCAGAAATTAGCAACACGGCGCGAGACCGCCGTTGCCCCGTGCTCTACGATAGAAGAGTCGGCCCGGAGCGATTGGCAAGCTAGCGCGAGCACTTGACGGACACCCACGGGCCGGTAGGCTCAGGTTTCTCGCTCGCTTCTTTGTCTCACGGATCAGGTAGTTGGATGCGCACTTCGTATGGCTGGCCAATCACGCTAGCGGTCGTGATGATCGTGCTGGTCGTCACGCTGATTGTCGGTTGGGTCGCATTGACGGTGCGCGAGACCGAGAAATCGGCCGCCTTTTGGGTCCTGCTCCTGGTCGGCACGCTGTTTTTGGTCCTGGTGCTGGTCGGCGTGGTTTTATATCTGTTGATCTCGATCAAAGGCATTCGGCTCAATCAGCGTCAATCGAATTTCATGGATAGCGTCAGCCATGAATTGAAATCTCCAATTGCCTCGCTGAAACTTTACTTGCAAACGCTCGCTCGCCGCAGCGTTACCGAACAGCAACAAGCGAACTTTTATCGGTTTATGCTCGACGACGTCGAACGCCTCGACTCGCTGATCAACCACATGCTCGATGCCGCTCGACTCGACCAGCAGCCCGTGGAGACCGACATCGCCGATGTCGAGCTCTCGGCCGTGTTGCGCAGTTGCGCCGAAACCGCCTGCCTTCGCTATCACCTGCCGATCGAAACGATTCGACTCGACGTAACTCCAGCAATTCTGCGGGCCCGCCCGATCGATATTGAAATGGTGTTTCGCAATTTAATCGACAACGCCATCAAGTACGGCGGCGTCGAGCCGGTGGTCGAAGTCGACTCGAAATTCGAGGGCGATGGCTCCGTGGTCACGCACATCATCGACAATGGTCGGGGGATTCCAGCCAAGCTGCGGCGCAAGATTTTCGGCCGCTTTGTCCGGCTGGGAAGCGAGCTGGAACGTTCGCAGTCGGGGACCGGACTGGGGCTGTTTATCGTCCGCACGCTGGTCAAACGGCTGCACGGCAAGATCACGGTCCGCGATCGAGGCAATCAGCCGGGCACGGTTTTCGAGGTTCAGCTACCAGCCCGGCAGGCATCGGCGGAGGAGGCGAAAGAACCCTCGGCTCCGCCAATCGCAGACCCCCAGGACGCGGTTCGCTAGAATTCAAGGCGCAGGGCAAAACCGCGTTGTGCAATCCCCTCTCCCCCTGGGAGAGCGTTAGGGTGAGGGAGGACACGAAGAAGACAGGGCCCTCACCCCGGCCCTCTCCCAGAGGGAGTGGGAGGGAAAGACTTGTTGGCAAGCCATGAAGCACATCTTGGTAGTCGAAGACGAACAGCACCTGGCATTCGGCATCAAGTACAACTTGGAAGCCGAAGGTTACGAGGTGACGACGGCCGGCGACGGCCCGGCTGCGCTCAAACTGTTCGAAGAGAATTCACCAACGGTTGATCTGGTGATTCTCGATCTGATGTTGCCCGGCATGAGCGGATACGCCGTTTGCGAAGCGCTGCGCGAAAAAGGCAACGACGTGCCCGTGCTGATGCTCAGTGCCCGCACGCTGGTGGAAGACCGGGTTCGCGGTTACGACGTAGGCGCCGACCAGTACCTGCAAAAACCATTCGAGCTGGAAGAGCTGTTGAGCATGACGCGAAACCTGTTGGCTCGTCGGGCGAAGGAGGGCCCGCGTCCGGATGGCAAAGTGGTCGGGCCGATTTACGAGTTCGGCCGCGCGCAAATCAATTTCGACACCTTCAGCGTCACCGTGGCGGGCGAGCAGTTGCGGCTCACGCACACCGAAATGAAGCTGCTGCGATACTTCGCCGAAAACGAGGGCTCGGTGGTCACCCGGGCCGAATTGCTGGAGCACGTGTGGGGCATGTCGCACATGCCCACCACGCGCACCGTCGACAACTTCATCGTCAACTTGCGAAAATATTTCGAAGAAGACCCGGCCCGGCCCAAGCACTTCTTGAGCGTCCGCGGAGCCGGCTACCGCTTTGTCGTCGATGGAAAAGGTTGAGTTGCCGGCCTTGATCTACGGCTTGACCAGCTCGAAATCGTCCGGCGACTTGCCCAGGTAGATGTGGTCGAACAGGGCATATTCGCCGTCCACCGGCGACAGCGCGACGCCAGTGAACGTGAACTCGCCGAAGTCGGCGAACAGGTCGCGCGTGACCACGGTAAAGCCGCTGGGCAAATTGGCGTCGATCGCCACCGAGCCGGCATATTGCTCGCCCGCAGGTCCGGCGTGGTAGCGAAACTTGGCCGGATTGTTGGCGGCGGGACCCCACATGCCGTCATGATTCAACTGCAAGCAGATGGTCTGACCGCCCTGCTTCTTCCAGGCGAACCGCAGAAAGCGGTATTCGCCGGGACCCGGCGTTTCGCGAATTTTCACGCCCAAGCCCGGCAGAGCCAGATTGAGGCGTTGGTCGGGCGTGACTTTGATCGAGGCCAGTCCCGAATACTTTTCTTCCGCGATGAGGCTGGCATGTCCACCCCCTTCTTTCAAATTGGCGAGGAACTCGACCTGGTCTTCGAAGACGACGAGCGGTTTTTCAGCCGGCGGCTTTTCGCCCGGTACGACTTTGATGGCCAGGGGAATCTCATTGGCGCGGATGACCGAATTCGGATTCTTCAGGTCGGTTTGCGTCGTGGCCACGAGCTTCACGTTGGCCAAATCTCCCTCCGGCGTGGCGTAGGGAAGGGCGATGGGAAATTCGAATTCCGACTTGTCGCCGGGCACCACGATGCTGGGCGCCTTGATGCCTTTGGGCAAGCCGGCCAGGCTGACACCGACCGCGAGCGAAAATCCTCCGACGCGATTGATTTTGCCCGTCACCTTGCCGGTGGGACCGACGCCCGCCCGCGCTTCGACGGGACCTTGGCTGGCCAACTCCAATGAGATAGGGCTGGTCGCCAACATGCGTCGCGCCGGCGTCACGGCGGAGGCCACCACGCTTTTGTTGTCGGCGGCCAGCAAATTGGCCCCAATGGCCAGATCGTACGCAAACAACGCCAGATCCGGCGGCACCAGGATCTTGGCCGCGACATCAGTTTGGTCCGCGGGAATCATCGGCGGTGCTTCGAAGCGAATCGTGCGCTCAACGTCATCGACCTCGCGATCCTGGTTGTTGACTTTTATTTTTTTGCGCGGCGTCAACTGAGTCGTTAGCAACGTCAAACGAACGGCGCCCGCGGCTCCGCTGGCACGATTGACTCTCAATTTCACGGGTAGCGCGGTGCCCAGCGCCAGCGCGGAGTCGGCGCTGAACAAGTCCCACGCCAATCCCAGCGGACTGGGAGTCGTCACGGCCACGGCCACTTCATCGCGCAACCACGGCTGGCATTTGTTCACCGTGTTTTCCGGCATCAGCGCGGCCCGTTTGAGCGAAATGTTTCCTTCCGTGCTGGTGCCCAACACGGTAGTTAGCGATTGGGCAGGGCTCAGACCCGGCGCGCTGAGCGTCACGAAAGCCTCGGCGGCGCCGGCGGGAATTTCATCGCCGGTAATCGAAACGCTGGTGGGCAGATTGGGAAAAGTCAGTTTGATTCTTCCGTCGTAGCCAGCCCGCTTCACGCGCACCAGCACCAGGGCCGCGCCATCCTTCGGCACCAGATAGCGCTCTTCATCCAGCGACAGCGAAAAATCTGGCCCGCCGCCGGGTGTGATTGAAATCCGATAGATGAAGTCGGGGCCGCCGCGGCCTTGCAAATCGCGGATCGCGACAACCACGGCGCTGGTCTTGTCGGGCACTTTGAAATCGAGCCCCGGATCGCTGGTGCCGGGTTGATCGTCGTTGCCGGCCAATTCATTGCCCTGTTCGTTTTGGATCGACAAAACGCCGTCCAACTGCGAGCCGGCCCGGCGGGCCAGCACGTCGAACCGCAACTGCTGGCCCGGCGTCACCGCCAGGCGATAGCGGTCCTGCGCGCCCTTGTTCATGATTCGGCCGTTGATGGCGACCGGCGCGGCGGGGATTTCTTGCAATTTATCAGCGGCGGCCGCTTGCAAAATCTCGGCGTGATCGCTGACAATCACCGGTGGCCGCGAACCGGAAAGGAGATTGACCCCCAAGGGCCAGGGCGCCGGCTGAAATTGCTGCGGTGGGCCATCGGCCTTTGTCCATAGGGCCGACGCGCGTGCATCGGCCGGGAAATTGGCCGCGGCAAACTCAAAGCTTGCGCCGGTTCCTTGTTGCACCGCGAGCGGGTAAGCCAGATCGGCGTAATGGAAATCGCCAACCTTCAAACGAAAAAAGCCCGGCTCGGCGCCGCGGTAAAGCGAGTCGTGCAACTCGATGGCGTATTGTCCGTCGGCGGGTAGCATGGCTTTCATGCGGGTATCGCCGGCAATGGACGGAATCGCCTGGCTCCAACTCAGTTGGACACGCCGCGCGTCGTACAGATGCAGCACGGGATTCAACTTTGCCCCCAAGCGCAGGCTCTCGACTTCGACGAGCACCTGCTGACCTTGTTTGCCGGCAAACGAGGTCGAAAGCACGGTGCTGCCGGTGAGCCCGCCGGTCATGGCGACGCCCAAATTTGCTAACTGCGGAGCAAAAGGAAGCTGCGGCAGATTGTCGACGCCGATTGCGGCCGCGTCTGAAATGCCGCTGGCCGAGGCGACTCGCAGCAAGTAAATGCCGCTGGGGGTTTGCCCATCCAAGGAAATCTCGACTTCCAGGCGCTGGGCAGTCGCCCCGTCTTTGATCGCCTGATTGGCCACCGGCGCGGTAAGCAAAATCCGCGGCTCGGGCAGCAATTCGCTTCCGTCGATCACCAGCGTGGTGGTTCCGCCGGCCTGCAAACCCCGCAGAGAAAGACTATTGATCCGCGGAGCGGCCGAAGCCGTCGCCGGTCCAATAAGGGCTATCGACAGAGCAAAACTCAACAGGCAGCCGAATTGCAGCACGGCACGTATCATTGCGATACCTTCTTCAATGGTCGAAGGGTTTTCATCACGAGCTATTGATGATTGCCAAAATAATGCGACCGGACGTTTATGCCGAACTGCCCCAGTTTCTCCGGGCTTCGGTTGGTCGCCCCTGTCCTATTTATTACCAAGGGCTCAATAGCGGCAGGAGGGAGCGCCCGGCGGGAGAAACTCCTAGCGCGTCGATCGCCGGCGCACCCAAGCGCATGCTAACGACGGGGCTATTATTTAAACGCAATTTCTTTCGGCGGCCTCGGCGGCCCCCTCAAGCGGTGTCGTCCTAGGGAGCTTTGCCATCCGAGTCGTCGCCGAAGGGATTGTCTTCGCCGGCCTTGTCGCTCTTGGCGTCGGCATCTTTGTCGCCCGCATCCTCGGCCGACATTTCTTCTTCGGCCTCGGGTTTTTTGTCCGCGGCGTCTTCTTTGGCCGCGGGATCGGCGAACGGATCGTCGTCTCCTTCTTTGGCGGCGGGCTTCTCTTCGGCCGGCATCTCGTCGGCCGATTCGGCCTTGTCTTCTTTCTCGGCGAACGGATCCTCGACAGCAGCCGGTTCCTCGGCGGCCAGCGACGGTTTGACGGTCAACGGTGCTGGCAAGGGGGCTGGGGCCGGCGCACGCAAAACTTGGACTTCGGCCCGCTTTCGCTGCTCATAGCGGATCGCATTGCGACGTTCTTGTCGCTGGTGGGCTTCGGCGCGCGCTACCGCGCGATAACGCTCCAGCGCCAAGCGTGCCGAGCCTTGCACCCGCTCCAGAGACTTGGCCACCGGATAGAACTGGTTGATATCGGCGCTCTCTAGTGCCGCGCCCGTTTGAAAATCGGATTTGGCATTTTGTTGCCAGCCGAGTCTCAGGTCGGCCAGCGCGCGAAAGTAATAGGCCCGCGGATCCTTGCTGCCGCCGTCGATGGCCGCGGTCAAATCGCTTGCAGCTTGGGCATAATTGCCGGCGAAGTACTGATGGACCCCGCTTCCATAGAGCTCGTTCAATACGGCATCCTGCGCGAGCAATCGACCCCCCGGCGTCAAGACGAATGCCAGGGCTACTCCACAAACCGCGCGTGCAATTTTCGTGAACATGGGAGCGATTCTTTCTCACCAGGACAACGGTGAATCCACCAACTGCGACTGACCGCGGGCCGTGAGGCACCGCGCACGGTCCTATTATAACAAGAAGCCCATCCTACTTGCCTAAATTACGCTTTTCAAGCAATCAGGCAGCAACATCAGCGACAGTTGTAGGCTTTCTAATCGGCACAACGCGCACCGTCGGCAACGGCTGGACCGTTTTTGGGCAGGCGATCAAAGATTTGC
>JACQFF010000169.1 GCA_016200205.1 Planctomycetia bacterium
CCCCAATTGATGCTGGCCCCATAATCAGCCAGCACCTCGGCGCCGCCCGGATCGGTGAACGTGGCCACCGTCTGCGAACTGGAAAGGGTCCCTTCCACGGCGCTAAAGCTGAATCCGCCCGTGGCGACCACGGCCGGATCGGACGCGTTGACTTTGAAGGTCTTGGTGTCCGACAAACCCGTACTGTCTTGGACCGTGACCGTCACGGTGAAGAGTCCCTCTTCAGTGTACGTGTGGAGTTGAGTGCCGAGCGAGCCCGCGACCGCGATGCTGAAGGTGGTGTTGGGCAAGCCGTCACCCCAAGCGACCGTGACCGACCACGGGCCACCGTCCGGGTCGGAAAAGCTTCCCAGGTCAAATCCCTTCGAAGCTCCCTCGACCGCGACCTGATCGGCCGGCGGTGTGACGGTCGGCGGGGTGCTGATGATGGTGCCCACGGTGAAGTGCGCGATGGCGGTGCTCCAGTTGGCGAATGTGGACGTCGAGGCGGTCGTAGCGGCCCATTCATTGGCGGCCCAGAAGCTGCCGTCCGAGTCGACGTTGATTCCGCTGAGATCGCCTTCACGCCCGCCCACCTCGTTAGCCACTCCGGCTTTGACGAGGACGGGTGTTTCCATCGTCCCGGCAGGATCGGAGGCGCGTCGCCCGGTGATATACATCGACATGTACTTTCCGGCCGCCGTGCCGGATTGGAGATAAGTCATGCCGATATCGCCGCTTGAGTTGATGTCGACGCTAGGGTAGACGATATAGTTGTTGTTGCCGGCGCTGACGTTGCCCTGACCACTGATCGCGGGCGTGGCGCCGCTGACGTCGATCGTGTACCAGCGAGCATCGTCCTCCGTGGACGAAGCGCCAATCGCTTGAGCGGCCACGATGGTGTTGTTGACCTCCGCAGCCTTGATGATGCGCGAGTCGATGTTAGTAGTAATCGTGCTACCGTCGGGTTGGCGGGGGGCCACGACGCCTGAATAGGCATTCACCGCTAGGTTGGTCGTTGTAAAGGTGGCGGCGTTCGAGAGGACGCTGGTCATCTTGACCACGTTGATGGAATTTCCGCCCCCCTCGGCGATCAGCCACATAGGGTCGCCCGCGACCGAGTTGTGCATCACCGTTGGGCGAAGGGTCTTGCTGTTGATGTCATTCTGGAACGGAGTGATGGGGTTACCGGCGACAAGGTCGCTCATCGCAATGGAAGTGACTTGGACGTGGGTGGTCGCGGTCGGCTTAGTGGCGAATTGAGTTAGCGTGACGACGAAGGCATCGTGATTGAAACCCATGTTGCCCGGATAATCGGCGTCATGGTTGGTTTCCGTCGTGTTAATTCGATAGAAATTCCAATCCGCCGTCGTCAACGTCGCCGGGCTTGCCGACTTGGAAACCGCGATGTCGAACGTACTGACGTGGTTGTTGGAATTGACGTCCTGGTCGCCAACGATGAAACGCTGGGACAGATCGTCAAAGATGACGGTCACGTCGGATAATTTCGAACCGGCGTTGGCCCGAGCGAGGCCACCCTGCGTAAACAAGAAGTCCTCCATTGAGCGGGTGATGGAACTGGCGCCGGTCTCCTTCGGGGTGTAGATCCGTACCGCCTGGTTTGCGGTTTCCACATAACTCGTCGGGCCGGCTGCACCGCCGGTGTCGGGCGGAGTGAAGATGAATCCTCCGGACGCCGCCGCATTGATGTCCAGGCCCGTGTAACTGCTGTTCAGAGTGACGGTTAACAGGCTACGATCCTCAAGGCATTCGAACCCCCTCCGTCGGTCCACACGGGCCGTCGGCTTGTGCCGTCGCGCTTGCGCTCCACGGCGACTCAGCATTTTCGATGACTGACTGCGTGAGCCGTGTGCGAAACGATCGGGCATTTCAAGACACCTCGTTTAGGCCTGTTACAGGTGCGAAGTCTCAGGCGGCGAAGACGGCGCCGCGTTTCCGGTCGATAAGGACTAGAAAGCGTGATCGACCGAGGATCGTGGATGGACACCGTTTTTGAGAGCTGAACCGACGTTTTCCATTTGCGGTGGGTCTCGCGCCGCTCCGGACGTCGGCTTGCACTCTATCGTACCAAGGCGCCCCGTCATCCGTGGGTATAGCGCGATGAATTCTTCCCCATTTTTTGCCGACGGCCCGATTTTCCAGGGTCCCACGATCGGGGCCCGGCCCACAACGTGTTTTGCCGGAGTGCGGCGCCGCTTGACAAAACCGTTCCCGATGACTACTGTACTAGAACGATAGCACACAGGGAGCCGGCGATGTTCTTTCATATCGATCCGCATGACGGCCTGGCCATCTACGATCAGATCGTGCGGCAAGTGAAATTCGCCGTGGCCAGCGGAGTGCTGAAGACGGGCGAGCTCATACCTTCGGTTCGCGAGCTGGCGCGCGAGCTGACGATTAACCCCAACACGGTCGCCCGGGCGTACCGCCAATTGCAAGATGACCGAGTACTCGACGCGGTGCGGGGGACCGGCCTGGAAGTCGCTGGCGGCGCCTGCGAGCGTTGCCGCGGCGAACGTCTTAAGCTCATCCGCGCCCGGCTGCGGCAGGTGCTAGCCGAAGCCCAACAAAGCCGGCTCGAAACGCGCGAACTGCGAGAGCTGGTTGAAAAGGAACTGTCCGCCGTCGAACGAGAAGGGACCCGAATATGAAACCGGTGATTCGGCTGCAAAGCGTTACCAAGCGCTATGGCGCGCAGCTCGCGCTGGAGCGAGTGTCGTTGGAAGTGCCGCCGGGCGTGGTCTACGCTGTGCTCGGCGAAAACGGAGCGGGCAAGACCACGGCCATTCGAGTCATGCTCGGGCTGACCCAGCCCGACGAAGGATGCTCGGCGGTGCTGGGCCTCGACAGCACGCGCGAGGGGCAGGCCATTCGCGGCCGGGTCGGTTACGTGCCAGAACGCCCCACGCTTTACGAATGGATGACTGTGAGCGAGATTGGCTGGTTCACGGCCGGATTTTACGGCAGCGGCTTTTTCGAGCGCTACCTTAAAATGGCCACGGACTATCAACTGCCCGCCAATCGCAAGATCAAAAGCCTGTCGAAGGGGATGCGGGCCAAAGTTTCGCTGGCGCTGGCCCTGGCGCATGAGCCGGAGCTGCTGGTCCTCGACGAGCCGACCTCGGGACTCGACACGCTGGTGCGGCGCGAATTCATGGAAGGGATGGTCGATATCGCGGCGGCCGGCCGTACCGTGCTTTTGTCCAGCCATCAGATCAGCGAAGTCGAACGAGTTGCCGACATTGTGGCCATTCTCCGCGCGGGAAAATTGCTGCTGGTGGAACGCCTCGATGTGCTCAAAGACCAGATCCGCGAGCTGACCATCACGTTAACGGAAAACATCGGCCAAATGCCCTCGATCGGCGGCGAGATTTTGCGCGAGCGACGGCATCATCAGCAGTGGCAAGTGCTGGTACGGGGCATGAGCGATGGCGCCCTGACGGCGATACGCGAGCAGGGCTGGGTGCGAGAACTGGGTATTCGCACGCCGGGGCTGGAGGAGATTTTCGTGGCGTATCTCAAGTCGGCTCAGTCTGGCGGCAACGCGCCCGCGGCGCCCGCGGAGGTGGTCGCGAGATGAATCTCAATGCGTGCCTACATCTGGCGTGGAAAGAATATCGCGCGATGCGGGCGTTCTGGCTGTCGATCGTCGCTCTGGTCGTGTTCATCGAGTGGTTGATCTTCGCGCTTTACAGCTCTCCCACAAGCGTCGTCCTGCTGTACAGCTTCGGCCTGGCGGCGCCGGCCTTTTTTGCGATCGGCGCCACCGGGGCGGCCTTTGCGATGGAGCAAGAGGAGGGCACGTTCGATTTTTTGCGTGCATCTCCGATTACGGCCCGGCAGGTGCTGGCGAGCAAGCTCGGCGTGGCCTCGTTGGCGACCTTGGCCATGTTTGTGGTGCTCTGGCCGTTGACATTGCTGTTTACTTATCCAAAATCGCCGGACGCTTTGGATGGCATGCTCGGTCTCTGGCTGATGGCGGCCGTCGAGGCGATTGCGTGGGGAACCCTCTTTTCGTTGTTGACCGCTCGGCCGTTGGTGGCGATTTGCCTGGCGCTGGCCGCCGCTTCGACGGTCACGCATCTCTTGGCGTGGAGCGTAACGACGGGCCGGATCTATGAATTCGAGTTCGCTCCCTATCTCACGGCGGTTCCATGGCGCGCGCTCGTCGCGGTGGCAGTGCTCGCCGTTGATGTCTATCTGGGCCTGCGCTGGCTGGGCGCCGGGACCGGTGGAAAAATCAAGCTGATGATCGGCCGCCGGAAAACCGCGGGGCTTACCCAGGGCGCGCCCGCGGAACGGACTGCCCTCAAGGGACCGTTGATGAAACCTGACCGCGACACGATGCGCGGTCATTTGTTATGGCAGCATTGGCGCCAGTCCGCCTGGCTGATGGCATTGATGGCGGCTCTGCACGTCGCGCTCGCGGTGCTGGTGATGTATAGCGGCCTCGCGCAGAGCCAGCAAGATGTCGTCTTGCCGCTGGCCGTGTTGGCCGGGCTGATGGGCTGTTGCGTGTTTCTGCCCGATCAGGAGAGACGGCGATTTCGCTTCTTCGTCGAACACAATGTTCCGCCGCGCTACGTCTGGTCGTCTCGGCAATTCCCCTGGATCGTGACCTTATTTATTTCAACCCTTGTGATTTGCCTGTTTTGGGTGCCGTCGGCCAGCCTGGCAAGTCTGTGGCAACTCGTAAAGTCCGCGACCGGCCCGTGGGGGGCATATTACGGGCCAGCGTATGGCTACTTTAATGATTTCGTGCCGTTTGTCGACTTGCCGCCCATGGCGTTCGGCCTGGTTTGTGCGGCCGTGTCTTACTGCGCCGGTCAATGGACATCGATGTTCGTTCGCAGCGGGATCATGGCCGGTTTTTTCGGGCTATTGCTCAGCGCAATACTCTGCGGCTGGGTCGGCTTGATGTACGCCATGCAGGTGAGTTTTCTGTGGTCCGTCACGCCGATCCCCTTGGTGCTGCTGTGGGCCACCTGGCTTCGCGCGCCGGATTGGGTGCGCGAAAACACGCGCTGGAGCGCGCGTTCGCGGGCGGCGGCGGTCGTCCTGATCCCGGCCATCGCGCTCATCGTCGCGGTCCCGATCTACCGCGTCTGGCAAGTTGCACTCGTTGGCCGCCCCGGCTTCGATCCGGCCGAGTACCTGTCGCAAATCACGCCCGAGGGCACAGCGACGGCAGCGCTCTATCGCCGGGCCGACGAGCTGTATGTCGGAAGCGGCCGCGGGCCTACGGACACGGAGTCGAAATGGCTCGAAGAGAATGCGAAACCGCTCGCCTTGGTACTCGAAGCGAGTCGCCGGCCGACTTGCAATTTTGGCGATCCGCGCACGTTCACCGAGCGGCCTCGGTTGCGGAACGAAGATTGGTTGATTTCATTGATCCTCGCAAGCGGCCGCCAATTCGAAGCGGAAGGAAAACTCGACGAGGCGCTCGATCGCTATTTCTCAGCGTTGCGGGTCATCTCTCACCTGCCAGACTCCTCGCTGAGACCCGGCGTCGAGCCACCAGACAGCGCGGGGCAAGTATTCTCCAAGTTCAGCTATTGGGCGGCGCAAAAAGGCCAAACGGCCGAGCGGATCGGCATCGCCATCAAAAGGCTGCAAGCGATCGACGCCAGCCTCTTGAGGCTAGACGATTACCTGAAGAAGGACTATATCGTCGCGCGGCGTGCCACGTTTGGAGATCTGGGCGCGTGGTTGGCACTGTCCGGGCAGGCGAAAGAGGACGGCCAGATCATGCAGCGGATGCTGTGGGGAAAGCTTATGCCCTGGGAGAAGCAGCGCGGACTGCTAGTGCTGAATTTGCTCACCGCGACGGCCCTGGATCGTTTGCACGAGATGCGTGAAACGCTCGCCGGCGAGTCGGGCGTGGTCGATTTTTTGGAACCAGGTCGGAGCTGGAGCCCGATCCACGATTTTGCGGTCAAGTTCAATCACTTGCAGCGGCATGATGCACAGTCGCGCCAGAAAGTCGAGTGGCTCGCGACAACGTACACCGTGTGGCCGGGAATTGGCGCGTCGGGAAGATTCGCGGCGGCGGAGCTGGCTGAATTCGAAGCTCGACGGCGCGCCGCATTGCTGCTTTTGGCCCTCGAGGCGCACCGGCTCGAACATGGCGGGCTGCCGCAGTCGCTCTCCGAACTCGTAGGTCCCTACTTCGACGCCTTGCCGCTGGATCCTTATTCCGGCCACGAGTTCAGCTATTTTCCCGCCGGACTTCCCGAGCCCACGACCGCGCTGGAGGCGGCCCAACTGAAAGACAAGAACGTCATGTGGCGGATTTGGAAAAGGACGTCGAAAGTTGTCCCTGGCAAGCCATGCATTTGGTGCACCGGACAAGGTCTGCGTGTCAGCGCGCAATACGAGGGCGAGCCCCCGGAGAGATGGTGGGGACCTCCAGAAAAATCAGATCGGGTCGTCTACTACTACACTTCGCGCGAGAACGCGGATCAGTGGCAGCCGTTGCTTCCCTATGAAGCCTGGTCGCAAGGCTATTGGTTCCCCATTCCCGATAAGCGGCAATGAGGTTATGGCAGGCGGCCCCCGGTTGTGATGCCTGGCATCAATCACTGCCGCGACCCGAATTGTCCGTATCCTCGGCTGTCGGGTAACCCGTCGGCGCGCTCTTGTGTCTGCGCTACCAGGCGCGCGCTGCCAACCCAAACATGCCAATCGCCAACAAAACGACGCCGCCTGGTTCGGGCACGATGATTTGCGTGATCTGGGTGCCCCAGAAATTGTTGCCGACGGCGTATCCCTGGAATGTCCAGAAGATGTTGGGACTGCTCGGATCGACGCGGGTCGCGCTGTAGTCGCCCCAACGTTCTGCGGAAACGTTGAACAGGTGATAATTATTCTGTCCGGCTTTCAGCTGGATCGGAGCACCGAACGTGGTCATGCCGACACCATCGGCCGTCCCCACTTCGGCAAACGACCCAATGAAATTGCCGGCCCCGCCGCCGGAACGGTTGAAGCCGATCGTCCGTGCCGAAGCCATGAAAAGCCCTCGGCCACCATCCAGCAGCGAGCTTGTGCAAACATGATTTCGCACCGATTTCATGCTCTTCTCTGCAACAACTCTGCAAGTGTCCCACTTGGTTGCGTGAACCGCTCCTCAAAACTGCGGTGGCCAGCCTACCACGTTTGAGACTATGGCAATCCTGTCGGACGACAACTGTCATCGGCGGTCGGCTCCCCTTCTGCAGCTAGAGTGTGTAGAAACGCGACCGTGTCGCGCATCTGACGATCATTCAGTGTATGGCCCCAGGCGGGCATTAGCACGGATTTGCCAACAGCCAGGCCTCCTCTTGACACGGTGCGAAGCAGATGTTCGTCCGCCGTCCGCCGCCAGAACTCCGGACTGGAGAAGTCTCGGGGAGGCACCGTCAGGTTCGTGGAGTTGAATCCATCGCCCTTGCCTTCGTCGCCGTGACAAATCGAACAATAATGCTTGAATACATTCCGGCCGCGTGACCGAGATTTCGCCGCGGGATCAAGCAGTATGTCCCGCACCGCCAGAGCCTCGATGGGCGAAGGTTCCTTGAACTTGTCGGAACCCGGCCGAGCGCACCCCGTCGCCAGGCAACAAGCCACCACCACCATCGACAACAAAGGCTTCATCGTCGTGTGTCTTTGATTTGGGGCCGGAAAGGCTCTGACGGGCCGAACTGGACAAATCACTTTTTTTCCTGGAAGTCGGGGTTCTTGAGTGTCAACAAGTAGGCCGTAAGATCCAAGCATTCTTGGTCGCTCAATCCGAGGTTGGGTTCCAGCGTGTCGGGAACGAGGGCTTGCGGATTATGGAGCCATTGGTAGATCCAGTCGCCTTTGAGCTTGTCGCCAACCCATGTTCCCTGCGGAAATTCGGGTACTTGCGTAGTCAAACTTGGACCAACGTCGCCTCCTTTGCCATGCACCTGGTGGCAGGCGATGCATCCCTTGGCGTCGAACAGCGCCTGTCCCGGTCGGGCATTGGCATGATGGCGCTCGCGCTCCCAGCCGGCACCAAGCTGGGTATCGACAAACACCGTGGACATGTAATCGGCCATGAAATGCGACTCTTCGTCTTTGAAGTGAAAGTTAGGCATAGCGATGGCCAGAGTGCGCCGCATCGAATAGGGTGTATTCAGATAATGATAGAGCCACTGCCGGTTCACCCGGCTGCCTTCGTACGTCAAATCGCTTGCCCGGCGATCGCCCGATTCGCGGATGCTGTGACAAGAAAGACAGCGATAGCGCCGCTGCAAGTCTCCGAAACCGTCTTTCGGATTGAAAACATTTTTTTGCACTTGGGGGACCTCGTACCGTTTCGATGGAATGCTCACCACACTGCGGCTCATCAGGGCAATCGTCAGGGCCTCGGCATCTTCGTCCGATAGTTGGAAATCGGGCATCCTCAGCGGACTCAGCGCGCCGACGTTGTTGAGCTCTCGAACTAGCCAGACCGCTTGGTTTCGCGCCGGGTCTTCGGGCATGCGTAGTTTTGCATCCAGGATGCCCGTTTGCTGGACGGTCGCAAAAATCTGTTGGAGCTCGGGCGATTTGGAGCCATCCTGCGACGGCGTCGAATCCGAGAACAGTGCAGTCGGTCGCAGGTTCTGCCAAACTGCCACAGCCGGCTTTTCCCACGTGGGCAACTTGAAGTCTCGACGGAACACCTTTGGGGACTTTAGTTTCGTGTATAGGAAATCCGGTAGCGCGTGTCGTATTTTGGCGTTGCCGAAATCCAGTTCGTGGATCGGTTTGCTGCCGATAAAGGTGAGCTCGGGGGCAGCGAGCTTCGTATCCTCGGGAGTCAAATCGTGACATCCCGCGCAGCCCAATTCCTCAAATAAGAGCTTTCCCTGCCGGATCCGAACTGGGGAATCGGGTGGCGCCTCTGGTTCTTTGGCTTGTTCGTCCTGTAGGTCGAGATCAACCCATTCTTCCATGACAAACTGGGCCAGGTCCGCCGCCTGCTTGTCGGTGAAATTGTAGGCCGGCA
>JACQFF010000168.1 GCA_016200205.1 Planctomycetia bacterium
CCCAACAAAAAAAGGGCCCATTTGCCGAACCCCCAGGAGGGTTCACAAATGGGCCCGCAATGATACCTACCGAAGTAAGCTCGTTGAGATACCCGCGCGATAACGCGCGCTACTTTTCGATCCGCTCTATCGAGCGGCAAATCCGTTGAATCGTTCCGTCTTGAATGTTCAATTCAACCGTTGCCACTCCGTGAAAACCGCGCTGCAAGACCTCGTCGAGCGTAGCCGTCCAGATAGTCTTGACTCGAGCGAGTTTCATTTGGTTGGCCGACGTTTCCTTCGTTGCTTCCATGATTACAGAGACTACTACAATTCGAACACGATTTCAATTTCGATTTCTAGGCCACTTGATTTTTTTTCGCGACTTCCGATTCCGATGGCGCGACACCGTGCGCGTGGTGCTGTTTCCAGTTGGCTTGTTCTTGATCGTAGTCCAATCCACGGCGCTGACTCCAGGTTTGCGGTGAAAGGATGCCGTTTGCGAACTCGATGCGAAAGGCTTCGGCTTCCTTCAGCGAGTCGCGGACTTCGAGGCCGGGCGGCTCCGCCTGGATTTCGATCAGTTCCAGCACCTCGCTCGGCAGCCGGCCGGTGGCCACGGCGTTGCGCAGCACTCGCCGCATGACTTGCAAATCGTCGCTCACCAAATCGGCCTGCAATCGCGCGAACATCCGCAGCGCGGGACCTTCGGCCACCATCGTCGACGCAAAGTTCGCGTTCGACGCGTCGGAAGTGAGCATGAACTCGGGCATTACCAGCCTGCTGGCGATGGCTCGCAATTCGGCCTGCAAAATAGTCACGTAATTGGCCGCATCCAACCCGGCGGCTGGAAAATCGTATTCGATGCCGCCGTGGGCGTCCAAAATCGTGCCGGGACCAAAGCGCCGGAAATTGGTCGTCTGTCCCGTGGCGGCCGAGGCGACGCTCACGTCGGTCTGTCCGGCGACGAATTGCTGCACGCCGGTTTTCGTGCCGCCGCGGTGCTTGCGAATCAGCGCGATCGCCGACTGAATTTCGGCCACCACGCTCATGTTGCGCAGCAGCTTTTCGGCGCGCCGCAAATTCTTTCGCACCGGATAGAACAGCGGCAACCCGCGTTTCACGTTGTAGTCGACGTTCGCCTTGCGATGCTGGATCTCCGAGGCCTCCACGGCGACGCCGTCGATGTAGTAGGCCAGCGGCGTCTCGACATCGTCGGCTTCGGATTGAATTCCGAAAGTCGCCGCGGGATCGCTGGCTTTTTCCGGCGGCGTCGAGATTTGCCCAGGCTCGACAAAACGCACTCGCGTTTCGCCCTCTTCCGTCAAAAAGAATCGCAAAAAGACTTCGCCGTCGCGGTCGTAACGGCGGACGATCTCCTGCTGGCGGCGGTGCCACCCATTGCTCGCGACAAATTCGTCGAGCACCGCCTGCGCAAGCTGCGGCAATTCCTGCGGCACGTCGCGGGCTTTCTTGGGCGCCGCGCGGTAGGTGTGGCCCGGCCCCACCAGGTAGCTGATCCGGTTTTCATGGCCATTGATCGCGAACTCGTTGCCCACCGCCAACGCCCGGCACTGATCCCGGATCTCGCGCAATTGCAGCTCGTTGAGAAACGGGATTTTCGCCAGCGGCGAACCGGCCGACGCTGCGCCCAAGGCGACCCAATCGGCGCCGTCGTCCCAATACGACTCGCGCGGATCGACAAAATTGTCCCACAAGCTTTGCCAGGCTTCGGTCAGTCGGCGCTCCAGGTGCTCGCGAATCGCCGCCGGATGATCAGACGCGGCCCGTGCGGCATTGCGTGATTCGTCCATTTTTTACTCCTTGTGTCTCGTGGTCATTAGTGGCAGCCAATGGGCAATCGGTCGCCCAATCCGTCGCCGACGCCCGTTTGAGCGAGTAGTTCGCCGGCCAAACGAATCGCAATCTCCAACGCGTCGGGGCCGTCGTCGTGATCTGCGACGGGAAACTCTTTCAACTGCTCCACGAGCAGCCGCGTGGATGGCGAATCGGACTTGAACCGCAGCCGGCGGCCCGAAAGATAGGGCCCAAGCCGGCGAATGCGGACCTGCTTGTTGACCCGATTGTCCAAGCTCCACGGCTGCACGTTGACGAGCGACTGTCGGCGGAATTCAGTCTCGAACTCGTCGGCTAACAGCTCTTGGAATTGGTTGATTTCGACGCCAAAGGCTTGCGGTTGAAAAGCGCGGCAAATCTCCGCGCCCGCGGCCACCATTTCGGGCGTCGGCCGCCGCGCCAGATCGGCTTCGACGTAGAGCACGCCCTCCGGATCGACGCCGACCAGCACGAACGCCGAATAATCGCCCCGCCGCGCGTCCCGTCCCTTGCTCGGATCCAAGGCCACGGTTTTGACTTGAAAATTGCCGGGCCACACGTCGAACCAAATATGTTCGTCAAAGTAGGATTCGGGCCACTCGCACATCTGGGGATTCAGTGGCGTTCCCTGCTTTTCGCGTTCGAAGGCCGTCCGCCCCCCCTCGACTCGCATGCACATCAGCGTGTACAGGTCTTCTTCGTCGGGCCACAACAGCTTTGCGCCGGCTTCCATCGCGTCGCGATGCGACTCGTAAAACGCTCGGGCGGCGCTCGGGCTGGATCCGCTATGAAGATCGCAATAGTGACGTTCCCATTCGTGCCACAGGCCCATGTTATCGGGCCAGGTCTCGATCGCCTTGAAGACTCGCGAGATCCAGCCCGGCGTGCGATCCAAGTGCAGCGCCAGCGCGTCGCGGTGGAGCGCCGTAGCCAAATTGACGATGTTGGTTTGCGTGGTGCCCGCTTTGAGCAGCGTGCCCTGAAACCATTGTTGCGAGTGTTCGCGTTGCAGCGCGGACTGCATGTGCTGATCGTTTTGCAAGTCGTCGCAAATAATGAGCGTAGGCCGGTACGCGCCGCTTCGCTGGCCGCGCAGCTTCTGCCCGGTGCCAAATGCTTCGAGCGTGACGCCGTTGCGCAATTGAACCCGGTGGCCGCGCCAGACCATTCCCTTTCCGGCGGCCTGGGGATAATCGGCGGCTAGTTCTGGGTTTTCGGTCAGCTCGCGTTTGATGTTTTCCAGGTGGCAGCAAGCCTGGTGTTTCGTATCGGAAATGATCCAGATATACGGCTCCCAGCCCTCGACGGCGGCGCGAAGCACGTGAACCAGCGTCCCCAACGTCGACTTGGCGCCTCCCCGCGGCCCGATGACGTTCAGCTTCGTGCCGCGGTTGTGGCTCATGGCCTCGAATTGTTCGGCCAGCCAAACGTGCATGCCCGAGGGCTGCCGACGGAAATACTGCGGTAGATAATGGCGCCCCCAATCCAGAAATGAGTGTGGGCCTTGGCTCCCGACACGGCAACGCCGGGCCAGGTTGGCTTTGAGTCGCAGCGACAAATCGGCCCACTGCACGGCCGAGAGTCCGCAATCGTCCCAGGCGCGGTTGAATTTCATGCCGGCCCTCCCTTTGCTGGCAATGCGTTCAATCCTGCCGTCAAATCGTTCAGCCGCGTCAAAATGCGATGGCGGTATTCCACTTCCGTGACCTCTTCGAAAATGACGTCCGCGAATTGGGCAAGCACCTGCGAGATCTGTTCGACCGTGATGATGTTCGGATTTCGCTGGGCGTACCGGTCGGGATACTTCCGTTCCAAGGCCCACGCGGCTGCCCGCCAGTAGCGGCCCTCCTTGGCCGCCGAGTTGATGTGAGACAAATGCAAGATCTCATGCTTCGACTCGGCTTGTTCGAGTTGCAACGCAAACTCTTCTTCACGAAGAGCCGTGTTGCGAATCGTTCCCGGATGACAGCCGACATAGCGCGCCGCGACGGCGCGACTGCAGCCGACGGCCAAAATGGCGCAAATCTCGCGTTTTTTCACGTCGTCCAAGACGGGCGGCCGGCCTGGTTCCATCGCGCTCCTCGCTAATTGCTCCCCAGATACTCAAACGAGACCACCGCGCGACCGGTCGAACCGCGGTATCCAGGAATGAACGCTGCCGTTTTGCCCGAGCCGGTCTTCAACACTCGCGCGGTTCGCCACCGCGGCGATTTTCGGCAATGCGCGATCAGCGCCGGGTGGCTGGCCGTCACGTTGATTCGATGCCCCTGCTCGCGGTGCAAGTCGCACACGGCTTCGGCCACGTGCATGCCGATCCCCACGCCTTGATAGTCGGGCAGCGTCACCACGCGCGAGATTCGCCAATGCTTTTTCCGGCCGATCACGGGGAGCGTAGCACAAAATGACACGGGGTTTCCTTTCCACCAGGCCGCGTAACAGCGGGCCGTCTCGCTCAACGAGCCCGTCAGATAATGATGCGGCGCAAACAGTTTCCAGAGCCGGTGCCGGCAGCGGTGCAACTCGAGTTCAATTTCGGGCCGCCGAAGCCGCCTCCGCTGGCAGCTGCGCTGGGCCATGTCCACCATCCAATCCGGTTCCAGCCACTCGGCCACGTCGTAATGGCAGGTCACCGCCACGAACCGGCAAGGAATATTGCCGTTGCGAATCGATTTCGAAACCGCCGCCGAGCCAATCTGCGCGACGTTGCGGTCGACGACGCTCGTGAACTCGTCGAATGCGACGATCCGAGGAGAATCGCCCGGCGACTCGGCCCCACTCGCAAGCGCCATGGCCAACGACCGGGCCAGATCGCAACGAAACCGCTCGCCGCCGCTGAGCACAGCATAGGGCTTGATCCAAGCCGGCGGCGAGCTGAAACCGACGGCCGTCAGCAGCCCGGTAATTTGTTTCGCGCTCAAATCGCCGAAACAATCCACAACGGCCCGATCGCCGGGCCAGGATGGTTCGTCGATTAAGCAGTCCCCGAACGCCCGCCGGGCAATGGTCGTCTTGCCGCTGCCCGAGGGCCC
>JACQFF010000056.1 GCA_016200205.1 Planctomycetia bacterium
CGAGCTCCGCCGCGATCATCGCATCGTAGGGCGCTTCCTCGGGGACCAAGGACGCTTTCAAAAACTCCAAGAGCACGCGTCCCTTGGCGGTCTGCTCGGCCACCGCCTGAACGCCCCGCGCTTCGTAAAACATCATCGCCCGCAGCATGTCGTGCACGTGCCAGCCGGGATAGACGTTGTAGCTGACGTAGGCGACGCCATGAGGCGCCAGATGGTCGCGACAAATGGCCAACAGTTTGTCGCGCGCCGGTTTATCGATCCAAGAGTACATGCCGTGGGCAATGATGAAATCGAAGGTGCCCAACTCCGGCCCGGCGTCCAACAGGTTCTGCCGGCGAAGGTCGACGTTGCGCAGGTTCAACTCCACCGCGGTCTGGCGTGCGGCGGCGATCTGTTGCTCTGAAACATCGATCCCGACAAACGCGCTTTGGGGATAGCGCTCGGCCAGAGGAATGAGATTTTGTCCGCTCGCGCAACCGAGCTCCAGCACGCGTGCCCGCTCGATATCCTGGGGTTGCAAGCCGCGCAAAGTGGCGATTGTCGCCAACCGCTCGGGTTGCGAGTCAAGGACCGAGTAATTCGAAAAAAACAGCTCGTCGTGATCGTCGCTCGCGTCTTGTGGCATGAAGAGTAGTCGGAAAAAGCTGAAGGTTGAATGAACGCATCTCGGACAACGCCGCGATTCACGCCACAAGCAGGGCACGGGAGGCAAGCTTTGCCAGGCTCTCGTCTAACGAGGTCTCGAGAATCTCAGCCACCGAACTGCCACGGCTGGCGGGAATCCCGTTGACCAACATCGACAGCTCTCCTCGATCGACCGCTTCGATCAGTAATTGCAAAAGCGCCTTGCGGTCATGCTCGCCATCCAAATATCGCAGCAAGTTGTGCGTCAGCTCATCGAGCAAGACGGGTTCGTGCCGCCGATTGGTTACATGCGGAGTTGAATGCGATTGCAGCCGGGCTAACCGGCTTGCGCGGGGATAGTCGGTCACACGGGTCACAAATCCGTCCCTAGCGCTGTGGAGCTCAATCGCTCCGGTGGCCGCGCATTGCATGAGGTTTTGGATGAGTCCGTAACGGTCCTCGTCCGATAGCGGCGATTGGTCGTCTCGGTTAGTGGCCCGGTATGATGCCGCGAATTCGGCCAAATCCTCGAACGAAACGGCGCGCGGCCACGCGCGGCCGAGGTGCGCGAGCGCCGCCTTGAACGCGGGCGAGGGGCTGGAGATGACCACGCCGCTCGGCGTCTCAAACGATTCAACGGCTGGCGACGCGATCTCCGGAGTGGGCGATTTCGGCCGGACCTGCCCCACCAGGAAGAGCTTCGCGAATTGATCCGGATTGAGCCGGCGAACCACGTCGATTCCCTTGTGACACAGCAGCGTCTGGCGGAACGCTCGATTTCGCAGCAAATCCAGATGTTGTTCCATCGAAATAAAGTCACTGGATATGCACATCAGGTTCCGCTCGATGGCCGGCCCGCAATTGGCGGCAAACATCGTGTTGGGAGTCGCGTCACCCAGGTATTGCAGGTCGCGAGCACCTGCGCGATCCATGAACTCGTGGAAGTAAAGCGGGTGGTTCTCTTCCTCGAAAAAGTCGTGCAGCAAATAATTGTCGGGTTGCTTGAGAATGGCATCGATGTCGGCTTTCAGCACCCGGTTGTAGGGCGCATCACCGGCGGCCAGAGCGCGGGAAAAAAACTCCAGCACCTTGCGTCCCTGTGCGACTCGATTTCGTTGCGGTGACGCGGTCGCCGTCGCGCCGCACATCAACGTGCGACAGATACTCCGCAGGTGCCAACCCGGATAGATGTTGTAGCTGACGTAGGCAACTCCTAACGGCGCCAAGTGCGATCTGCATAGAACGAGGAGTTGTTCCTGCGCCGTGTGCGAGACCCACGAGAACAGGCCGTGGGCAATGATGTAATCGAACTGGCCCAAGGATTCGTCGATATCCATGATGCTCGAATGCTTGAACTCAATGTTCTTCAAGTCCAGGGCATCGGCGACTTGCTGGGCGGCGGCAATCTGCCGCCCGGAAAAATCCAGACCCACGAACGTGCTTTCCGGATGGCGCTCCGCCATGGGAATCAGATTTGCACCGCTCGCGCAGCCTAGTTCCAGAACGCGGCAACGGTCAATCGGCTTGGGCTGCATTCCGAACAGAGTGGCTACCGTGGCGAGCCGATCGGGATGAGATTGGGGCAACGACTGACTGGGAAACGGAAACTCGTCGTAACTAGTGGCTAGTGCGGGCTGAGTAGACATGCAGGTTGTCGTTGGTTGGGGCTCGTGGCGGCTTTCACTCGATTCGTCGAACCCGCGGCTGCGATGGGAGTTGCCGACTTCGGCCAATGTTTGCGGCATGAAGCCGTAAATCGCCCGTTAATATACCGCCGAGTACAGCACACGATCTAGTCGCGGCATCCCCGCTTTTATTCTTGAACTGGTATTTCAGGTCGAACCCATCGGAATCTCGATGACGGCCGTGAATTCTCGCGATCGTTGCTCTCCCGGCGTGATATCGTGGCCAGCATGGGTCGTCGCAGTCCCTCCGCGTGCCATTGTAGCGGTGGCGGCCGCATTTGCGGGGAACCGGTCAAGAAAACATTAACAATTCCTGTTTTTTTCTCTCCCAATTGCGGTCGCGACCAGGGAGTTTGGACTGCGCAATTGATCTTTACCCAGTTGCCAATCGTCGGCAGAATACCGGCCGCAATTTTTTGAGAACCGGTGGTCTACCCGGTTTTTTGCAATTCCGTTATCCGACTCTCAGGGAGTGCCGAGAATGAGAATGCCCCTGGCTGCCGCAGCCGCTGTGATAAGCTGCGTGGGATTGCTGGCCGTTTCGAATCTTTCCGCTCAGCGACCGGCCTCGTCCGCAACGCCCCGCAGCGGCGTTGCCTTGGTGGACGTCGCCGGGATCAGCCAGAAATGCGCGCGACTCACACAATCGCTCGAAGCGCTGAAGCACGAATATGAATCCAATGCGGCGAGCTTTAAGAAAGAGGCCGATGTCGGCAATCAACTTACTGAAAAAGTCCGCCAAATGCCGGCGGGCAGCCCCGAGCGCAAACAACTCGAACAAGAGGTGCTCAAGCGGCGTGCCGATTTTGAACTCCACGGCAAGCGGATCACCGAAGACGCCCGCGAGCGTGAAACCAGGCTCTATGTCAGCATGTTCCGCGAGCTCAATGACGAACTGGCCCGCTACGCTCAAGCCAACGGAGTTCAATTGATCCTCAGATACGACGTCGCACCGCTGGATCTGAGCGACCCCCGGGCCGTTCTGCAAGAGATTCAAAAGCCGATCGTGTATCAGCGCGACATGGACGTCACGCCAACGGTCCTCGATTTGGTAAATCGCCGCAGTGGACCTCTCGGGTCGACCAGCAAAACGGCGACTCAATCGGGCCCCACGAAGACTCGCTGAGCCAAGTGCCGCCTCCGGCGACGGTTCTTTCCGAAGAATGTTTTGTTGCGCCGCGTGTTTATTGCGCGAAAAACGGGAACAGCTTCTTCAGTTCCTCCGTATCGGGCCGGCGGCCGTATTCGCAGATTTCGAATGCCTCGGCGTACTTGACCGCCTTGCCCCGCTCGGGGCCGTACCATTTCACCAGCGCGTCGCGGAACTTGTCGGCTACCGCCGCATAGCGCTTGCCGTGGTTTTCGATGGTCCAGGCCCGCCGTTCGGCCGCGTCTTTGGGAATATCCTTCAGGAAGGCTTCCGAGCCCGTCGCGCCCCCTTCGTAGACTTGCGAGGGCAGGGCACCGACAGCGTCGATTTTCTTGTCGAACGTCTCGTCAATCGACACGGCCACGTCGGGCGTGAACGAATTGGGCTTTTGAAAACCGTCGGAATAAAAGAAAAACACGGGATTGCTCGTCAGCGGCGGCGTGTCGGGGCAGATAAACGGCACGGTTACCATATACGCCGCATCCTGGACCAGGACGCCCGTGTAGCGGTGGTCGGGATGATAGTCGTTCGGCCGGTGAGACATGACGATGTCGGCTTTCCACTGGCGGATCAGCCGCGTAATCGTGCGGCGGTTATCCAAGGTCGGCAGCAACTCGCCGTCGTGAATATCGAGCACTTCGGTTTCGATGCCCAGGATTTTGGCCGCTTGCTTTACTTCGGCCGTGCGCCTTTGGGCCAAGGGCCCGCCCGCGATTTGCCAATGCCCGATATCACCGTTCGTGACGGAGACGAATTTTACGTGATGGCCCAGCGCCGCCCATTTGGCCGCCACGCCGCCGGCCTTATATTCGGCGTCGTCCGGATGGGCTCCGAAGCAAATGATCCGCAGTTTTCCGTCGTCGCCTTCGGCGCGGGCGCCGGGCGCAAGACAAAAGGACGACGCGGCGACGGCGATGAGAAATGTCAAAGTATGGCGCGGCCGAGACTTCATGGTGTTGCTCCGATAGATGTTGACGCGAGATCGAGCGAGCGGCCGTTCAGCCGGCACAGTCTCGGCCCATTCTAATTTGCTCCGATCACGAAAATCCAGCGGCCGGCCGGCGGGTAGTGGTACGTTTTGGCGCGCCGTCAGGGAAAAAGGGTTACGACGACCAACCCGTGGGTGGCGAACAGGAAAACACAAATGCCAAAGGCGAGTCCAAGTCGGTTGCGGCCAAGCCGAGCCTCATAGGCAACGAATGGACTGCCGAGCGCCAACAGGAACAGCGCGCCCTCAAAGGGAGCATGGTGGGCTGGGTATCCTCCAGGCTGTTCCCAGTCCGCATTATTCATGAGATAAACCCATGACCCGAAGATTTCGGGTTCGTGCTCAAGTCGGGCGGGCACCCCTTCACCGACCCCAACAGCCCAAGCCGGACCATCGCATCATAAACCGATTCGCCATTGGCGCTATCAGAAAGCTTGACCCGGCGAAGCAACGACAGTGCCTCTGCCAAGATATCGGCCCACGGCCGTCCGGTTGCGTCGGCTACGCGCGCCAGGTATTTCCGCTGCTCGGTCGTTAGACTGACTTGATCAGGAGAAGTGCTCATAAAATCAATCTTATCCTACAAATCCTCAACCTCCAACTTCTTCACCAAAAAGAATTCCAGTTGGGAATCGGGCCAGCACCTTTTGGCATGCTCCCGCGCAGCTGATGGGCTGAGTGGAACGTGTTGTGGGGTTCTACCACAGCGTATATCCGCCGTCGATCACGATCGACGCTCCGGTGACGTACCGAGCGGCGTCGCTGGCCAGATAGACGGCCAAGGGCCCGAGGTCTTCGGCCTGGCCGAAGTCGCCCATCGGGATCTGGTCCTTGTACATTTCCAGCAACTTCGGATGCTCGCGGGACCATCGCAAGTTGGGCTCGGTCATGAAGAAGCCCGGACAGATGGCGTTCACGGTCACGTTGTGCGGTGCCCAGTCCGCGGCGGCGCACTTGGTGAACTGAATCACGGCGGCTTTCGAGGTCTCGTAGGCCCGCCCGCCGATTCCTCGGTTGACGATCAGCCCCGAAATGGAAGCGACGTTGATAATCCGGCCGCCTCGCCCGCGCGCGATCATCGAGCCGCCGATCGTTTTCGTGCAGACCAGCGTGTTGGTCAGATTCAGATCGATGATTTCCCGCCACTTTTCCAGGGGCAGTTGAGCTGTGGGTATATTGAACCGGCGGCCGCCCACATTGTTGACCAGGATATCGATCGGTCCGTAGTCGCGCCAGGCCTGCTCGCAGGTCGTTTGGCACACTTCGGGTTGACTGACGTCGGCCTGCATGGCGAAAGCCTGCCGGCCCAGCCGTCGAATGTCGTCGGTCGTGGCTTCCAAACTGGCCGCGTCGCGCGCCACCAAGACGACGTCCGCCCCCGCCTCGGCAATCGCCAAAGCCATTTCCCGGCCCAAGCCCCGACTGCCGCCGGTGATCAGCAGTCGTTTCCCATCCAATCGAAAGCGATCCAGAACGCTCATGAGGCTGTAGGCTGTAGACCGGAGACGGCAGACAAGAGGACACGGGTCCGCACATCCTTTAGCCTACCGACTATCGCCTCCGGCCTCCAGCCTCCAGCCTCGCGCGCGTTGCAATCGCACTCGGGGCTCGCTAAGGTTGAACCATACTAACTTCCTCTTGCCTCGAGGATTCCATGTCGACAAAGATTCGCGGCCTGCTGGTCGTCAGCGCAATCGTGGTCTTTTCCGCTGGCCGCTGTTTTGCCGCTGAAGCTGAAGTGAAGCCCGCGGCGAGCCCCGGGCCGAATCAAACCCAAACTGCCGCGACGCTCCCTGGCCACTCGCTGCACGGCGAGGCCTTTGACGAAGGGCCCCGTCAAAAAGCTTACTTGATGCCGGGCACCGGTGACGTCCACTTTCTCGTCACTACCAAAGTGCCGATGGCCCAGCAATTCTTCGATCAGGGTGTTGGACAACTGCACGGGTTTTGGTACTTCGAAGCCGAGCGGTCATTCCGCCAGGTCGCGGCGCTCGACCCCAATTGTGCCATGGCCTATTGGGGTGTCGCGATGGCCAATGCGAACAACGAAAAGCGGGCCAAGGGTCTGATCGAAATAGCCGTGCAAAAAAAAGCCGCCGCCAGCCTGCGCGAAAGAGCTTGGATCGAAGCCTTAGCCGCGTCTTACGCGGGCTCCGACACCACGGAGCGGCGCCGCAAGTACGTGCGCGATTTGGAAGCCCTGGTGCAGGACAATCCCAACGACGTGGAAGCTAAAGCGTTTCTAGCCCTGCAAATCTGGAAGAACGGCAGTTGGATGACCGAACCCAAACGGCAACTGCCGATTTCCAGCCATCAAGCCGTCGACGCTCTTTTGGAGCAAGTGTTCCAGGCCCAGCCGATGCACCCGGCACACCACTATCGAATTCATTTGTGGGACGATGAAAAGCCGGCGCGGGCGCTGGTATCCGCTTCGTTAAATGGACAAGCTTCGCCAGGTATCGCCCACATGTGGCACATGCCCGGGCATACCTATTCCAAGCTGCATCGCTACGCCGACGCGGCCTGGCAACAAGAGGCGTCGGCCCGCGTCGACCACGCGCACATGATGCGCGACGGCGTATTGCCCGATCAGATTCACAATTACGCCCATAACAACGAATGGTTGATTCGCAATCTGGCGTTTTTGGGCCGCGTGCACGACGCCATCGACCTGGCCACCAATATGATCGAATTGCCCAGGCACCCCAAGTACAACACGCTCGACAAAAACGGCGCCAGCGCCAACTTCGGCCGTGCGCGATTAATCGACGTGCTGGTTCAATACGAGCGCTGGGACGATCTTCTGGCCAACAGCAAGACTTCCTATTTCGAACCTCTCAAAAACAAC
>JACQFF010000191.1 GCA_016200205.1 Planctomycetia bacterium
CATCGATCCCAAGCTGCACCTGGGCCGCGGCGACGTCAAGTATCACGTCGGCTACAGCAGCGATTGGGTCACGGCGGCGCGGCACAAGGTGCATTTGTCGCTGTGCTTCAACCCCAGCCACTTGGAGTTTGTCAGCCCGGTCGCCATCGGCCGCGTGCGCGCCAAGCAGGATCGGGTTGGGGACACAAAGCGCGAGCAGATCATGACGCTGGTGATCCACGGCGACGCGGCGTTTGCCGGCGAGGGCGTGGTGCAAGAAACCTTCAATCTGAGCCAGTTGGAGGGATACAAGACCGGCGGCACGATCCACGTGGTCGTCAACAACCAGATCGGTTTCGTCACTTCGCCTTCCGAAGGCCGTTCGAGCACGTATGCCACCGACGTGGCCAAAATGTTGCAAATCCCGATCTTCCACGTCAACGGCGAAGATCCCGAGGCGGTCGCCCAGGTGGTTCGATTGGCGATGGACTTTCGCCACGAGTTCAAGCGCGACGTCGTCATCGACATGTACTGCTACCGTCGGCGCGGTCACAACGAGAGCGATGAGCCGGCCTTCACGCATCCGGTGTTGTATCGCGCGATCGAGAAGCGAAAGAGCGTCCGCGACAGCTATCTCGATCGGCTGCTCGGCTTGGGCGAGATCACGCGGGAAGAAGCCGAACGGATAGCCCGCCAGGAGACCAAGCAACTCGACGAAGAGTTGTCCGTGGCCCGCAGCGATGAATATGTGGCTCGCACGCCAGCGCATCCGGGCGTGTGGAAGGGCTATGTCGGCGGCCGTGATGTGGATGTAAAGGAAGTTGAGACCGCGATGGACGCGGGGCGGCTGGCCGAATTGCTCGAAATCCAAACCCGGCTGCCGGCCGATTTTCATCCGCACCCGAAAATCGAGCGATTTCTCGAAACGCGTCGCGAAATGGCCCGGGGCGAGCGGCCGTTGGATTGGGCGGCCGGCGAATCGCTGGCGCTGGCCAGCCTGGCCGAGGCCGGATACCGCGTCCGCTTAAGCGGCCAGGATAGCTCGCGCGGCACATTCAGCCAACGCCATGCCGTGCTGCACGATTACAGCGACGGCCACCGCTACACGCCACTTGCTCACATCAGCAAGGGCCAAGCGCCCGTCGAGATCGTGAATAGTCCGCTGTCGGAAGCCGGCGTGCTTGGATTCGAGTACGGCTACAGCATGGACTGCCCGAATGGATTGGTGCTGTGGGAGGCGCAGTTTGGCGATTTCGTGAACGTCGCCCAAGTGATCGTCGACCAATTCATCGCCAGCGCGGAGACAAAATGGCGGCGGCTGAGTGGTTTGGTGTTGCTCTTGCCGCACGGTTTTGAGGGCATGGGTCCTGAGCACTCTTCGGCGCGGCTGGAGCGATTCCTCGAGCTGGCGGCCGAGAGTAACATGCAGATTATCAACCCGACCACGCCGGCCCAGTATTTTCATGCCCTCCGTCGCCAGGTGTTGCGGCCGTGGCGCAAGCCGCTGGTGATCATGACGCCCAAAAGCCTGTTGCGGCATCCCAAGGCCGTTTCGACATTGGACGAATGCGCCAGCGGGCGGTTCGACAAGGTGATACCCGACGTGCTCGAAAACCGTCCGGGCGTGGACGGCGTGTTGTTGTGCTCGGGCAAGCTTTATTACGAACTGGAGAAGGAACGCGAAGATTTGGGCCGCCAGGACGTGGCGATCGTACGCCTGCAACAGCTTTATCCGCCGCCGATGGAGCCGCTCAGGCTGGCGCTGGCCCGCTACAAGGATGGAACTCCGGTATACTGGGTGCAAGAAGAGCCGGAGAACATGGGGGCCTGGCGGTTTTTGTTGGCCCGCTTCGGCGGCGAACTGTTCGATCGGCTGCCGTTTTCGGGCATCTATCGTCGCGCGTCGCCGAGTCCGGCAACCGGCTCGGCCAGCAGTCACCGAATGGAACAGAAAGAGCTGCTTATGCAGGCGTTCGGCTGCATTTGATTTTGGACTTAAAAGATGTTTTGTGCGGTCCCCTCTCCCTTTGGGAGAGGGTGAGGGTGAGGGAAATCGACGACGTATGAAGCCCTCACGTGCGGCCCTCTCTCAAACGAAGAGGGACTACTCAGTTGTGCCCATCAGGGGGAAGTCGCTCGCTATGGCTATTGAACTGAAAGTGCCCGCCGTGGGCGAATCGATCAGCGAAGTCCAAATTGGCCAGTGGCTCAAAGGCGAGGGCCAAAGCGCCGACAAGGACGAAAACCTGGTCGAGATCGAGACGGACAAGGCCACGGTCGAGATCTCGGCGCCTGTGTCGGGCACGATTTCCAAAGTGCTCAAGCGCACCGGCGAGACGGCCGCCGTGGGTGAAGTCATTGGTTTCATGGAGCCCGTCGCCGAGGGCCAGGCGACTGCGGCGGCGAAGCGTGATGAGCAGGCCGCGGCAGCCGCCCAGGCGCAAGCTGCCCAAACCATTCAGACGCCCATGAAGGTCAGGCCTGAGGCCGCGCATAGAACCGCGGCGCCTCGTCCCGCGGCCGAGCCGGCGCCCGCGGTAGTGGATCGCGCTAAACCCGCGGCCGAGCCGGCGGCCCAAGGTGATCAGGGCCTCGTCATCAGTCCGGAAGTGCCGCGCGCGATCCCGCGTGGGCGCGAGATGCAAAAGGCAAAGCCCAAACCGCCGGCGCCGGCTCCCTCACCTGCGCGCGATGGGCGCGAGGAAGAAGCGGTGCCGATGAGCCCGATCCGCCGCCGGATCGCCGAGCGGCTGGTCGAAGCGCAGCACGCGGCGGCCCTGTTGACCACGTTCAACGAAATCGACATGTCGGCGGTGATCGCGCTGCGCAACGAACAGAAGCAACTCTTCCTGGAGAAGTATGGCATCAAGCTGGGTTTCATGTCGTTTTTCGTCAAAGCGGCCATCGATGCCTTAAAACTGGTGCCGCAGGTCAACGCCGAGATTCGCGGCGCCGACATCGTGTATCACAACTATTTTGACATCGGCATTGCGGTCGGCGGCGGCAAGGGGCTCGTGGTGCCGGTGCTGCGCGACGCCGATCGGATGAGCTTCGCCGAAATCGAAATGACCATCGCCGATCTGGCCCATCGGGCGCGGGAAAACAGTTTGCAACTCGAAGAACTGCAAGGCGGCACTTTTACGATCTCAAACGGCGGCGTGTACGGCTCGATGTTGTCGATGCCGATCGTCAATCCGCCGCAAAGCGGCATCTTGGGGCTGCACGCGATTCAGGATCGCCCCGTCGCCCGCGACAACCAGGTCGTGATCCGTCCGATGATGTATGTCGCCTTGACCTACGACCATCGCATCGTCGACGGCCAGGGAGCCGTGACCTGCCTGAAGCGCATCAAGGAAGTCATCGAGCAGCCGATGCGAATGCTGGTGGAGATCTGAGCCGACACGCCAGCCGCGCGTCCATCATCACGGCATTCTCAGCAGAAGAACATCGCGAATGAATTCCTGGGCGATGGTGGTAGCTTCGACCGATCTATCATACACCTCTTTTTGCTGTTCATCCACGTTTTTTTGTTGATCAGGATCAATTCGTACTCGCACGAACTTGTCGTCAGCGACAAAGATGTGGCGAATCGACAGCGGTGTGGAAAACTGGTCAAGTCGCCTTGCATCCTGCTTCCCTTCCCTATCTTCTTGTTCACTGATAAGCAGGCATACGCGCGGTTCAGAACGCTCTCGATCGCTGTCGAGTTCGGACCAATAGTGTTTTCCGAAAAAGAAGAAGTAATTCAGGTACCTTCCCTCGCGCCGAAAATTGAGCTTGAAGAACCATGTTTTGGGGGCTGACAAGCCAGCTCTAATGTTTTCCCAAGCCCCCTGATCGATGATGACGTAGGGGACCACCTGGACCTCGATCTCTGTCGAGGCGTGAGTGACAGTTGAAGCGCATCGCTCGAACTCGTAGCGAAGCTCTTCCATCTTTCTTGACCAACGAATGTAGGCCAGTTTTCGTTTTTCGGCTGCGCGTGCGCTGGATTCACCAATGACGGCCTGAGCCCACTGACTCATTGCATCGGCCTCTTTCTGTGCGCTTAGGAACTTGTCAAGAGTTGATGCGACGCGGCGTGTTACAAGCTGAGCGAGAGGGTTAAAGTCGCCCTCGTCAGCCGCCGCCAAGGATTCTAGATATTCCGTTTTGGTTTCCGGTGGGATGATGGCGCAGGTTAAGCGGCCTCGAAATAAAACGAGATCCTGCCAAAGGCGAGCCATTCGACCGTTGCCGTCCATGAACGGATGAATGCGGGCGATGGTCCAGTGAGCCCATGTTGCCAGTAGGATTACGTTAGCATCTTGAGTATGCGTTAAACGTTCGAAGAACTGTTCGATCATTCCAACAACGTACTTATGATCGGGCGGTTGGTGCTTCGCCCCGCGAATCAGAACCTGCTGGGTTCTGATTTGTCCTGCCCAGTTGTCATTGATCCCTTGAAGTAGGAGCCTGTGCAACCCTAGAAATGAATCAACGCTGTACGGCTCACATGACTTCAACAGATTTGCCTGAATGTGTTCGATTGCCTTTCCGAGGTTGATTACCTCTGTTGCCTCCCGTTTTCTGCCTGCGTCTATGTGGCCGGCTCGCAGCGTCTCGATTGTTTCTCCTAAGTTAAACGTGTTTCCTTCGATGGCGTTGCTGCTGTAAACACGTTCTCCCAAGAGATCACGTTGTACCCTTTCGATTATCTCAGGAGCCAACGGGCGCAATTCGTTCACTTTTCGCGCGGTTTGGTCGACGTCATTCAGCAGGGCTCTCGTCACTTCGTCCAACGCGATTTGGTCAATAAGAAAGAGTTCCATGATAAATCCTCGCGCTAGACTGTTTAGTCTCCGCCTGCAAATTACCAGTGCCAACTGAATGCCAGTCAATTACTGTCATGACAAGCGATCAAGTCCATCGGTTCGGTCGGTCCTTCCTTTCGGCAAGTACCCGAGCATTTGCCGTCGAGTGCCGCAGGCTGAAGCTTCGTGTTGCTTTGGAATGTGGTGGGCGATCGGCCGGGGCACTAGTGCTCGAAACAGTTCGGCCTGCGCACAATCGCCCAGATCCCCACCGTAATCTTCCGCAGCATCGATTTAACGTCAAGCCGCGTCCCACTCGGAATTGCTACTTCGAGTCAATCCGTTTTCGGCTCCAACTCAATCTGAAAATCTTTGAATCGCACTTCGGTGGCGCCGCCGGAGTGGAGTTGCAAAGCAAAAATGCCGCGCTTGGCGCCGCCGATGTCTTCCAAGTCGACACACGGCTGGCCGTTGAGCCAGGTCTTGATCTTGCTGCCAATGGCTTGGACTTCATAGGTGTTCCAGCCGGGTTTCAAGAACGGCTCGCCGGATTTGGTCGACAGCAGGCCGCGGCCGTGTTCTTCGTAGAGCTTGCCCCACCAGTCGGGCCCGATGTCGGCTTGATAACCTTTCACCAGGCCATCGGCCAACGGTTCGCTTCGGAATTGAATGCCGCTGTTGCCTTGGTTATCGACAAGCTGGACGTTCACGCGCAAGCGGAAATCGCCGAACAGCAGTTCATTGCGGAGAAACTCGTTTTCTTTGAGTCCCCGCGTGCGGCCCACGATCTGGCCGTCCTCGACGCTCCACAGCGACATATCGCCTTGCCAGCCGGCGAGATCGCGGCCGCTGAAAAAACTCTTCACGTTGTCGGCCGTGGCCAGCATCGGCACTTGCGCGGAGCCCGCCAGATAGGCGACCAGCGCGCGGACTTCGGCGTCGGAAAACGGTTTGAGCTGGTCATCGGGCATCATCGATTGCCGGCTGAGTTGAATCTCGTCGATTTCGCCGCGCGGCACCGTGATCAATTCATTGGCCGTTTGCACCGACAGTGCGTCGGCGTCTTGCTGGCGGACGATGCCGGTAATGACTCGCACGTCGGAGGTCACGATGACGCTCGGCTGATATTCCTTGGCCATCACGGCGCCGGGATCGACGATGTTCGCTAGCAGATATTCGAGGTTCGCCCGATTCGAGCCGGTCAGCTCCGGCCCGATTTTTCCGCCCACGCCGAAAAGCGTGTGGCATTGCTGGCACGTTTTGGCGAACAACGCCCGACCCAGCGAGGGATCGAGCGGGCCGAGCGAGTTTTTGCGCACCAGTTGCGTGTACTTGGCGATCAGTTGGGCTTTTTCCGCGGTCGAGTCGCGGGCCGTGCCCCAATATTTCGAAATGGCCGCGTCGATGCCCGCGTTCTTGTGATTTCGCAGCTGGCGTACCAGGTCGGCCGACAGATCGGTAGCGGGAATTGTCTTTTCGCCCACCGCCGCCAGCAGCGTCGTGGCATAGTTGACGCGGGCCGACAGGGTGTTAAGGGCATCGCGTTTTTCTTCCAGGCCGAATTGGGGATAGGCAGCCAGGATGCGTGCGGGCGTGTCGGCATGATCGTAGCCCGCCAGTCCACGCAGCGCCGGAGAGCGCAATTGCGGAATTTCAATAAGCGCCTGCAACGACGGGGCCAACTGAGGATCGCGGATCGACACCAAGGCGTCGAGGGCCGCTCGTCGCTCGGCCACTTGAGCTTTTCCATTTACCAACACGCCGCGCAACTTCACTAGCGCCGCCGGGTCGCCGAAAGTCAGCGCCAACGCCGTGGCTTGCGCGCTTACTTCGGTGTTGGGGCTGTGCATCAACTTGGCGGACGCCGCCGCCCACGCCTTGGGCATGGGGACTTGCCGCCGGCCTTTCAGTCCTTCATTGATTGCCGTGAGCCTCGCCAATTGCGAGTCGGGCTGTGTGACTCTTTCAAGCTTGGCCGTCAAAACGTCGAGAGCGGCCGGCGTGCCGATTTTCGCGATGCGGCGAACCATGAACGCGAACACGAGCGGAATTTTTCCGTCAGCGGCCAGATTGAGCGCTCGCTCGGTATTCTGTTCCGCCAACGGCTCGGCCGCGTACCACAGCATCAGCGGCAAGTTGTGGTCACCCGCATCTTCCGAGTGCGCCAACAAGGCCGACAGGATCGGCCACCGCGCATCCAGCGGCATCCGCTGCAACGCGGAAGTCAGATACAAACGGACGACCGGCGAATGATCCTGTTGCGCGAGAACTCGAAAAATTTCCAGCATTGCGGGCGAGATTTCTCGCTGCGGATCTTCGCGAATCAGTTGAATCGTCCAAGCGCGGATGTGTGGCTGGCTGTTTTGTAGATTCAGCAAGGCCTGCTTTTCGTCCAGTCCGCCGGTGACGTGCAAGGCCAAGAGCGCCCGCAGCCGTCGGGTATCGTCGGGGTGATTGAGCGCCATGGTGGCCAGTTTCTGGTGTACTGCCGGCTTCGGCCCTCGCTCTTGCAGAATGCGTCGGGCGTGCCGCACGTACCAGTCGTTCTCGTTCAATTGGAATTCGATCAATTCGTCATCGGTCAGCTTCTGCAGGTCGACGCGCGCTGGCCTGGCATTTTGATACGAGATTTTGAAAATGCGGCCGTTGGTGCGGTCGTGGCCGTTGGGATCGCGATGATGGCAGGCGTTGGCATCGTACCAGTCGATCATGTAGACCTGGCCATCGGGTCCGTATTGCAGGTTGATGATCTGCGACCAGCGATCGCGCGTGAGACAGAAGTCGGGGGCCCGATTGCCCTCATAACCCGAACCCTTGGCCGAAAGCAGTTCTTCGTTGAGCCGCTGGCCGTGAATGTTGTTCATGAAAATCTGGTTGCGATACTTTTCGGGCCAACTGCCCCCCAAATAGATCATCGCGCCGGCGTGGGCATGCCCGCCGCCGGCGGCGTCCGATCGGTTGTTGCCCGCGTGGGGCGTGTCGCCGATCCAATGCCGATGCACGGCGATGGTTTTGATATCGTCGTAAGTGTGGCGATTGAAATGCTCGCCGGCTTGCCGCTGGTAGCGGCCGCCTTGAATGATGTGGTACAGGTGTGGGATGACGCAGGCCGTGCAAAATGACTGTCCCAGGTCGTTGAAATCGACTCCCCAGGGATTGCTCGTCCCCTGGGCAAAGACTTCGAACACGTGCCGCGTGGGGTGATAGCGCCAAATGCCGGCATTGATCGGCGTTCGCGCATTATTAGGCGTCCCCGGTTTGCCAACCGTCGAATACGTGAAGACGCCATGACAACCATAGAGCCAGCCATCGGGACCCCAGATGAACGAGTTGAGCGTTTCGTGCGTGTCGTGATAGCCCCAGCCGTCGAGCAGGATTTCGGCCGGGCCGTCGGGCTGGTCGTCGCCGTTGCGATCGGGCACGAACAACAGATACGGCGCGGCTCCAATCCACACTCCGCCAAATCCGACTTCGAGCCCGCTCACCAGGTTCAGCCCTTCGAGAAAAACTTTTCGGCTTTCGAACCGGCCGTCGCCATCGGCATCCTCGAAAATCAGAATCCGATCTTTGCCTTGCCCCTCGGGAGCGCGGATCGGGTAGGTGTAAGCCTCGGCGACCCACAGCCGGCCACGATCGTCCATTGCCATCGCAATCGGCTGCTTGACGTCGGGCTCGCCGGCCGCGAGCACGACTCTAAAACCTTCCGGCACGACCATTTGCCGGGCCGCTTCCTCGGGCGGCAAACCGGCGAAAGGATATTCGTCTGGCTCCAGCGCGCTGGCGGCATTGGGAAATGACGGCTTGATTGCGTACAACTTGAAGTCGTCGAAACTAATGTGCCCCCAGCCGCCATTGCTGGCGTCGACCAGACGGATGAAGATTTCTTGGCCCGCGAAGGGTCGCAAATCGACGACCACCGCCTTGAGGGTTTCGGTATTATCGCCGGAACGCTCGAAGATCACTCGATTGTTGTCGCGGCGCACCAGTTCCACGCGGGTCTCGTGCCCCGAACCGCCGGCGATGCGAAAGCTGGCGTACGGTTGTGTCACGTTGAACGGCGCGGAAGTGAGAGTCCCTTGCGGGACGTCGCTGTGGGAGACTTCATAGCCGCCAATCCAGAACTGTCCCACGTGGTCGCTGGGCATCCCCCGGCCACGCGCCGTGACGGTGTCTCCCTTGACCGGCTGACCGGCAAAGGCGTCGCCGGCGGCCGCCCAATCGTCGAGCGTTCCTGTTTCGAAATCGAGGTTGAGCGCCTGTCCATCCAGTCCGTGCGGCAATTCGCCCATCGGCCCAGCGGGGTTGGCCGAATTTCGATCCGCGGCCTCGGCGGGCGCGGTCGATGTGAACATCAACAACACCAAACACGCAAGTTGAATCAAAACGCGCATTTTGTTTTTTCCGGAATCAGTTGAATATCGGCTACCTGGACACTTTCCGATTTACTACCTTAACAGACGGACAGGCCGGTTTGGAGGGTTTCCCGGCCGACAGTAAACCGGATACGTGATGGTGCACCGATGCGGGGCACGACGTTTTGCCGACGGATGATGCTTTTTTTGGCCGTGGGCTTGTGTTTTGGTGGTTGCGGTCGAACCGAACCGTCGGACACGCCGAAGCCTGCGCGGCGTGAGGTTGGCGAGCTACGGGGAGCAATTCCCCCAACCGCCAATATTGGCGTCAGCGGCACGTTTTCGATCGTGGCCGTGGAGCCCGAAACTGGGGTTTGCGGAGCCGCGGTGGCCAGCAAATTTCCGGCGGTGGGATCGGTGGTGCCCTTTGTGCGCGCCGGCGTGGGGGCTTTTTGCACGCAGCACTATCACAATCCGCCCTGGGGTCCGCCGGCCTTGGAATTGCTCGAACGCGGCAAACTGCCGGAGGAAGTGCTCGTGGAACTGCTGCGAGACGATCCCCGGGCGGGCCAGCGTCAATTGGCGGTGATTGACCGTCAAGGACGCACCGCGAATCACAATCCGTCCCAGGCACCGCCGGAAAGTCTGTGGTGGGGCTCGATGAGCGGACGCTTTTATGCGTGCCAAGGCAATACCCTCTCGGGTAGTGAAGTCCTCACCGCAATGGCTCGCGCATTCGAAATCACCAACGGGAGTTTGGCCGATCGGCTGATGGCCGCGCTCGTGGCCGCCGATTGCGCTGGCGGCGATCATCGCGGACGACACTCCGCCGCGATTGTGGTCGCCAAGCCGGGCGTCGAAGGTGCTTGGCTCGACCAGCGCATCGACAAAAGCGACGACGCCGTACTCGATCTGGCGCGCAAGTACGTCGAGTTGGCGCACGACGCCAAAGGCGAATGGTCCGCGAGCAAATTGCCGTGGCAGCACCCCTGCCCCGACCGACCAATGCCCAAGCCGCCGGAGCGGTGAGTTTTATTGATCCCTTCCATGAAATTAATGGAATTTGCGTTCCAGGCAAAAGGGCCCATATTCCGGGCCTTCCGTTGGTCGGCCTTATTCCGTTATTCACTGAGGACTCAATAAGGACGTGCCAACCGATCGACCGAATGAGCACCATCGTGACGCGACTTGCCGTCGAAGAATTGGAGTCGCGCGCCCTGCTTTCAGCCAACGGTTTGCCGGGCAACAGCGCGTTCGAAGGCGCCGGACTTCCAGGCACCGTGGCCGCCAACGCAGTGAGTTCAGGCATCGCGGTGGGAAGTTTCGGACCGCTGGCGGTCAACGGTCTTGTGGGCGGGATCGGCCTGGTCAACAACGTTATAGTTCCGCCTGCCAACACCAGCGGCCCCGACGCCACCACAGGTGTCGGACAAATGACGATCACCAACGGCGCCAACACGCTGGGCATCGGCAGCTTTGCCACGCCGACCTGCGGCACCGGTTCCATGGGCGGCACCGGCATGGTGTTTGCCGAGGAGTCCTCTGTCGCGCCGTAGAGTCCAGAACCACCTGGCGTGACGGTGTGCTTCGCCCCTCTTTCACCGGCTGACGATTGGGTTACAATTCGGGACGTGGCGGTTGATCGTCCGCCACAATTTAGCTGCAATCCCCTTTTGAGCCGTTCAAGAAGCGGTCTGGATCAAGGGATCGGCATTAAGTCCCCGTAGCCCAATTGGATAGAGCGTCGGCCTCCGAAGCCGAAGGTTACAGGTTCGAGCCCTGTCGGGGATAGTTTAACGTCTTCTGACGGAATATTGTCGGGGAACGCTGTCCGGCAATGAAGAGCGTCGGCCCTTTGCTCCAAACGCTCTCTAGCGGCCCTCGCAAATCGGCATCGTAATCGCCATGTTGAGGTTTTCTTGACGGGCCACGAAACGTTCGTCCTCGGTTGGATCGAGTCGAGGATCAGCAAGCGGCGATTCCGCCTCGCGGCTATCGACGACGAATCATGCGCAGCCGAATTACGGACGCGCGGTCCGACGCCGATAACAAGCGACCAGCCCCAAGCCGATCGCCGCCAGGGCGAGAGTTGACGGTTCGGGCACGAAATTGTTGTTTGCGATCTGCCCTTCGGGGGAGTTGGCGGTGAACCCGTCCGGCAGGTTGAACACCGGGCCGGACGTCGGGAAGCCGAAGGTGTGGCTGAAGTGGACGATTGCAAGATACTCATGGACCCTGGGAAGCCTACACCCGCCACGTTGCCCCCAATAGTCACATTTGCGGAAGCAGCGAAGTCATTACCGCTCCCCGAGGCAGAAAGCGTCCCGTTGAGTTGCAGATTGAAAGAGGCCGAGACATGACTGCCCGATACGCCGCCGGTGATGACGACGTCGTCGATCGTAAAGCTCGAAAAACCCTCGGCGTCGAGGGACTCCGACCTGAAGAAAGGACCGGACGTCAATATCATATCCACCCTGCCATTGGCTCCGAGAAACCCGTGCTGAGCGTTGCCCAGCGCGCTAAAAGAGAGATCTGACGAGGCCGCCCCCGGAACCATAGATGATCCTGAGACCGTGAATTCGACGGGAGTTGGTGAATTCTGAGTTCCATCTCCGGGAAACGGAAATGAAGTAGAGGAACCCTCGTAACCGGCCCCGTACATTGCTCCGGCTTGGCATGGCGGAGCAAGGCAGAGTCCGACCACCAGCAGCGCCAAGATCAGGGCCGGGCAGATGACGGATGATGCGCATTTGCTTGAGCAAGCATAGGCGCACCAATTCGGGGGCAGCCCGACCTGTTGATTTTTTTGATTCCTCATGATCCACTCCCGATTTAGGGACCGTGCTGTGTGATCCAAAGCCCGTTGGCTGATTATTAATGCCCCGTTGAGAGGACAAATGCGCCATGCCAAGGCACCGATTTTCGGAAATCACTCCTGGGTGAGTCGGGGGGGTCGCTGAGCGCTTGGCGAAGCCGAAGCTGGTAGCCGCCCCGCCGCTATCGCCCGGACTGAATCATCTTGCCCATCGGCCCGTCTGTGCCTGGAACGACATGCGCCTCTTCGGAGAGCGTGTGCGTTCTCGGCTTGCCCGAATGCTCCACCAGTACATGCGACGTCCGCACCGATTCGTCTCACGAAATCGAGGAATTTCTTCAAATTTCTGTCGAGTCGCTCCTGCGCTGTACCTCGCCTCGGAGCCAGGCCCGCGCATAATTCCGGTGCCAATAGGCGGTTGCGCGCGAGGAGCCAACCGTCTCGGCGGCCTGCTCGACCGACCGCCCACTCAACAATCGGGGCTTCGCCACTGATCGCGGCGAGCCCGGCGAAATGGTCACGCCAACGGGTGAGATGTGACAGTCGCTCGCGACGAAAGGGTCACTTCGTGCTCTCGGGCACCGTGTCCGTGTTGCTCGGCGATTTCCCTTCGATGACCGCGGCGGCCATGCGCCGGCGGCATTCTTCCAAGTCGCGGGTGTACCCCTTGTTCGCCGGAAACTCGGCAACCAGCTTGGCAAATAAATCGATCGCCCGTCGGCAGAGCTTTTCTCCTTCTTCAAATTGACGATTGCCGGCCAGAAGTTCGCCCAAGTCCAAATTTGCGTTGGCAAGCAGCGAGAGATAGTACGAATGGCTGGGATGATCGTTCGCCAACGATTCCAAGAACTGCTTTGCCTGGCGGTAGGCAGCGATCGCGTCCTTCGGGCGGCCGTGGTCCCCGAGGAAAAAGGCCAGATCGCGATAACGCAGCGCGAGGTGCAAGGGGAAAAAATCGTCCGTGGGAAACGCTCTGGCAAGCTTAGCGATGGCCTCGATTGCCAGCAGTCGGCTTTGCTCCGCCTGCTGGTCTGAAACCTGGCCGGTCGATTCCAGAAGCTTGATCAATTCATTCTGAGAAACAATCAGGTTCTCTCCGTACAGCGCAACAGTCGGAAATTTGTCGGCGAGCTCCCGACACAGTCCCACGGACCGACGGTAGGCCTTCTCGGCCTCTTGGAGTTGGCCGGCGCGAGTCGCCTGATCGCCCAAGTTTTTGAGGCTTTCCGCCCGGTCCAACCGGTACTGAGGCACATCGGGAAACTCGCTGGCCAATTGTTCTCGCAGTGCCAGAGCCGATCGGGCCGCTTCGTCCGCCTCCTGCGACCGCTCAGGCCGGGGCAGGAACCAGGCCAGAGCCTCGCAGGTTCGCGCGAGGTCCGCTCGGTATTCGGGAACCGTCGGGTGATCGCGCGCCAACCGGTCCCAGCCGGCGCGGGCCCTCTCGAACGTAACCAGCGCCTCGTCCCGTTGACCAAACTCTACTTGCATCTCGGCGACGATATTGTACGCAGCGGCCAGGTCGCTCTGGAACCCGGGGGTCGCTGGGTTCTCCTCGGAAAATTTCTCCCACAGGTCGATCAGCTTCGCCAGGGCGTGCGCGGCCGCCAACGGATCGCGTGGCAAC
>JACQFF010000192.1 GCA_016200205.1 Planctomycetia bacterium
CAAAACTACGTGGAACGGGCGGTGGTCATGGCCGCCGGCGACGAGCTCACCTGCGAGCTGCTGCCCGACGCGGTGTTGCGCGGTCCCAAATCGCGCCCAGCGAGCCGGCCGCGAGTGGCCGATTTGGAATCGTTAACCTACGAGTTGGTGCAACAAGGACTCGTCTCGGCCGGACCGCACGAGGACAACCTGCACGCCAAAGTCGTCAATCGCGTGGAACGCGAACTGATCGCCCAGGTGATGACCTCCTGCGAAAGCGTGCAAACCAAAGCCGCGACCAAGTTGGGCATCAACCGCAACACGCTGCATAAAAAACTGAAGGAATACGGCCTCGACAGCGACGAGTAGCACAACGGTAGGTGGTGTTTGGATCCGGTGCCATGCTCCTGCCTTCGCGAGCATGTGAGATCTCGCTCCAGCACGGCCAGCTCGGTTGAGCCTCGGTAGCCATGGCATCCCGCTATTTGTTGCTCCGATTGGAAACCAGCACCCGCCGCGCCGCATCACGCCAAAACCGATTATGGGAACCCTGATTTCCGGCATCAGTCTGACATGTTTCGCAACCAGCTACGGCGTGGCCTGGGTGCTGGAAGTGCTGAAGCTGTTTTCGCAGAGTGGCGTGCGGCAGATTCTGATGCTCTCGTTCGTGCTGGCCGGCGTGCTGGCCCATACGCTGTATTTGGGTTATCGCGCGGTCGAATTCTCCGCCTCGCCGCTCTCCAGCAGCTTCGACTGGTGTCTGGTGGCGGCCTGGCTGCTCATGGGCGCGTATTTGTATTTGAGCTACTACTATCCCCGCGCGGCACTGGGGCTGTATATGCTGCCGCTGGTGTTGGGGTTGGTGGCAGCGGCTGCGTTTGCCGACCCGACGCCCTTCGAGCCCGGCCCGGCGGCGCGCGTGTGGGGCGCGGTGCACGGAATCTTTCTCCTGCTCGGCACCGTGGCGGTGATCGTCGGATTCGTGGCCGGGCTGATGTACCTGGTGCAAGCGAATCGGCTGAAACGCAAGCTGCCCCCGATGCCCGGCTTTCGGCTCCCCAGCTTGGAATGGCTCGAGAAGGTCAACAGCCGGGTGATCATCTTTTCGGCCCTGATGGTGGCGATCGGGTTTATGGCGGGAATGCTTTTGAACATCGTCGACCGCGGTCAAACGGGTCAGTTGCCCTGGAGCGATCCGGTGATCTGGAGTTCCGCTCTGATGTTCTTCTGGCTCGTGGCGGCGGCTGTCTTTAATGCCGTCTATCGTCCGGCCCGCCGCGGGCGGAAGGTGGCCTATCTGACGGTCGTGAGCTTCCTGTTTCTGGTCGTCACGCTGGGGGTCCTGTTGCTGGTCAACACCCAGCACGGCGGACAAAAGCGTCACACCGCCAGCGACACGACCAGCACCGTCCAAGGAGGGGTAATTGGGTGTGACGGACACTTTGGCTGTGCTTACCGGCCGGCACCGGCGCCAGATCTTGGAGGCCGGTCATGAAACTCCAGATGATCGGCTGCAGCCACCATCATTCGTCCGTCGCGGTGCGCGAGCGGCTCGCGTTCAGTCCGGTGCAAGTCGGCGAGGCCCTCGAGGGGCTGCGAAAACGCTTTCCGCAGGTCGAAGCGGTGTTGCTCTCAACGTGCAATCGCGTGGAAATCTATACGGCGGTCGAAGATCCCGAGTTGGGGCCGAGTCACGAGCAGGTCGCCCAATTCGTGGCCGATTTCCATCGGCTGCCGATGTTCGAGATTTTTGACGACCTGTTCGAGCGCACCGGCGAAGACGCCGTGCGGCACCTGTTCACCGTGGCGGCAAGCCTGGACAGCATGGTCGTCGGCGAACCGCAGATTCTCTCGCAGGTCAAACAGGCCTATGAAATGGCCAAGGACCGCCAAAGCATCGGACCGCTGACGCATAGCATTTTTCAGACCGCCGTCCGCGTCGCCCGACGTGTGGCCAGCGAAACCACGCTGCACCAACGGCGCGTCAGCATCCCGAGTGTCGCCGTGGGCGATTTCGCCAGCCAAATCTTCGAGCGGTTCGACGACAAGAAGATTCTCGTGATCGGCGCCGGCGAGATGGGCGAAGAGACGCTCCGCTACTTGCAGCACGAAGGCGCCCACGACGTGACCGTCATCAACCGCAGTTTTGAGCGGGCCGAACAACTGGCCGAGCGCTGGCAAGGCCGGGCCGAGGCCTGGGAACAACTGCCGCGATATTTGGCGTGGGCCGACTTGATCATCGGCACCACAGGCGCTAGCGAGCCCGTCGTCACGTTGGCTCTCTACAAGCAAATTGAAGCCGCGCGCTACCAGCGGCCGCTGTTTATTCTCGACCTGGCCCTGCCACGCGATTTCGAAGCGGCGATCGGCGACCGGCTGGGCGTGTACCTCTATTCGATCGACGACCTGCAAGCGGCCTGCCAAAAAAACCGCCGCGATCGGGATCGGGAGCTCCCCGCGGCGATTCATATTGTCGAGCAGGAGACGAGCCGGTTCATGGCCGACTTACACCATCGGGCCACGGCGCCGATCATCAAACGGCTGCGCGAAGGCTGGCAGCAGCCGAAAGAAGATGAACTACGACGGCTGTTCAACAAATTGCCCGATCTCGACGTCAACGCCCGCGACGAAATCGGTCAGGCATTCGACCGCCTTGTCAACAAGCTCTTGCATCCGCCCTTGGAATCATTGCGCAGCGAAGCGGAGAAAGGTCCGCCGCACGGACTCCTGGATGCCCTAAAACGACTCTTCCAGTTGAAAGATTGATTGCTTGACGCGATCGGCACGACGACGCTATTCCGCTGAAAGCGCCGTGGCACAAAAAAAGGTCCCATACGAAAGATGCCGGGCCCGTGATAACGGACCCGTCTGCGGCCCACTGGCTCGGGGGCCTGCTGAACGCTGATCGACCCGCGGTCAATCAGTCGTCTGCCTTTTCTTCCCAATCCTCCTCCTCCTCTTCATCGTCGTCGTCATCATCCTCATCCCAGTCCTCGTCTTCATCCCAGTCCTCGTCATCGTCTTCCTCTTCGTCATCATCTTCCTCTTCATCCTCGTCGTCTACTTCTTCCCACTCATCCTCTTCGAGATCGTCCTCTTCGTCGTCCTCTTCATCGTCATCCTCTTCTTCTTCCTCCTCTTCGTCCACGTCGTCGATCTCTTCGCTTTCTGCGCGAGGGCTCGCCAGTACGTCGCCTGGATACTCCTCAACGAGAATTGCGCCGGTAAGGTCGAGTAGCTCTTGGAGTGCTTCTTCAGGCAGGGCGGTTGTGATCACGTTCGGATTCCTCCTGGTCTTCGCTTGTCACTGGGTTGGATTAAATTCTCTTGAGTCCTGCCGGGGGCAGGTTTGCATTTTCGGGGTTGTGATCGGGCGGGTGGTCCTTGGGGGTCGCCGGGGCGTTTCGCAACAAGTCAGCCCGGGGCAAGTCTTCCAGGTGGCGCAGTCCAAAAACCTGCAAGAATCGTTTTGTCGTAGCGTACCAATAAGGGCGTCCAAGTTCCGCGGCTCGGCCGGCGGTTCGGACCAGGTCTCGGTCCATCAACTGTCTCAGAATTTCACCGCAATCCACTCCGCGAATGGCTTCAATTTCAGCTCGTAATACGGGTTGACGATACGCCACGACAGCCAAAGTTTCCAGTGCCGGCGCCGAGAGGCGAATTTCCCCCGGCGAATTGTACAATCGCCGCAGCCACGGGCCGAATTTCGGACGCGACATCAACTGAAATCCGCCGGCTAATTCTTCGGCCCGAAAAGCACTTCCACTGTCGTCATACCAGCGGTTGAGCCGGCGAACCAATGTACGGGCTTCGGTTCCGTCCGCCAAGTGAGCAAGTTGAGCCAATTTTCGGCTGTTGAGCGGCTCGCGGGCCAAGAACAAGACCGCCTCCAGCCGCGAGGCACGTTCGTCGCGGGCCCAAGCGTCGGGCACTTGAGTCGTCGGCCGCGCTCGGGGTGCCAAACGTAGCCGCCACCGGCCCGCTTTTCGGTCCGCCAGCTGCAAGCGATTGGGCTCAGCGAATGCCGGGCCAGACCGAAGGGTGACGCTGCCCAACTGCCCTGGCGGCGAACGGCGAGACTTTCGGGAACGTGGCAAAATGGCTGTCTGTCTCGCGGATGTTCTGTGGACTAAAACACGTGCACAACTAAAGTTAAGCGAGAGGAGCCCCGACTGGCAAGGCCCTCCCGGGGGCGACAAATCGAGGGCTCGGGAATTCCGCGCGGCCTGAAATACTGCCCCGCCTATGAATCGTCCGAAAAAACCCGGACGCCTATTGCAACCGGCCGGCACGCCAGGCTTCAACCCGTTCGAGAACCTGGGCCATGGCCTTCAACGCGTCGCGATCCGTGGCCTCGAAATGCCGGGTGTAATTGGGGTTGTTGCCGATCGCCATTTTGCAGTGGAAGCGGTACAACTCTCCCTCATTTCCCCACGTTTCGAGCAGATAATAGGTCGCTCCCTGTTCACGCAAGCGACGTTCCATCGCGGTAAACCGTTCGGGCTGTTCCAGCGGCTGGGCGGCGCGGCTCACCATCCCATCATTGGCCGCCACCGCCGGCGGCCTCGCCTGTTGACCGAACTGCGATGCGCCCGGACCATTCTCGGCAACCGGATGGCCGTATGGGGGCTCGCTCGTCCCGCGCTGCACGGGATAGTTGCCCGGCGAGCCTCGCAGCGGATCGGCAGGTGCGGCAAAACTGGCTGACTGGTTGCCCGTCGATGGGTTGACGACCGCCGCGCCGGCGGGAATCACTCCGAGGGGCGCTGGGTAAGCGCCTTGAGATTGTCCGGCGGTGGCCGCGGCTCCTTGCGCGCCCCAGCGCGGAGCTTCCCAGTTGTTCGCGCCGGGCTGGGGCGAATTGCCCCCCGGCGTGACTTCGCCAAAGCCGCCGACCGCGGCCGTTTTGGCCGTCTCGGAAGGTTTCCCAGTCCCCCAAGCAACCAGCCGATCGACCAGCACGCTTTTCACTACGTCGGGAAAAGCACTGCCAAAGATGGCCGCCATTGGCACCACGATCAGGCAGGACAGCATGACAAATATGCGAAACGCCAGCACGGTCGAGGATTCCATTGCTGCTTTCCTTGCCCTAGGCCCTGCTCGCTCGCCTAACGAGGCGTCATGGATGCGCGCCCTGATGCGAGGGCGGAATCATAGCGACGGGCGCGATTTTCAGGCAATGTCAGTCCGGCACGGTTGCATGCTAGCACGCGATAGCGAGTACCCGATGATTCGAGGTGAGCAAGTTGTTCGAGTTGTTGTTGAACGAACCGCGCCGCGGACCGCCGAAGGAGGACCGCCGGCCAGCCGCGAAGCGGCGAAAGTCAATAGCCAAGCGGCGCAAGCCCCTGGTACGTTGGCCAGCGCCCTTTCGCGCAAGCCCCCACGGGGCGGCAGTTCGTGATGCACGGCCCCCTCGAAGTCACGCACGAGATTCCCTATGCCACAATTTCCAGGAAGAGTTTGTCGAATTCCTGCGGCGGCACGATGTGCCGTGGGACGAACGGTACGTCTGGGACTGAAGATATAGACTGTCGCCCCGTGGGGGCTTACTCGGTAAACGATCCGATTTGCAAACGATCCGATTTCC
>JACQFF010000193.1 GCA_016200205.1 Planctomycetia bacterium
GGGCACCATCCGCAGGATGGTCGGGGAGCAAAATGGGACTGTCCCCTTGTCCAAGCTTAGCCGCGCGCTGGTGATGGGGTATCCGCGGCAATGTCCGCCGCAGCCGCTAGCGCCACGTGGACGACGACCTGCTCGCCGAGTTGGGCTGGCACGATTTGATAGGTGCCGAGCAAAGGCGGGAAGACGTAGCGATCGATTTCCTGGCGGACGGGTTGCAAAAACAGCGTTTCGTCCATCAGCGACACGCCGCCACCGATGACAATGACTTCGGGAGAGACGAGCGTAATGGCTTGCGCGATGCCCCAGCCGAGCGCCTGGCACGCGTGGGCGAGCACTTCGCGCGCGACTTCATTGCCTTCGGCGGCTGCTTGGGCGACCATGAGCGTCGTCAATTGATCGAGCTTGCCGTCGCAGCGATCCCACAAATCGGCCGTGTATTCTTCCGCGGCCTCTTCGGTTTCGATGAGCCGCTGGCGAACGTCGTCGGGTCCGGTGCGCTTCAAGCCGCTCGTGAGCGGAATGAAGGCGTGAGAAATGGGATCGCTCAGGCGCGCCTGGGCCGCGGCGGCGATGCCCCACCCGCTGGCCAGCGATTCGACGGTTTGGTCGGGCCGATCCGCGTGCAAACCGGGTCGCAGATGGCCGACTTCCGCCGCTCCGGCGCCATTGCCGCGGTAGATTTGTCCGTCGACGATCAGCCCACCGCCGATTCCGGTGCCCACGGTGACGAACAATACGACCTTGCGCCCCCGCCCTGCCCCGAAACGGGCCTCGGCCAACCCGGCCGCGTCGCAATCGTTTTGCAAGTTTGCCGGGCGAAGCAACACGCGCCGGCACCATTCGACCAACGCGAAGTGATCCCAGCCCTCGACGTGGTGGCTTTTGACCACAACGCCGCGCGCGTGATCGATTGGCCCGCCAAAACCGATGCCGATCGCCGACAGGTTGTGCCGTGCGATCAGCACCCGGGCCGAAGCTTCGATCTGTTCGAGAATGCCCTTTGCGCCAAATCGTGGGCGGACCTCGAAGCGATCGAGCGACACGAGGGCCCCGTCGCCAGCGCCGACGCCCAACTGCAGCTTCGTGCCGCCGATTTCGATGCCGAGGAACATGGCGGAAGTGGTTAGTGGTTGGGAGTTAGGATTAGTGAAACACCTTTATCGGCCGGTTTCCATTTTGGAGGATTGAATGTGTTAGCTGAATCGATGCCATTGAGACCGGGCGCGAGGATCTGAAAATCCTAACCTCCAACCCCCGACCCCCTAGCCTCGTGTCTGCCCTCGTGGTTGATCCGCGCGAAAACGTCGTTGAGCACCCAATGGAACAGGCACAAATGAATGCTTTCGACCATGCCCATGTCGTTCAAGGGAACATGCATGCCGGCTTGTTGCATGCGGCGTAGCTTTCCGCCGTCGTAGCCGGTCAGCCCGAAGGTCTTCAGCCCGTGCCGATTGGCCCAATCAACGGCCGCCAGCACGTTGGGGCTATTGCCGGATCCACTGATGGCGATCGTCAAGTCGCCCGGGCGGCCGTAGTTCATCAATTGCTGCACGAAGATTTGGTCATAGCCGACGTCGTTTCCCAGGGCCAGGATCCAGCCGAGGTTGTCGGTGAGGCTGAGGATCTTCAATCGCTTTTTGGTTTCGTCTTTCAGATCGTCCTGACGCAGGGTGCTCTTTCCCAAGTCCTCGCTGATATGGGTGGCCGTGGTGGCCGAGCCGCCGTTGCCGAAGACGAACACGAATTTTTCGTTTTGCCAGGCCTCGAAGATGAGGTCGGCCCAGGCTTGAATTTCCTTGCGATCGACGCGGTTCAGTTCGCACTGGAGCCGCTGGACGTACTCGTTGATGGTTAAGGTAGCACCCAACATGGGGTTTGGATTTCCTATCGAAAGGATTCGCTTGTGGTTCGACCTTCAGTCTAACGCGAGTAAGGGGGAGGAGCCAGCCGGATCTTTTCAGCCGGCGCGTGCGGCATCCAGGCCATCGCGGGCCTCGCGCTGGCCGCGCGCGATATTGAGCGGGGCGACGATGAGCCAGCCAACGATGAAGAACACAAGCAGGCTGACAATCGCCCAATTCGCGCTCTCGGTGCGTTTGAGAATCTCGGTGAACATGATCGGGCCCAGCATGCTGAACGCTTTGCCCGAGAGATTAAAGAAGCCAAAGAACTCGCCAGTGCGGGGCTCGGGGGTCATCAGCCCCATGATCGTGCGGCTGACCGATTGCGTTCCGCCGAGCACCAACGCGGTAACGGCAGCCATCACCCAAAATTGCCAAACTTCTTGAATAAAAAAACCACTTAGCAGTACGACGACCCAAATGGCCAGGCAGAAGTGCAGGGCGTTCTTTTGCCCAATTTTGTTGGCAATCCAACCGAGGAAAACGGCACCCGGCAAGGCAACGAATTGAATCATCAAGAACACCGGAACCAAGGCCGCGTCGTCCATCTGGAATTTGTGCTTGGCGAACACCGAGGCCTGGGAGATGACGGTCATCACCCCGTCGTTGAAAATCAAAAAGCCGATCAAGAAAATTGCCAGCATGCGATACCGGCGAATATCACCCAGCGTACGTTTGACCTCCTCCAAGCCCGAGCGGGCAGTAGCCCATAGCGATAGCCGATCGCGCCTGGGAGGCGATTTATCGCGTACCACCAGCAGAATCGGCAGGCTGAACACGGACCACCAGATTCCCATCAACAGCAGGCACAGTCGAGGAAGAAAGTAGTCCTCGGTCGGCAGGCCCATCGATTCGCCGAAATTGAGCAAGACGATCGCGATCAGAAGCATCAAGCCGCCACCGACGTAGCCCGTGCCATAACCCCAGGCCGAAACTTCGCTCATTCGCCGGTCGTCGGCGATTTCCGGCAGAAAGGCGTTGTAGAAGCTTTGCACCAGCTCGTAGTTCAAGTTAGCGACCAGAAACATCGCGACGAAGAACCAGGGTCGCTCGGGCGTGCCAAAGAACATCAGCGCCGAAGCGCCGGCACCCAGCATCGTCGTGGCGCAAAGCCAGCCGCGCTTGCTCGCGTGAGTATCCGCGATCGCTCCAAGGATGGGGGAAAGAATCGCGGAGAGGAGCGTCGTGATGCCGATCCCCCATCCCCAGGCCGTTAACCCGGCGTCGCCCTTCAGGACGGCCCCCTGCAGGTACAAAACCAGGACCGTGATATAGATGGTCGAGTACGCACTGTTGGCCCAGTCGTACATGCACCAGGCAATGATTTCGCTGGGCTTATTCTTGTCGGTCACCCGCGGGGAGATGATCTGGGCCATGCAGATTCCGCTTGGATACTTTGTTTCGGGCGGGCAAGTCGGCGCCGCTGGTTGATTTGGCCAATGCGGTCGTGCCGGCTAGTGCAAAAACTTATACCACAGACCACTACGGATCGCTATCCACATCTTCGACGCCCGCCGAACGATCTTGGTCACAATTAAAAAACCCACGCGTCGAGCGTGGGCTGGCAATCGCTGGGACGTGTTGGCCGGCGCCAATGCGCCCGCCCGCTGGATTGGCGGAGAAATTATGTGCCGAACTCCGGGCGGCGTCGCTGCAACTGGTTTTGCAGCCGCTGCACGATCGAGCTGTGCATTTGGCTGACGCGGCTTTCCGACAGATCGAGCGTGGCGCCGATCTCCTTCATCGTCAGCTCTTCGTAATAATAGAGGATGATGATCAGCCGTTCGTTGCGATTCAAACCCTTGGTGACCAGTCGCATCAGGTCGTTCTTCTGGATGCGCCGCGTGGGGTCTTCGCCCTTCTTGTCTTCCAGAATGTCGATTTCACGGACGTCTTTGTAGCTGTCGGTCTCGTACCACTTCTTGTTGAGACTGATCAGGTTGACGGCGTTGGCCTCGAGGATCATCTTCTCGAGCTCGGCCACCGAGATGCCCATCTGTTCGGAAAGTTCGATTTCGGTGGGCGATCGGCCCAGCCTGGCTTCGAGAATCTTGATGCTCTCGTTGAGTTTGCTGGCCTTGGAGCGGACCAAGCGCGGAACCCAGTCCATGGTCCGCAATTCGTCGAGCATCGCGCCGCGGATACGCGGCACGCAATACGTTTCGAACTTCACGCCGCGCGACAGGTCGAAGGCATCGATCGCGTCCATCAGGCCGAACACGCCGGCCGAGATCAAGTCGTCCAGTTCGACGCCCTCGGGCAGTCGCGACCAGATACGTTCACCGTTGTATTTGACCAAGGGAAGATACATTTCCACGAGCCGGTTGCGCAGCTCTTGGTTGTTCGGATCGGCCTTGAAAGTCTGCCAGATTTGCGCCACGTCTTCGGGCGCCAATGTGGTCATCGCCATTACCATCCTCCGTGTTTATATCTGGCGGTTTCCCGTCTTCGAGATCCTGACTCGCGCAAGAACGTTCGGTTCGAGCCCAATCCTCCGGCACTCTCGAAACGCCGTTTCAATGGCTACCTTTTGGTCGTCACCGTCGAGGATTGCGGCTGCTCGATGGCGGCCAGCTTCGCACGGACCGAGTCGAGCACAATCCAGCCGGCCAGTTGTCCCACGAGGTAGCCGACGAAAGCAAAAAAGACTAAGTGAAAGGCAGCTGCAAGCAGCGTTGATTCGACCCCAGAGCCATGCACCAGCCCTCGCATCACGATCGTGAGGAAGGCCAAGAGGCCTAATATGCCCGCATAGCGACGACCCACGGACACCTCGCCCTGTTCTACCGTCAAGCTCAACGTAACCGTCACAGCTTATCAGCCGCTTCGGTTGTCAGAGGTGTCTCCCAGTATCGACCAGGCTAGGGCGTGGGGTTAAATCATTTTGGTTCTTCTCCCCATGAAATGGCTTTCCGATGTTTCAGGCCGATGGCGCGAGTTTTGTCTTTGCAAGTGTCATACGTTGAAGGTCGTCCGCGATCGATCTATTGCGTTGCTGGCCTCACGCGGGCAGGGCCGCCTGTTGCCGGGTCGCTTGGTTGCGGACTGCCGCAAACTGCAACTGCGCCCAGAACGTGTCGGCGATTCGATCCAACGCTCGGGCCGACTCCGAGCGCGCCGGATAAATCAGAACTGGTTCGGCCGCCGAGCCGCCTGTTTCGCACCGTGGGACATGCCCGCCACCAGCGGCGCGGAGCCCCAAAAATCGCCGACAGGCAGTCGCGATTCGCGATTGCACGTCGCCAGCCAGTTGGGCGTTCGCGGCGAAATTGACCAGCGTTTGAATGGGCAGGGAAGCATCGCCCGCCAGCAGCACTTTGATGGCGGCGTAGCAGTCCATGATCGATACCGAATCGGTCGTCGTCACGACCAGCACGGCACTGGCGGCATGCCAAAGCCGGCGAACGAAGTGATTGCGACTGCTGCCGGCGTCGACCACGACGACCTCGGCGTGGGGCGCCAGAGCTTTCAATTCGGCGATAAATCGTCGTTGAGCGGCGGCCGAGCAGTCGGTCAATTCGCCCGAGGCCCAAGCGCCGGAGAGCACTTGAATGCTCGAGGGCCCGCGCTGGAGCACTTCGTAGACAGTGTGTTTGCCGTTGAGCACATCCACGACGGAGCCGATTTGGGGATGCTGGCACAAGTTGGCGTTGCCGCCGTGATCAAGGTCGGCGTCGACAAATACCGCGCGTCGCCCTTGTCGCGCCAGTGCCACGGCCAGATTGGCCGCGATCGTGGTCGTGCCGACGCCCCCTTTGCCGCCACTGACCACCACTAAAGGGACGGTCGGACCACTCGGCGCGCCCGAGTTCGATCGTTCACGCACAAGCTGTCGCAGTTCGTCGGCTTGATCGTGCATCATCGTTGCCCAACAAGACTTCGAAATTACCAAGGTTCCCTCTCCCAAAGGGAGCGGGAGAACAAGTTTTGCTGCCCGGTCGCGGTCATTTGCCGCTGACGGTTTCCAAACCCAGGACAATCCGCGCCAGACGCTGGCGGTCCGCCGGGGCAATGTCGTCAGGAACATTCTGGCCGTGAGTCAAATAGCTCAGCGGCAATCGGCTGCTGCGTACCAGCGGCAACAGGTTGCCCAAGGAGGCGGCTTCGTCCAATTTCGTCAGCACCAGGGCTGTCGTGCCTACCGCCGCGAATTGCTCCGCCATCTTCGAAAGACTGCTGGCGCTCGCCACGCTGCTGAGCACCAAATGCACTTCATCGGGCACGGCTTCAGCTAGCATCGACTTGAGTTCTTGAATCTTGACTTCATCGCGCGGACTGCGGCCGGCGGTGTCCATCAGAATCAGATCCAAGTCAGCCATGCGGGCCATGGCCTGGTGCATTTCGCGCGGCGTGGCGACGATTTCCATCGGCAGATCGATGATGTCGGCATAGCTGCGCAGTTGCTCGACCGCCGCGATGCGGTACGTATCGACCGTGATCAGGCCCACGCGGCGTTTTTCTCGCAGCCGATAATTGGCCGCAAGCTTGGCAATCGTCGTCGTTTTGCCGACGCCGGTAGGTCCGACCAACGCGACCAGATGCCGGCGGCCCGGCGTGATTTGGATCGGACCGGCGATGGGAATTTCCTCTTCGATGATTTGCGCTAATCGCGTCTTCATCTGCGCACAATCGCTCAATTCGTCAGCGTGCGATTGCTGCCGCACGCGCTCGATGAGATCCCGGGCCAATTCCTCACTGACATCGGCTTCGATCAGATCGGCAAACAGCCGAAACAGTGAGTCGTTCAGATCTGGGCGCGTCGCCCGAGTGGTGCGACGGCAGAGATCCTCGACTGTCGATTGCAACTGGCTGAGTTGATCTTGCAAATCGTTGCGCAAGGAAGCTGGTGGGGGCGCGGCGGCCACGCGGGCCACGGTCGCAGGCGCCGGCGGCTGCCGTGGCGTTTCGACCGGCCGCCGACGGGGAGGCAAACGGCTGGGAACGGAAACGCTCGTCGACGCCACCACCTCGACCAATCGCGAGCCGCTCAACCAGCGCAACAGTCCGCCGCCGCGTACTTCGCGAGTGTGCAACACCGACGCCTTGGGCCCGAGCTCGCGCCGGACCAGCGCAATCGCTTCTTGCATCGTCTTGGCTCGATACGTTCTCAAATTCATGGAATGCATGGGATCGAATAAATGGAGGAAAATGGCTCGTGAAACCTCCGAGAGCGGCTAACAGGCCCCCTCGGCATCGCTCACTAAGGCCACGGATTCAATTTGGGTATCGCGCGTTATCTCGTTGTAGCTGAGCACCACCAGCCGCGGCAGATGCGAGGCGGTCATCCTCTTCAGTCCGGCACGAATCTGCGGGCTGACCAGCACGACCGGCGGATGTTGGGCCGCCGCGAGGCTTTCCAACTCGACGCCGATCGCGGCGCAGATCGCGTCCACGGCTTGCGGCGACATGCGAATCGACATGCCACGATCGGTCTGCTCGATGCCGGCGCGAATTCGGTCCTCGAGCGCCGGATCGAGCGTGATCACGAACAGCCGATTGTCCTTGTCGCGAAAGCGCGTCGAGATCGCGCGAGCCAGGCGGTGCCGCACGTATTCGGTCAACAGCAGCGGATCCTTGGTGCGCGAAGCGTATTCGCCCAGCGTCTCCAATATCGGTCCCAATTGGCGAATCGAGACTTGCTCGCGCAACAGGAGTTGCAAAATCTGTTGCACTTCCACCAGCTTCATCTGTCCGGGGATCAAGTCTTCGACGACCGCTGGAGAGGTTTTCTTCAATTCCTCCACGAGATGTTTCGTGGCGTCCCGGGTGAGGATCTCGTCGGCGTGCCGGCGAACGACTTCAGTCAAATGCGTGGCCAATACGCTGACCGGTTCGACAATGGTATTGCCGAACCGCTCGGCCTCCTCGCGCGAAGGCGGATCGATCCAAGTGGCTCTCGTGCCAAATGCCGGTTCCCGAGTCGCCAGGCCATTCAGCTTGCCGGTCGTCGTGGGCGAATCCATCGCCAGCAACATGCCGGGATAGACTCTGCCTTCGGCGACCGCGACGTCGGCGATCTTGATGCGATATTGATTCTGATCCAACCGCATGTTGTCGCGAATGCGGACCTTGGGCATGATCAAACCCATCTCCAAGGCCACGTTCTGCCGCACGCGCTGAATGCGTTCCAACAAGTCGCCGCCCCGTTTCGGATCGGCCAGGCGGATCAGACCGACGCCGATTTCGACTTCCATCGGATCGACGGCCAAATAATCTTCGACGCGCTCTTCGCGTGGCCTTTTGGCGTCGACCGCGGCCTTTTGCCGCGACGTCTCTGCGGCATCACGTTGGCGGCGCGTGAGCATCACGGCCAGAATCGTGCAACTCCCGCCAATGCCCAAGAGCGGCAAAGTCGGCAGGCTGGTGAACACCAGGATTCCCAAAAACCCGGCCGCCACGGCCAGCGCCTGGGGACGGGAGAATAGTTGGGTGATGAACTGCGCCGGCAGGTTGACATTGCCGGAGCTGCGGGTGACGAGCAAACCGGCGGCCAGCGCAATCAAGAATGCCGGTAGTTGGCTCACCAGGCCGTCGCCGATCGTTAAACGCGTGAAGAGCGAGGCGGCCTGGCCGATTTCCATCCCGTAGTCGACGATGCCGATGACCAAACCACCGACGATATTGATCAGCGTGATGATGATGCCGGCGATGGCATCGCCGCGGACGAATTTGCTGGCACCATCCATGGCCCCAAAAAAGTCGGCCTGTTCGGTCACCTCGGCCCGCCGCCGCTGGGCCTCGCGGTTGTCGATGATGCCCGCGTTCAGGTCGGCATCGATCGCCATTTGCCGTCCGGGCATCCCGTCCAAGGCAAAGCGGGCCGCGACTTCGCTGATGCGCGTGGCGCCTTTGGTGATCACCACGAACTGAATCACGACGATAATTGCGAAGATGATCAGCCCAACGACGATCTTGTCGCCGGCAACGAACTCGCCAAAACTTTTCACCACGTGGCCGGCTGCCAGCATATGCTTCGAATCGGCATGCGTGAGAATCAACCGCGTCGTGGCGACATTCAACACCAGGCGGCCTAAGGTGGTCGCCAAGAGCAGCGAAGGGAAGATGCTGAATTCAAGCGGCGTACGCACATAAATCGTGGTCAACAGCACGATTACGGAAATCGTGATGTTCGAGGCCAGCAAGATGTCCAACAGCGGCGTCGGCACCGGTACCAGGATGACCAGCAGGCTGGCAACAATGCCCACCGGCAGAACCAGATCCTGCAAACGAGTCCAGAGCAAGCCGGCGCGTGGAATGGCAGCAGAGGCCAAGGGCGAATTCCCACAAAGGTATTTACGTGTCGGAAACGACGAGACGAGTTGCTTTAGACGAGAGGGGAAAATTACTCGAAAGCTGAGGTGATGTCCAGGTCGATTTCGGGTTAGCGCAAGCCGCCGTGCTAGCGTGCACGCGAGCGGTCGCGGCACGATAGATGTGGCACTTACGCGCGATTGCCAGGCGCTCAACTGCTAGCGATTCAAGTTTCATAACCCGCACGACGATAAGTTCCAAGCGCCACCGGCGGAGACAAGTCACCGGCGGCACCGGACAACTTGTCGAGACTCTGGAATGAATTCCGGAGGGCGACGCTCCCACGGAGTCCCGCTTGCCTGATCCCCATTGACTGTCAGACGAAACCGGCTCGGCGGGAGCCTTGTCCTCCCACATGATTTGACACCTTATGAAACACGCAACGGTTTGGGCTTGTGCGGCACTGATCGGCAGCTTGCTAGCGGGCTGTGAAGTTGGGGTCGAAGGGCCCCCCGGTGTCACGGCGGGGTCAGCGCCAGCGCCCGCGGCGCCGCAACCCCCTGCCCGTGGCAGTCGGTTGGCGCGCGGAAATCTACGCTTCGTCGAAGGCTACCGCCAAGGCTATGAGCAAGGCGTGAGCCAAGGCAAGCCGATGCTCTTGTTCTTTACCGCCGAGTGGTGCCATTTCTGTCACCAGATGGCCGACGAGGCGTTTACCCACCCGCAGGTCGTCAGTTTGTCCGAACACTTTATTTGCATCCTGATCGATGTCGACGCCGAGCCCGACGTTTGTCGCGAGTTCCAAGTTTCGCGCTTCCCGACGATTCAGTTTGTCTCTCCACGCGGCATTGCCTTGGAGCGGATCGTGGGCAAGAAGCCGGGACATCAATTGATGATGGCGATGCAAGCGGCGCTGCAAAGCGTAGCCCGGCGGGCCGAGGCCAACGACGAAGCCGAAGTGCGCTAAGACCGCCGATTCGTCCACGGTCGCCGGGAGAACTTGGAACTTCGGACAAAATCCGGCGGTATCTTCCGACGACTTGAGTGGTCGTTTTGTGGCCCCGTTGGTATCTTTTATGCGCCCCGTTGGCGGTGTTCGGCGCGCTCTGTTGCCGGCAGAGCGGCAACTCACGCGGGCGCGCCGATGGTCCACCTGGAACGGGTGGTTTCAATAGAAGTTCAGCTAAGCGGAGACGGCAATGCGAGTCCATCGAGAGGCACCCCATGACAAAAGGCTCGGACGCTAAGCAGAAGCCGGTGGAAGTGAATCCTTATCACTTCTGGGCCGCCCGATTTTGGCACGGAATGCTGTTGGGTTCCTGGATCGCCCTGGTGCTGCGCAATCGGATGCGGATTGGGATTGGGATTACGCGCTGGGGATTGGCTTGCACGATTACGTTTACCGCGATCATCAATTCGCTGCTACGACCGCTTCAAGAGCTGTTTTATCGCCGCTATATCGAGCGCACGCAAATCAAAGACGCGCCGATTTTTATCATCGGCCATTGGCGGTCCGGCACCACGCTGCTGCACGAGCTGATGGTGCTCGATGGGCGCTACACGTTCCCGACGACCTATCAATGCCTGGCTCCCAATCATTTCTTGATCAGCGCTTGGCTAGTGACCAGGTTGAAGTTTTTGCTGCCCGAGCGGCGGCCGATGGACAACATGGCGACCGGCTGGGACCGGCCGCAAGAGGACGAATTCGCGCTTTGCAACATGGGCCTTCCTTCGCCGTACCTGACGATGGCGTTTCCGAACGAGCCGCCCAATTCGCCCGAATACCTGACCCTGGAAGGCGTCCCCACCCAGGACCTGATCCGCTGGAAATCGGGCTTGGAATGGTTTTTAAAACACGTGACCTTTTGCAACCCGAAGCGGATCATTCTCAAATCGCCGCCGCACACCGGCCGGATCAAAGTGCTCTTGGAGTTGTTTCCCAATGCGCGCTTCGTGCACATTGTCCGCGATCCGTACGCCGTGTTTGGGTCGACGGTCAAGCTCTGGAAAACGCTCTATAAACTCCAGGCCCTGCAAGAGCCCAAGCACGAGGGCCTGGAAGAATACGTCTTTTCGTGCTTCGAGCGGATGTACGGCCAATTAGATCGCGATCGAGTGCTCGTCGATCCCTCGCGGTTCTTCGAGGTGCGCTACGAAGATTTGGTGCGAAACCCGGTCGAGCAGATGCGAGCCTTGTACGAACACTTGTCGCTCGGTGAATTCGAAACGTTGCTGCCGAAGCTCACAGCGTACTTCAAGGACGCGAAAGATTACCGCACCGGAACATATCAAATCTCCTCGGAGTTGCGCGACGAAATCGACCGCCGCTGGGGACCCTTCATGCGCAAGTACGGCTATTGTCAACCGGCCAGCACGACAGCCACGAGCTGAGCCAGAAGGCCGTCGGTCCCATGCTCACGCTTGGGCGAGCAGTTTGGAGCCGTTCGGGCATGGTCGATTCGGCCGTGCCTTGCTGGTTATTGCACCCGGCGAATCAAGAGCAAACGGCAAAACTCAATCGCGGCCCTCGCACGCAGCGTTTCACCGCCGGCCGCGGCTTAGCGTCGCACCGGCCGATTGGTTTTGTCCGCCCCGCTAAGACTTGTTCTTCAACTGGTAGGCATACGCCAGCACTTCGGCCACGGTGCCGTATAGCTTGTCGGGAACCGTGCGGTTCAGATCGACTTCCTTGTACAACGCTTCGGCGAGCGCCGGCTTCTCGACGATCGGAATGCCGTTTTCGAGGGCCAATTGCCGAATGCGAGCGGCGATCAACCCGGTGCCCTTGGCCGCGACCACCGGCGCGGCCATCGAGGCGGAGTTGTATCGCAGCGCCACGACCGGTTCGGCTGGGTTGGCAATCACCACGTCGGCCTTGGGCACCGACTGCGAAAGCCGATTCATCGCCAGCTGACGCTGCACACCGCGACGACGCGCGATCACTTGCGGATCGCCTTGCAAGTTGCGCATTTCCTCGCGCATTTCTTGCGGGGTCATCTTCAAATCTTGCTCGTGCCTCCAGCGCTGATAGCCGTAATCGAGGATCGCCAATACGCACAGGGCAATGCCGATTTTGATGCACGTCCACAAGCAAATGTTCCAGGCCAGGCTGGCGATTTGCGGCAAATCGTGCCCGCTCAGAGCCGCGATCGCATGCCTCTGGTGGTAAACACTGACAATAGCCACGCCGGCCACGACCGCGATTTTGAATACGCCGAACGCCAAGCGAGCGGCGTTGGCCGTGGAAAACAAACGGCTCAATCCCGCGAGCGGATTGACGCGCGAAAAGTCGGGCAACAGTTTGTGCGGCAGAAACCAGACTCCCATTTGCAGCACGTTCAGCGCGATCGCCAGCAGCAGGATCAGGCCCAGCACCGGCAGCAAGACTTTGGCCAGGCCAGGCACCAGCGCGTTCCACTGGCTCATGACCAGGTCGGCATTGGCCTGCGCGCCGGACTGAACCGAGGCCAGCCAGGGACCGCCGCTCAAGTAGCCGCCCAGCATCGCGCCCAAAAAATTCAATAGCGCGCCGCCGGTAAAAATCAAAATCACCAGTGAGCCCAACAATAGACCGGCGGAACTGAGGTCCTGGCTGTGCGCGACGTGCCCCGCTTCGCGCACCTGCTGGCGACGATGGGGGGTTGGATCTTGCGACTTTTCGCCGTCATGCTCAGCCATCCGCGTTCATGCTCTCGCCTGTTGGAATGCTTAACCCGCTTTGAGGGCCGCGACGAGCGTTGCCAAAACCGGCTCTATCTCGCCTTGGAAGATCCAGGCGGCGGCGCCCAGCGAAACGCTCAGCGCGCCCAAGGTCGCCAGGGCATTGAATCCGAATCCCAGGGCCATCACGTTGAGTTGCGGCAGCGTGCGGCTCACCAGGCCCAAGAGCAACGTGGCCAACAGCAGGGCCACCATGGCCGGCGCGGCGGCGCGGACTCCCAGCACAAAACTCTGCGCCAACAGCGAGGTCATGGCTTCGGTGACCGAACGCGAAAAGTCGCCCTGGCCGGCCGGCAACCACACAAAGGTATCCAAAAGCGCTTCCATCACCTTGCGATGCCCGCCGATGATGACAAAGACCGCGAGGCTGACGTAGAATAAGAGCTGCGAAAAGACCGGCACGTTTTCGTTGAACGCGGGATTGAAGATGTCCGTCAATTGCATGCCGCTCATCTGGCTGATCACCTGGCCGGCGACTTGCATTCCGGAAAACAACACCACGATGCCCAGCCCCAAACTCAGGCCGATCAGGGCCTCGGCGCCAACCAGCACCAGGTAGCCCACGAGCGTGTCGGGGTGGCTGGCCACCTTGTCAAATTGCAACGGCACGACCAGCACCGCCAAGACCAAAGCCAGCAGGGCCCGCACGCGAGCCGGCACGCCGGACGAGCAAAAGATCGGCGCAATCGCCACCAGCGTCGCGATTCGCACGAAAACGAGCGTGAAGGTCAGAAACTGGTCGACGTAAAGCGGCGATGACGAAAACATGTTGTCCAACCCGGGCCGAATGCACAGTTCCCTCTCCCCTTGGGAGAGGGAGAATTCGCTGTTCCACGATTGTTCAGAGCGTGTTGGGAATGTTCGTGATCAAATCGTGCGAATACTGCACCATTTGCTGAATCAGCCACGGCAATGTCAGACTCAACACAAGCACCATCGCCACCAGTTTGGGGACGAACGAGACGGTCTGCTCCTGGATTTGCGTGACGGCCTGCAACAGCCCGATCGCCAGCCCCACGATCGTTCCCGTCACGAGCACGGGCGCGCCGATCACTAGCGCAATGTTCACCGCCTCGCGGCTCAGATCGATGGCGTCTTGTGGATTCATGGCGGACGGTTCGCTACTTTCAGCAGACGGATTCGAATCGCGCAAAAAATCGAAATTGTCCACAGGTCACGAAAACGGTTGAAAGCTGTCCATCAGCATGCCGACGACCAAATGCCAGCCATCGACCAGCACGAACAGCAGTAGCTTGAAAGGCAGCGAGATGAGCACGGGCGGTAGCATCAGCATGCCCATCGAAATCGTGACGCTGGCAATCACGAGATCGAGTACGAGGAACGGCAGATAGATTTGAAATCCGATCAGAAACGATGTTTTCAATTCGCTGAGCATGAAGGCAGGCAACAGCGCAATCAGTGGCACGTCGTCATAGCTGCTGGGCACGGGCGTTTTTTCCGGCAAGTATTTGCAAAACAGCCACACATCGTTGCTGTTGCCGGTCCGCGCGATCTGCGCGCTCATGAATTGCCGCACCGGTTGGACTCCGGCGTCCCAGGCTTCTTCCAGCGTGATTTCGCGCGCCGAGTAGGGCGCAATCGCCTCGGTGTAGACTTTGTTCCAGACGGGCCACATGATCAACAGAGTCATGAACAGGGCGATCGACGTGACCACCTGGCTGGGCGGCAACTGCTGCGTGCCCAACGCTTGCCGCAGCAGCCCCAATACGACCACGATCCGCACGAAACACGTGGTCATCATCAAGATGGCCGGCGCCAGGCTGATCACCGTCAACAACAACATGACCTGTAACGCCGAGGCCAGCCCCTCGGGACTGGTCCAGCGATCGGGGCTTCCCAGGCCGCCCGGGAGCTCGAGCTTGGCCGGTTCGCTAGCCGTTTCGCTCGCGGTTTCGCTCGCCGCTTCGGTGATTGCCGCCGGAGACGCATCGTGCGCCACCGCAAGCCGCGTATTGAGAGCGAGCATCCCGACGGTAAGCGCGATAATCATCGTCCAGCTCAAAGTATTCGAGCAGTCAATCCAAGACGGTTTTTGTCCACAGCCGTTCATTTCAGGCGCGCGCCTCCTAAGTTCGGTCGAACCCAACCGCGTCCATGTGGCCGAAGTTCAAGTCCTCAGGCTGCTGTCGCGGCTGATAGTCCATCCTGCGCGGCTGGCTATCGAATTGTTGCATGACCTGGCGGAACGAAGAGGTCACGCTGTGAGGGCGAATTTGCTGGCAGATACCCGCCAGGCGATCGACTTCGACCGGATCCGTGATCTCGGTGAGGGTTTCCACGCTGGTGTTCGAAGCACACAACAGCAGGATCTTGTTGCCGCAGCGAACCAGATGCACTTGCTGCTTGCCGACCAGTGGCGTTCGGCCCAAAATCTCGACCGCTTCGCGCGGCAAGAGAACGGCATTTTGGGGCAGGCCGCGGCGCACGACCAGGACCACCAGCAGAAATAGTCCCAGGACGATTCCCAGGCTGGCGGCTCCGGTGACAAGCGAGGGGATTTCGCCCGCGCGCAGGCCCGGCGGACTATCGGGCGAGAGCGGGGCCAATTTCAGCGTTTTCGGCGAGTGGTACGGGTCGGCGCTTCCTTGAGCTGTCGCCTGACGTTCGGCTGGTCGGAATTTTACGGGAAACGGTCGAGGCGGGGCCGAATGGGACGCGTCGGCCTCAGTCGGCCGCGTCGAACCGTCGTCGTCGACAGATGTCGGTCCACGACTCCAGTGATCGGCCTGCGGCGATAGCTCGCGCGGTGGCACGTACGAGGGATCGGCGGCTGCCGCACGCGCACCAGTGCCAGCGACGAGTGCGATGGCGATCAGCCAAGGGGAGAATCGCGCGACCTGTGGCATGCTATGTCCCTTTCAAGTGACTTTGAGCAACGCTTATGCGGCCCGGTCTTTAGGAAGTCAGTTCAGTCACGCGGACACAAAAGTTGCCGTTCAGCACGAGTACTTCGCCCCGTGCGATCAAACGACCGTTGACCAAAACATCCACCGGATCGCCGGCCAGCCTATCCAGCGGCACTACCGAGCCGTTACGCAGTTTGAGCACGTCTTCCAGATACATTTGCGTGCGACC
>JACQFF010000173.1 GCA_016200205.1 Planctomycetia bacterium
CCCGCTCAGGGCACACGGGGCGGGTTACGATCGGCCGGCGAAGAATCCGCATCAGAGCCGTTCGGTGGTGATCGCCCAGCATGGAATCGTGGCCACCAGCCAGCCGCTGGCGGCGCAGGCGGGCTTGGATATTCTCAAACAGGGCGGCAACGCCGTCGACGCGGCCATCGCCACCAACGCCATGCTCGGACTCGTCGAGCCGATGAGCTGTGGCATCGGCGGCGATTTGTTCTGTATTTATTGGGACAACAAGACGCAAAAACTTTACGGGCTCAACGGCAGCGGACGCAGTCCCTACAAGCTCAACCGCGAGGTGTTTCGAAGGGAAGGCCTGACCGATATTCCGGGCGAGGGACTGTTGTGCTGGAGCGTGCCCGGTTGCGTGGCCGGTTGGGAAGATCTGCGTACCCGATTTGGCGGCAAGCCGCTGGCGGAAATCCTCGCTCCGGCGATCGCGTATGCCGAAGGGGGTTTTCCTGTCAGTGAGATCATCGCCAGCGGATGGCGCGGCTCGGCCAAGCGCCTGGCCGCCTGGCCCGACACGGCCAAAACGTATCTGCCCGGCGGCAACGCTCCGAGCCAGGGCGAAATCTTTCGCAATCCGCTGCTGGCGGCCAGCTATCGGGCGATCGCCAAAAGTGGTCCAGCCGCGTTTTATCAAGGCGCCATCGCCGAGAAGATCGTCTCGTTTAGCGAAGCCCACAACGGCTACTTTTCGCTCAAGGATTTTGCCGACCACCATTCCGATTGGGTCGATCCGGTGACGACCAACTATCGCGGCTACGACGTTTGGGAGCTGCCGCCAAACGGTCAGGGCATCGCGGCCTTGCAAATGCTCAACCTGATCGAGCCGTACGACGTGCGAAAAATGGGACGCGGCAGCGCCGAATGGATCCACCTGTTCGTCGAGGCCAAGAAGCTGGCGTTCGCCGACCGAGCCAAGTTCTACGCCGACCCGGCCTTTGGCAAGCTGCCGACCAAGGAGCTGATCTCGAAAGAATATGCGGCCCAGCGCGGCAAGCTGATCAACATGCAGCGCGCCGCCGCTGACGTTCCGCCGGGCGATCCGAAGTTGGCTCACAACGACACGATTTATTTGACGGTCGTCGACAGGGACCGCAATTGCTGCTCGCTGATTCAGAGCAATTTTGGCGCGTTTGGCTCCTACGTGGTGCCCGGCGACGTGGGCTTCGTGATCCAGAATCGCGGCGCGCTGTTTGCCTTGGATGACAGGCACTTGAATCGCCTCGAGCCGCACAAGCGTCCATTCCACACGATCATACCAGCCATGGCGACCAAGGATGGCAAGCCGTGGCTGTGCTTTGGCGTGATGGGAGGCGACATGCAGGCCCAGGGTCACGTACAAATTCTCGTCGACTTGATCGACTTCGACATGAACGTGCAAGAAGCCGGCGACGAAGCCCGCGTGCGGCACGGCGGCAGCGCTTCGCCCACGGGCGAGCCGGCCGATCCGGGCGGCGGCGAAGTGTTCGTCGAGCCACAAGTGAGTCCCGAAGTAATCGCGGCGCTCCAGAAACAGGGCCACAAAGTCGCACCAGCCCGCGGGGGCGGATTCGGCGGCTATCAAGCCATCCTGATCGACTGGAAAAACGGCGTGTTGCACGGCGCCACCGAGCCGCGCAAGGACGGCTGCGCCGCCGGCTATTAGCACGCGCGGCAGCGGATCCTCAATGATGGAACGAGAATGAAACGACCCTGACCTGGTCCCTCCACGCCCGCCGTTGACGTCGATTCCATCGCGGTAACCCCCACATTTGGGGTCATAGCCCCATGATTTTCTCGGGCCATCGACAGGCGCGGTGCCTTTGCGCATAGTAGTGGCTGGCGCGAATGTATCGGTGGCGACGACTTTGGACGCCGATAATCGGCGTTCGAGCGGGCAGCCGCAGTGCAAGCGATTTTTGGTTTTGGTTTCGGCTACCGACCGCTGAATCCAAAGGGTCATGATGTGCCCAAGAGTGAGGAGGTGATGCGTGCCTCAGTTTGTGTTGTTGCTGGCAGGTGTTTTGTTAGCTAGCCCAGCTCCCCCCCAAGATGGTTTTGCGTATCAGCAGGACGGGCCGCGGATGGCGGCGGTCCGAATCAAGAACTGGGCCAGCGGGTATAAGCAGCCCGGTCCGGCCGTAAGTGGCAGTGGAACGTTGACCGCGGTAGATGGCGACGCGGGACTGGTGGTGACGGCCGCGCATTTGTTCGAAGGCAAGATTGGTCCGATCACCGTCGAATTCAAAGATGGTCAGGTTTCCGGCGCGACGATGTTGGCGATGGATCGCAAGCTCGACGTCGCGGCCCTCTGGGTCTATGCCCCTAAGGGGATCGAGCCAGTTCCGATTGCCGACCACAACCCCAAGCTTGGCCAGCAGGTGGAGATCTGGGGATACGGCCCCAAGCGGTTCCGATCTTTCATAGCCAAGATTTCTGATCCTATCCCGATGAGCGGCGACACGCCCAAGACGCTGGTCGCCGCGCAGGGTGTGCAAGATAAAGAGGTCACGATTCCCGGCGACAGCGGCGGACCAATGGTCAGCGACGGCAAGCTCGTCGCCATCCATTGGGGTTATCGTGGTGGGGCCGGCGACCCGCGGCGCTGCGTGCACGCGGTCGGCTGCGACAAGTTGCGCGATTGGCTCAAATCCCAGCTTTCGCCAACAATGTGGAGTCGCACCGTGGCGCTGGCGCATTAAAGGCTCTAACAAAACCGTCGGGGATTGTTCCCGTCGCCGACGGTTTTGTTAGAGTTCGGCAAGTACAAGTTGAATCGCGGTTAGGGGCTCGCTTGACGGACCAAGCGGGGTGGCACTGGTGGCGAAACTCTTGCCGCCAGTGCCGTTTTTTTCTGTCGAGGTCGTCCCACGACTCACTTCACTCGCCTCCAGACGTGCATCAGCCTGCCGGGGTGATTCCGCGTGCTGAAGTCGCTGGGCCGAAGTTCGTCCGGTGGGGAAAAACAGACTGAGAATTCGTCTCCCTCGAGCTTGTAAATGCCTTTGGTCGTCATGCCGGCAAAGCGGCCGGTGGTGTCGCTGGCGTCGATACTCTCGGGCTTTTCCAGCGGATTGACTGTGTGCGTGCCGTTGATGGTCTCTTGGCCAAGTTGCACCACGTGCTTGTTGCCGGTGATCGTCAGCTTCGCGGTTTTGACGATGTCGTCCTCCAGGGGTTTGCCCCCTTCCTCGCCGCGAACCATTTTGTACGTCCCTTCGAGCTTTTTGAGTTCCTCGCTCACCGGATCATTCTGCGCAGCCGCCACGGAGAACAGCGCGGCCACGATTGCAATCCACATCGCTTTTGATTTCATCGTCGGTGTTCCTGTTGGGAAAGAGAGTCGGAAATTCAAAAGAAACGTGTCACTGGAAGCTACCCATCGGGCGGCACTCAGAAACAAGGCGTCTTAGCCACCCCACGACACGGCGTTTCGGTAACTTGACCACTAAGGTTGACTATCCTGTCAATCGGCCGCATGCATCTCGATCGCGTCCGTTCCGGCCCTGCCCCGCGGACTCTTGGCCCCGCGCAGCGGATGGGGAATGCCTTGCTCGTCGGCGTGGGCGACTCGCGTATCCCACTCGACCAGCCCCGATTTACCCAGCGTCAACCGCAACAGCCAGCCGATCCGGCAGGGCCCTTCGCTAAATCCATCGAACACGAAATTACCCAGGCTGTAGACGATCAGGTGGCCCTTGTAATACTCGGCCCCCTGCGTGATATGGGGATGGCCGCCCACGACCACGTCGGCCCCGGCGTCGATCATTTTGCGCGAAAACTCGCGTTGCCGATCGTTTGGGTCCGGCTCTTCTTCGAAACCCCAATGCATGAACGGAATCACCAGGTCCGCGCGGTGCTTCGTGCGCGCCAGTTTGATATCGGCCACAACCTGCTCGTCGACGCTCCAGGCCACGCCCGCACGCATCGGTCCGGCTTCGAACGAGCGAGGTTTGAACTCGTTATAGCCGAGAACGGCGATGCGAATTCCACCCAGCTCAATGACCAGCGGCTGGTGGGCTTCGGCCAGGTTTCGGCCGCCGCCAAAATACTTGAGCTTCGCTCTGTCCAGCCGATCTAGTTGTTCGGTGAGCGCTTCGGGTCCAAAATCGCCCGAGTGATTATTCGCCACGGAAACGGCATCGAAATAGCGCAGCAACAGCGGTATGCCGCGCGGGTCGGCGCGAAAGTTATAGGGTTTTTCGATCCGCTCGCCGCCGGTGGCGATCACGCACTCCAAATTGCCGATCGTGAAATCGGCGTCGAGCAGCGTTTTGGCAAAATCCGCAAACGGATCAACCCCCTTGGCCACCTCCCTACCGGGCCCATCGTCGAGCATGATATCGCCAGCAAAGACGAGCCGCACGGTCGCCGCGGCGGGTTCGGCGGCATGGAGCGGGATGCAGATGATCGCTGAGAGAAACAGCGCGTATTTGTGGAGGGGTGCCATTGATCGTGGATTCGAAAGTGGCATTCGGATACGGCCGATTATCGGTGCGTCTGTAAACTGGCCGTCGCGCTCTGGATTATTGGAGAAGGAACGCGAAGACACATTCCGTACACTGCCAGCGACAACGCGGCCGACAAGATGAAGCCGGCACAAAAACCGCGAATCCATATCGCCGACATTGCAAGCCCTCCATTTTCTCAGGAGACCCTGAATTAAAACTATCCAGAATTTGATCGGAGTGGCGTGAAAAAGTCAAATCTATCCGCTCGGCGTCACGTGGACGGTCATGGCCTTCGATGCTACCCTGGGTTCCACGAAAAACAACTCTGCCAAGTTAATCTGCAACCCGACGGTCGGTTATTCGAAAACAAACAATCGCACGCTCGGAGTGTGCCTATTACTTTCGGGCTTGGCATGGCGATTCATTTTTCCTGTCCAATTTGTCAGAGCACGTTGCTGCTACCCGACGGCTGCGGCGGACAAACGGCGAAATGCCCAAGCTGCTTGGCCGATTTCGTGATCCCGGGTAGCAGCGAAACCGACTCTAGCGCGCCGGTATGCGCGGTGCTGGCGCCCCGGGCTGATAAGATCACTGAGACGGACGTGCAGCGGGCACAATTGGAAGTCAAACAGTTGGCCGCCGAGGATTTGGCGCTGCACATCCGGCTGACGGAGATGAACCGCCGTCTGCGACGGCAAGCGGTCCGGCTCTCGACACTGCAATCCTTCCAATCGGGCCGCCAGATCCTCGATCACACGATGGGGCGCGCGGGCGGCTTTTGTCTCGCCGTCACCGCGGGCGGGGCGGCGCCGGTGCTGCTGGCAAGTTTCTTCTCGCCCTCCGCTTTCGCCTATTTCGTCGTGGCGTCGCTCGGCATGATCGGGGCTGGGATCGTTTACCTGCCGTATTCGTTTGTCCCGGCCGACGGAAGGCTCGCGCCGATCGTGGCCGAATTGGCCACCAAAGTCAAAGGCGCGAACATCCTCTATGAACAAGTCGCGGCGGAAGGAGCCGCGCTCGCCGCAAAATTGTCGGCGGCCGAGGCCGAATATAGCCGGCTCAAAGGCGTCTTCGAAAGCCGGCTCGGGTGGCTGCGCACTTGCCAATGGCAAGTGATGACCGGCGGACCGTTCGAAAATTTTCTCGCCCAGATTTTCGAGGAGCACGGCTACATCGTCGAAAAGATCGGCCGCTCGGGCGATCAGGGGGTCGACCTGATCGTCGCCCGCGGCGGTTCGCGCGTGGCGATCCAGGCCAAAGGCTACGTGGGCACGACGGTGGGCAACGAAGCCGTGCAGCAAGTGCATGCCGGGATGTCGTTTCATGGCTGCAATGCCGCCGCCGTCGTCACCAACTCCCGCTACACGCCCTCCGCTCGAGCCTTGGCCCAGCGAATCGGCTGCCAACTAATCGACGGCAGCCAGATTCCCGACCTGATCGAAGGGCGGATTTTGGTTTAGCCATTGGTTGCAGCACTTCCGTGCGGCACTTCCAAGCTTCCGGCAATGAGGCGCCCGTCGCTACAATAGCGGCCTCGTCGCTCTTGTGTTTCACGACTCGCGGAAGACCCTACATTGACTACGCCTACCACTTCCGACACCCTCGCAACCGATCAAGCCGCCGCCGGCCCCAGCTATTCGTTGGCCGATCTGGTGCGCTATTTTTTGAAACTGGGAGCCCTCGGGTTTGGCGGGCCGGTTGCGCTGGTCGGCTATATGAATCGTGATCTGGTCGAAAGCCGCAAGTGGATTTCCCAGGCTGACTACAAGGAGGGTTTGACGCTGGCGCAATTGGCGCCCGGCCCGTTGGCGGCCCAATTGGCGATCTACTTGGGCTACGTGCACTATCGCACGTGGGGAGCGACCCTCGCCGGCGTCGCTTTCGTGGCGCCGTCGTTCCTGATGGTCGTGGCGCTGGGTTGGGCCTACACACTTTATGGCGGCTTGAGTTGGATGCAGGCCGTGTTCTACGGCGTCGGCTCGTGCGTGATCGGCATCATTACGTACAGCGCCTATAAGCTAACCAAGAAAACGATCGGCAAAGATTGGCTGCTGTGCGCGATTTGTTTCGCGAGCGCCGCGTGCACGGTCGTTACCGAAACGGAATACGTGGCGCTGTTCCTGCTCGCGGGCGTGTTGGTGTGGTTCGTCAAGAGCCCACCGAAATTCCGCGCGCGGCCCAAGACGGCCGCTAGCGCCATCTTGCCGCTGGCCGCGTTCTGGTGCTTTGAAATCAACGGCGAAACACAAACGCTGTTGCAGATCATGCTGTTCTTCACCAAGGCCGGCGCGTTCGTATTCGGCAGCGGACTGGCAATCGTGCCGTTTTTGTATAGCGTCGTGGTGAACGAATATCACTGGCTCGACAACCAGCAATTTCTCGATGCCGTGGCCGTGGCGATGATCACACCGGGCCCGGTCGTGATCACGGTCGGGTTTATCGGCTACCTGGTCGCCGGCCTGAGCGGCGCGTGCCTGGCCGCCCTGGGCACTTTTTTGCCGTGCTACCTGTTCACGATCCTGCCGGCGCCGTACTTCAAAAAATACGGCAGTCGGCCTGGGATCGTGTCGTTCGTCGACGGCGTGACCGCGGCGGCAATCGGCGCGATTTGCGGAGCCGTGATCGTACTAGGCCGGCGCACCATACTCGACGAAGCCTGGCAGCCGCACGTGCCAAAAATCGTGATCCTGGCGGCTACGCTGGGCATTCTGGTCAGCGGAAAAAAGATCCCCGAGCCGCTGATTGTGCTGGGGGCCGCGCTCGTCGGGCTGGTGATATTCCCGTACGTGAATGGTTAAGTTAGCACGCCCGCGGTTCCCTCTCCCAGTGGGAGAGGGAGAATGAAGGGCAGATCTAGATCAACTCGCGGATCGGCTCGCCGTCGGAGAGGATTTGCACGGGGCGGCCGGTGAAGTCGTTGATCGACTCGCGGTAATCGATGCCGAGATGCCGATACATAGTCGCCAGCAGGTCTTGCGGCTTGAGCGGGCGCTCGACCGGATATTCCGCTTTCGAGGTCGTGGCGCCGATGACTTGTCCCATCCGCAATCCGCCACCGGAGATCATCGCCGATTGGGCGCTGGGCCAATGATCGCGGCCCAAAACGCCTTGTGGGTTCGCCAATCGCGGCGTGCGGCCGAACTCGCCCACCGCCACGACCATGATTTTCTGTTCGAGGCTGCGAGCATAAATGTCTTCAATCAAGGCCGAAAGCCCCTGGTCCATGAATGGAGCCCGCCAACGCATGGCCCCTTCCAGATTCCAGCCGGTGAGCGGATTCGAGTGGTCGTCCCAACTAAAGTAGATGGGGTTGGTCGGCACCGGCGAGAGTGCATCAACCGTGATGACGCTGGCCCCGGCCTCGGCCAGGCGGCGGGCCAACAGGCAGCTCTGGCCCCACAGGTGCCGGCCATAGCGGTCGCGCGTCTCAGACTTTTCCTGATCCAAGGCAAAGGCATTGGCCACGGCCGAACTGGTGAGCAACTGGAAAGCCTGCTGGCGAAACTGGTCGGTGGCCTCGGCGGCGCCGTGCAGATCGAAGCCCCGACGATAGTGGTCGAGTTGGGCAACAAGCCCGCGGCGGTCGTCCAAGCGTGCCCCATCGATCCCGGCGTTCAGCGACAGATTCGGCGGATGAAAATTGGCCTGCGAAGGATCGCCGGCCGCGAAGCCGGAATGGGTCATGCCCAAGTACGTGGGCTGCGTCATGAACGGCACGCGAGGAACGCCCACATAGGCCGGCAAGCCGCTTTTCGGCGAGCCGCGCAGCTTGCTGGCGATCATGCCGAAGTCGGGATGATTGCTTTTGGCCGTCGAAGTGGGGTCTTCCTTGGCAGGCGTTTTGCCCGTGAGCAGTTCGATCGAGCCGTCGTTGTGCGACGACATTTGATGGTGCAGCGAGCGAACTAGCGACATGCGATGGCCAAGCCTGGCCTGCAGCGGAAAGACTTCGCAGATGTCGAGGCCCGGCACCGTGGAGCGGATCGGACGCAACGGCCCGCGATATTCGCTTGGGGCGTCGGGCTTGCAGTCGTATGTTTCGAGCTGACTGGGCCCACCCCACATCCAAAACAAGATGACGGTGGTATCGGGGTGCGGCTGCCCGCTGGCAGCGCGGACTTGCAGCAAATCGGAAAGCCCCAATCCGCCGAACGCGAGCGTGCCGACGCGAAGAAACTCGCGACGCCGCATCGGTCCAGCGCAGCTGAGCGGGGCCATGGCTCTTTAGCTCCAGTTGATGTCGTCCATCCCCACCGGGGTCACGACACCAATGTACCAAAGTTGATGCGACAAACGAAGCCAAAATCGTAAATTCAAATGAATTAGGGGGTTGGCCGGTCATCCGTCGAGGACTGGCCACCCGCGAAACGTTGCCAAAGCGGAAACACGACCGCGCCCGATGCGAGTACGGCCAGTGCGGCCAGCATGTACTGGAGTTGCTCGAGCGCGACGAACAGCCAGCCGGCCAGCGCCATCAGGCTGGGCAGGGGGTAGAACCACATGCGAAACGGCAGAGCCACGTCGGGGCGAGTCTTTCGCAGCAGATGCAGGCCGAAGATCTGGCCGATGAACTGCACGAAAATGCGGACCACCACCGCGGCGTAGATGACCGTATCCAAGGGAAAAAAGCAGAACACGGCGGTTAAAACTCCCAGCGTGAGAATCGCGATCAGCGGATATCGGCCCACGGGCTGCAAGTAGGCGAAGACTCGAAAAAAATCACCGCTGCGCGCCGCCGCGTACAAAATTCGCGAGTAGCCAAGCGTCATGACGAAAGTCGATGCCACGGTCGTCCACAGAATCATCGCGGTAAAACCAACGGCCACCTTGCGCCCGAACAGCGTTTCCATAAAATCGGCGGCGATATTCTCCGACTTCATCGCCTCTCGCCAGGGGACGACCGCGATGATCGCCAGGTTCATCGTCAGGTACAGCGCCGCGACAACAACGACCGATAGCATCACTGCGCGAGGGATCGTCTTTTCCGGTTCGATGACTTCATCGCCCAGATGGCAAACGTTGTAATAGCCAAAATAGTCGTAGATGGCGATTAGCATGGCGCCGCCGAGCCCTTTGAAGAAAGCCTGGTCCAGACGGAAGGCATCGGGAGGAAACTCGAGCAGCGAAGTATTGAAATTGGCCAGGCCGGCGATGATCACGGTCAGCAACGTGATCAGCGTGCCGGCGCAAAGCAACACGGCCAGCCAGGCCAGCGAACGAATGTGGCGGCACAACGACAGGCTGACGACCAGTGCCGCCAGCGCAGCGCAAACGCTCAGGCCGCGCGGAATACCCCAGTCGCCAAGCGTTGTTTTCAGGTTCGGCAGGGCGTACGCCAGATAATTGGTCCCGCCGATGTAACCAGAGGCCAATTCAAGCGTGCCGCTGATCAAAAACTGCCAAATGAAAAGGAACGCAATCAACCGGCCGCCGCGATAGCGGCCGTAAATTTGGCGCAGAAAGTGGTACGTTCCGCCGCTGCCGGGCAGCGCAGCGCCCAACTCGCTCCACACCAACCCATCGCACAACACCAACACTGCCGCCGCGATCCAGCCCACCAAAGCCTGGGGACCGCCCATGGCCGCGACGAACAGCGGGATTGTAATGAACGGCCCCACGCCAACCATGTTGGCCACATTGAGCGATGTGGCCTGAACCCATCCAATGCCGAGCGCCAATTCGCCTCTGGGAGGCGCAGGGTCGTGGTCGGGGGATCGCGGAGTAGCGGGTCGGGTGGAAGCCATGCGGGTTTCAATGGACGCCGGGGAGCAATGTACCGCTGGACGAAAGACCAAGACGGTTGATGTCGAAACGACCCGTCAACGTGGCCCAGTATACGCACGGCGCTGGCAAACCGAAATCGCAGTTAGCGCGGAGCCCGCGCCGTGGGCTTCCCGCGCGGAGTTCACCACGATCTGGTTGACTTGGTCCGGCCGCCCGACATCGCACACGCCAAACGTGAGAACGAACAACAACGAATGTCCGTTCGCGCGCCAAGACCTCCCGCTTCCGTTAAACAAGGCCGGCAAGGGTCGCGGTTGTTCGTGAAGCCTGACTTGGCCGGGGACCCGAGCCAAGGCTCACGGATCGATAGGCCCCTTTTTTCGGTCGATTGGCTCGGGCGAATCCGTCACTGCTCGTCGAAGAAATCCGCCGCCACAACCCAACGATCGCCTTGCCGCTCATAATCGAGTAGTGGCGCGGACAGGGGAACTGCTTGAGTGTCGATCGAGACCCCAACGGAGGAAGCTTCCGTGGAACCGTCTGCCGCTCGTCGGCAGTGGCCCGCACCGCGACAAACAAGTGGAACAACAACAGTCCGGAAAACTTCGCTTTCATCGTCGCGGATCTCGACTCCAAAGTCGGCGTTTAAGCCCTTAGTCCAGCCTTCGGCGGGCCTGGCGCACCGGAGGGCGGTGTATCCGGCAACTTCGTCATTCGCGGATTCGCGGCCGGTTGTAGCGGCCAGTACCCCCTCTTAGCCATCCCTTGCAACCGTCCGGAACTGGAGTACAGTTGATGGTAAGCTGTTGCGGCCCGAATCGACGTGAGTTCCCGCGCATGAATTACCGTAATTTTCTTCTCGCCACGGCCATTGTCTTGACGCCGCTGGCTGCAAACGCTTGGGCTAAGGACGGGCACCGCATTAGCGGCGTGGGCCCCGCTAGCAGTTACAAGCATATTATCAATGCGAAGGACACTATCAGTTCTAAGCACCGTACCATTCCGGGCCGCGCTAGCATGTCTGGCCGCCGTAGCACCTTGGGCCGCGGCGGCACGTCTGGCCGCGGTAGCGCGTCGGGCCGCAGTAGCACGTCGGGCCGCGGCGGCGCTGTTGGATTTGAACGGTCGGGTTCAAGCGCAAGGGGCAACAACACCTTTCACAGTTTCGGGATCAAGAATTATATTACCAGCAACGGCAAACAGTTGCCCGGCTATCAGCGAACCACCGAAGACCCAATCCAGAAGATCGACTACGGGATTCAGAAAGCCGACTACGGAGGCAACTACAAAACCGACTATCGAGGCGACCCCAGAAGCGACTACCGTCACGACTACAGCGATCCGAACATCGTCAATCCCTACATTGACGAAACCGGAGCCTTTGCGCCGAAGAAAAAATAGGTCCGCTTTCACGGCCGAGGACCCGGATCCGCGTCCGGTAGCGATTGACGCAGCAGGCGCGTCGCACGGAGGCTGGCCATCAGGCGAGTAGAAAAAAGCCGGTTACTTGTGCGTAATCGGCTTTTTTTCGTCTCAATTATGACGCGGTTCAGGGATTACGCTCACACGACCTTGGTCAAACCCGGCACCGGCAGTTGATACAGTCCGTTGGCGTCGGGGAGCGATTTCGGCGTGGCGGCGAACGAAAACTCGTCGGGGGCCAAATTGATTTCCGAGTTGATCGCCTGATCCCAAGTGACTTCTTTGCCGGAGTACGTGCACATCCGTCCCAAAATGGCTGTCATGGTGCTCTTGGCGCCATTTTCGGCCTCGTTGATCGGATTACCCGAGCGAATACTGGCAAACAGATCGTCGTGTTCCACCTGGTAGGGATCGGGGGTGGGCCCGCGATAACGCCAGGTTTCGACGGTCGATCCGGAGGTGGATTTGATCATGCCGTTGCCGATATTGGCTGTTCCCTTGGTACCGTGGGCGTGTTCGGAAACACTGTTCCAGCAGCCGGGAATGTGACGGCACTGGCTGAACATGCGGCTTCCATCGGCATATTCGAATTCAACGCAGTGGTGATCAAAAGTCTCGCCGTAATCTTTGCCCTTGCGCACCTGGCAGCCGCCCATGCCGTTGGCTTTTACCGGATAGCCATTTTTCAGCCAATTGATCACGTCCATGTTATGAATGTGCTGCTCGACAATGTGGTCGCCGCAGATCCAGGTGAAGTAATACCAATTGGTCAATTGGTAATCCATTTCGCTCTGTCCGGGCTTTCGCTCGTGCATCCAGGGAGTCGAGCCGTTCCAGTAGACGCGCGTGGCAATGATTTCGCCGATGGCGCCGTCCTGTAGTCTCTTGATCGTTTCCAAGTAGACGTTTTGGTGATGCCGCTGCAGCCCGACGCCGACGGCCAGATTCCGTTTCTTCGATTCCTCGGCGGCGGCCAGCACGCGGCGGACGCCCGGAGCATCGGTGGCAACCGGCTTTTCCATGAAGATGTGCTTGTTCGCCTTCACGGCCGCTTCGAAGTGCATCGGGCGGAAACCGGGCGGCGTGGCCAGGATCACCAAATCGGGCCCCGCATCCAACGCTTTTTGGAAAGCGTCGAAGCCGACGAACTTGCGATCGTCGGGCACGTCAATTCTACTTTTGAGATTCTCCTGTTTCAGCAGCGTCTGATAGCTGTGATCCAAGTGGTCCTTGTAAATGTCGGCCATCGCAATCAGCTTGACGTTGCCTTGGGTGCTGAGCGCCTGGTTGGCGGCACCCGTGCCGCGGCCGCCGCAGCCGATCAGGGCGATTCTGATCTGGTCGTCGCCGGCCGCGTGAGCGCTGCGGGCAATTGCCAGGCTGCCGGCCAAGGCTCCGCCGACGATCGCCGTGGACGTTTTGAGAAAATCACGACGCGATGCGGCACTCGGCTTGCCCGAGGCGATGGCGGACGGTTCACTCATGGTCGGTTCTCCAATGTGTAAAAAGTTTCACGCACATGGCGGCGACGCTTCGGCTATTCGTTGGCGCCGGCGTCCCAGGTTTTCACTTTCTCTTCCGCCGTCGGTTCATGCAACGGGCGGACGATGCGAAATCCCAAAAACAGGGCATCCGTAAAATACCAAATGCTCTGCGGTAATTGCGGATCTTGTTGTTTCCAATCTTTATGCGAACCACGGCGCGCCGCGCTGCGCAACGGCGCGGGCTCGTCGTCCCACGACCCGCCACGCACCGCCTGCGGATAAAGCTTTGTGGGAATGGCCCAGGGATTCCTGGTTACCTTGCCCGCGAACTGCTTGTAATAATCCGGAATATACTGGTCGAGCACCCATTCGGCCACATTACCGTGCATATCGTGCAACCCCCAAGCGTTCGGCTTCTTCTTGCCGACTTTGTGGTAGGTGTCTTCGCTGTTGTCGAAATACCAGGCATACTCGCCGAGTTTCTCCGGATCGTCGCCGAAGTGATAGGCCGTTTTCGAGCCCGCCCGGCAGGCATATTCCCATTCGGCCTCGGTCGGCAACCGGTAATAATGCCCAGTCTTCGCCGTGAGCCATTTGCAGTACGTTTTGGCCGCTAATTGCGTCATGCAGATGGCCGGAAAGCCCTCCTTGCCCATCCCAAACGTCATGTCGGTATAGGGCTTGGTTGGCCGAGTTACGGCGTCGGCGCGTTTTTCATCCTCGGTCGGCGCGACCTTATTCAGATCGCGCCTTTGAATGTCGAGGCTGAACATCCAGATCTCATACTCGTTCCAAGTGACTTCGCACTTGCCCATCCAGAACGGTTCGATCTCGATCTCGTGTTGCGGACCTTCGTCGTCTTTGCGGCCGGATTGCGAATCCGGGCTGCCCATCAGAAATTTTCCGCCGGGGATCGGCACCAGATCGAACGTGGCGTCCGTATTGGCGATCACGTCAGTGTAGGGCTTCATCTCGGCTTCGGTTTTGGCGCTGGCGTTCTTTACGCCCACGGCCTTTTTGGCCGGCGCATCGGCCGCTCGCGCGATCGCAGCGGCGCCAAGCAGGGTTCCGCAAGCCGCGGCACACGCAAAACAAACATGCCGCATTTGCACGATCACCTGCGGCCGGATTACGCTATGCATAGACGACCCTTGAAAATCAATTTAAGTAGGCTCGCCATCGTGCGAGGTTTCGTACAGCCCGTCGCAACAAGGAACCGCCGTCCATGAAAGCACTGCTTGGCGTTTGGTGTTGGGGATTCTGTTTTGGGCTGTGCGGGATTGCGCGCGCCGATTCGGCCGACGCCGCGCTGGCCCGATTCGAGTCCACACAAGCCCAAATGGGTGTGCCGTTTAAGGTCATATTGTACGCGCCCGATGAAGCGACTGCAAACCGCGCTTTTCAAGCGGCGTTTTCCCGCATCTCGCAACTCAATCGGATCTTGAGCGACTTCGATACCGACAGCGAATTGAGCCGCTTGAGCCACACCGGGCCGGCTGAAAAAGGCGTCCCCGTGAGCGATCCTCTGTGGCTCGTCTTGTACCGATCGCAAGATCTGGCCGTGCAATCGGGCGGTGCGTTCGACGTGACGGTCGGGCCCTACGTGCGGCTCTGGCGCCGCGCCCGCCGTTCCAAAGAAATGCCCTCGCCCGAGCGGTTGGCCGAGGCGCGCGACGCGGTAGGCTATCAGCATCTAAAGCTCGATGAACAGCACCATACGGCCCAACTACTCAAACCCAATATGCGGCTCGACCTGGGCGGGATCGCCATGGGTTACGCCGTCGACGAAACCTTGAAAATTCTGCGAGAGCGCAAGATCACTCGGGCACTAGTCGACGCCAGCGGCGACATCGGCGTCGGAGACCCTCCGCCCGGCAAGCAAGGCTGGACGATCGGCGTGATCCCGCTCTCGACAGCCGGCACGCCCAACAAACAAATCCTGCTGGCCAACGCGGCCGTCTCCACTGCCGGCGATGCCTTGCAACACGTCGATATCGACGGCAAGCGCTATTCGCACATCGTCGACCCGCATACCGGCCTGGGTTTGACCGATCGCACAGCCGTCACGGTGATCGCGGGTGATTGCATCACTGCCGACGGATTGGACACCGCGATCAACGTCATGGGTCCGAAGGCCGGGTTGGAACTGATCGAAAAAACGCCCGGAACCGCAGCGTTCATTGTGCGAGCGACTGACGACGAGCCGCAACTTTTCGAGTCGCGGCGATTCAAGATGTTTGTCGTGCCCGACCAAAACTAATTCCGCATCGCGAGGAGCACTACGGATGAGAACACGCATCATCGGCCTGGCCGTCTTCACGGTGGCGCGTTGCACGTTGTTGAGCGCGCCAACCAGCTTCGCCGATTTTCCCAACCCAGACGCCACTAACCTTCCGCCGCGAACTCTAATCGCCAGCCCACACCCGCGCGACATTCCCCAGTGACTGCAAACCAATTTGCGCGTGGGTCATTTGCCGGGCTACAACGAGCGGATGGTTAGCGAGTTTCTCACGGCCGGCTACAACCGAATGCCATTACCCAATCGGCCTTGGATGGCGAACGGATCGCCGAGCAGACTGCGGCGAGGTATGGCTATAACTCTTGCGTGCTCCGCTGCGGCTGGTTTTACGGTGCCGACGCTGCGCACACCAAAATGTTCGGTCGCGAGTTGAAGCGACGCCGTTTGCCAATCATCGGCAAAGGTGACGCGATGTGGAGTTGTCTACATTTGGACGACGCAGCGGCAGGATTTGTCGCCGCCGTGGAAGCCGGCAAGGCAGGACTGTGGCATCTGGTCGACAATCAGCCTGTCACGGCGCGAGATTTCTTGACCGCTTTTGCCGCCAGGCTCGGGGCTCCGCCGCCACGCTCGGTGCCCGCTTGGCTAGCACGACTGTTAGCGGGCAGGAACGCCGTCGAGTTTTTCACGCATTCCAGCGGCACGGCGAATGCCGATTTTCGGCACGATTTCAACTGGACCCCGCGCTTTGCGA
>JACQFF010000165.1 GCA_016200205.1 Planctomycetia bacterium
AAACGTTCCGAACGTTGGAATTTGGGAGGGCGAAGCTCCCGCTGAGCCGATTTTGCACCGGAAGTAGAGGCTCGGCAGGAGCCTCGCCCTCCCGGTCGCGTAATTTGAAGACACGTTCTAAATCGACTTGCTTGATCGGGGGCAATTGCCGGAGGTCGGTGCCGCTGCTGGCTTGTCCAGCAATGCCACTGCGCGGTACGCTTGCGGCCATGGCGCGTATGCGGTAATGACTTTTAGAGCCGCCGGACCAAATCCAACTGCTGCCCTTGCAAGCGGCGTTTCACAGCCGCTTGACTTCGGCGAGCTTAGTCGAGCCGCGGCTTAGCGTCGCACCGGCCGATGGGTTTTGTCCAGCCGCTCGTAGGCGTCCAGCGAACCATATCGCCGAGGCCGTGGCAGGAAACGCCGATGGGAATCTATCGAAATCACATTTTTCCATACCTTCTCGAGCTTGCCCTGGGCGGGAAGCACCCGATGGAACGGCGGCGCCACGCACTGGAGGAAGCGCGGGGCGAGGTGCTGGAAATCGGCTTTGGCACCGGGCTGAATCTCGCCTGCTATCCGTCGGCCGTCGCGCGGCTCACGCTGCTGGATCCAGAAAAACTGTTGCCCAAGAGAGTGGAAAGGCGGATTCGAGCGGTGGATTTCCCGGTGGAAATGGCCCAGTTGGATGCGGCCCGGCTCCCCTTCGAATCGGATCGATTCGACACGATCGTCTCCACCTGGACCTTGTGCACGATTCCCGACGTGGCCGCTGCGCTGACGGAAGTGCACCGCGTGCTGAAACCGGGCGGGAGTTTCTTGTTTCTCGAACACGGGCTAAGCAGCGATCCGCGCGTCGCGCGCCGGCAAGATCGTTGGAATCCGCTGCAGCGTGTCATCGGGCTGGGCTGCAACTTGAATCGCCCCATCGACACTTTGATCAATTCCGCCGGATTGACGATCGAGCGACTCGAGCGGTTCCTAATGCCGCACACCCCTCGCATCGCGGCGGATCACTACTTGGGCAGCGCCCGTCGCACCTAATCGGCGCGCCATCGTTCGACTCTCACCACTTCGCCCCGCGCATAGCCGGAGCGGATAAACGAGCGCTCATAGAAGCAGGTGTAGCCGTAGGCCGTCTGCACGATCAGGTCGGTATCGCCGTCGCCATTGTAATCGGCCACGACAATCGGCGCACCGGCGCCGTAGGGGGCCTGAGGCAGCGGAATCGGGACTGCAGGCGCAAAGGGAGAGCCCTTGTCGGCCGCGGCGCGATTGATGAACACCACTACATGCTCGGCATCGGAGCCGGCCAGAACGTCCAAATGGCCATCGTCATTCCAGTCGGCCGCATACGGCACCCCGCGAATCGGCAGCCGGCCCAATTCCATAGGCGGATCGAACACCGGCAGCGGATCGCTCTTCGCCTGGCGAAAATAGCGGACGATGCCCAGCGTATCGACCACGACCAAGTCGGGCCGCGCGTCACCGTCAAAATCGCCAACAGTGTACGTCGCCCGAGCACCCTGTAAAGCATCGAACCCTGCGAGGTTGAGGCCCACTTGCACCGCTCGTCCATCGGTCTGCATCAGCCGCACGCCAGCCGTGTCGAAATCGGGGTTCTTGTTCGATTCCCGGTTGCGGTGCCACCAGATCGTGCCGGCATGGTCGGCGTCGAGCAGGTCGATACGTCCGTCAGCGTCCAGGTCGAACAGCCGCTGAAACTTCCAGTCGTCGCCCACGCCCGATAGGTGCTGGATGTTTTGTCCTGGCTTGAGCAGCGAGATGGGCGAGGCAAAGATACCGGGGCTGCCGCGGCCCGTGTTGAGATAGATATTCGGTCCATTGGCTCCATCGAGCAATCCGTCGCTGTTCCAATCGAGCATTTGCACCAGCCCCAAGGGCGCCGCTCCCCAACGGCTGGGCAGTGGAGTCGCGTGGGCCTCGAACACCGGTTCGCTCTGCGTGCCGACGTTGCGATACAAGTAGATTTGCCTCCCGGCGCTGACGACCAAATCCAACAGTTCGTCATCGCTCCAATCCACCAACTGCGGCGAGGCCAGGGCGGCGTTGGGAAATTGGCCACGGCGCGGAAATGGGATTTCGTGCAGCCGCGCCTCTCGCGGTGTGCCGTCGTTGCGGAAATAGCGCAAAAAGTGCTCGCTCGAAGCCGAATCGCCGCCGCCGGCCGTCATCGGCATACAACCGCTGACGAGATCCCAATCTCCGTCGCGATCCAGATCGGCCACGGCTGGCGCGGCGGCCCACCCGACGTCCAACGGCTTGCCGTCGGACTCCAGCGGGCCGGAAAAACGCAGCTTTGGCTCGCGCCCGGGGCCCGCCAGATTCTCATAAAGATAGATCAGCCCCGTGATAAACCCACCGGCCAACAGGTCCAGGTCGCCGTCGTGGTCCCAGTCGACAGTCTCCACGACGGGATAGTAATCGAGCTTGTAGATTTCGGGGCCTTCGGGCACGGGTTCGACCGGCAACGCCAGCGGCCGGCCGTCATCGGTCGTCACCAGGCCGGCGTATTCGAAGTGCGGCTGGTCCTTGGCGCCTCGATTGCGATACCACAGCAAGCGGTTCCGCTCGCCACCGACCAATAAATCGACCAGCGAGTCGCCGTCCCAATCGACCGCATGCGGAGCCGAGCCCCAACCGACGTCGAGCGGCTTGCCGTCGCTAAAGACGAGCTGGGCATATGGAAACTCGGGTGCTCCCCGCCGCCCGCGGTTCGGATACCATACGCCGCCGCCACGCGAGCAGCCGACGACCAGGTCGAACAAGCCGTCCCCGTCGAAATCGGTCACCGCTACGCGCGAATGAATCAGTCCGGTCGTCGAACTGCCGTTCGGCTCGCAGCGCTGTAAGCCATCGCCCAAAAATCCTCGCGGCGGACTGTCGCGCGGCTCGACGCCCTCGGGCAGCAGATCGAAATAAACTGCGTACCAGGCTGGCCCGGGACTGACTCGATGCGCAAACGCCAGTCGCCCCGCCCTCCAATCACCGAGGCAATCGAAAAAATAGCCCAGCCGCGTGCGGGTAACAAAGGGCAACTTGCCGTCAGTGTTGCTGACGTTGGCCTCGACCTCGGGAAACTCGTAGGGAATCGCCGCGTCGTACCAACGGCAGGGGAGATCGAACTCGCTTTGGCCGAATGCGTTGCGGGTCTGAATCATCGGCTCGCCCGTCTGGGAATCGTGCCGGATAACTTCGACGCTGGCCAGGTCGGGCCTACGGCCTGGGGACACGCTTTCAAGCAGCTTTTCGAAATCAATGGCTACGTCCGCGGGCCGTTCGTCGCCGCCGCGCGATCCGTCGGCCGACGGATCGATGCGGACCACGATCCGCAGCGCTCCCTTGCCGCTCCATTTGAATGCCGGCGCCGGCTGTTCGGCGGCCGGCAAGTGCTTCTCCAGCCCGGCACCCGCGGCCAAAGCAATCCACACAACTACGAAAACCCGCCACACCATTTTCACCGCCCCTCCGACCTGAATACAGCCTCCAGCCTGCCGCTTCCGCTTATTCTTCGCCGGGACGGTACGATTTGAGCAGTTGGGCTTGGATTTCGGCTTCGGTGAAGGCGGCGCGCTTCATTTTGTTGGCCGAAAACAGGGCCGCCTGGTCGCTGAAGTGCGCGGAGCCCGCCACGTCGCTTGCGCTGTAGGCCACCACGGTGTAAGCCTTCGGCGGCTGGCTGAACTCGACGGCAAACACCCAACTATCGCCGCTATTGGCGGCCAGCTTGCCGTCGTCGTCTTTATGGAATTCCAACACGCGAAAACATCCCATCACGCCCGATCCGCCGCGGACCGGCAGGTCGATGCTGCCCTTGCGAATGCGGTGCGCTTCGCCCCAGGCCACGTCGGGCCGGCCGTAGCGGCTGGTGACCTCTTCGAGCGCTTCAAGGAACGTTTTCACCGCTCGGGCTTTGTCGGCCAGACCCCGCGGCGTGGTCATCGGCTCGGCCGCATTCCACGCAACGGCGAACTTGCCGACCCCTTTTTCGAAATAGCGCTCCCACCACTCGGCAAACAGCGTCCCTCCCTGGCTCTCGGCGGACACCGTGTTGTCCCAGTTCTCGAGCGCACGAATCGCGACCTCCACCTCCGAGTTGGGCTGAGTCGCCCGCAAGGCCGCAATCAAGTCGCCCTTCACGCGCTCGGCCAGCAGCATCAGGGGACTGTGTTTCAACTCGCAAACCTCCTCCAGCGTGAGTTTCTTGTCATTGTTGACCAGGCGCAAGCTGTGCTGCGTCCGCAGACTTAGATCGTTCGGCGAAAAGTGCGCCGGATATTTGGCCGGATCCAACGGCGCGAGCAGGTTCGTCAGATAGGGGGGCGAATTGCAATTCTGCACATATCCGCCAGGCGGGTTGAACAATTGCGGCAACTCGCTGATCGCGTGAAACCGCGTCCAGATCTCGGAGGAGCGCGCGGCATGCACCGCCTCGCTCTTGTGGGCCGGATGCGGTAAGTTCGGGACCGTGCCGTTCCAAAGATAAAAAATATTGCCCACGCGGTCGGCATAGCAAATGTTGAACATCGGCAACGCGGTCATTTCGAGCGTGCCGCGGAATTCGGCATAGCTCTTGGCCTGCGTCATCCGCAGCCACTGCTCGTAGGCCCGATAGTTTTCATAACAGGCGCTGCGCAGCACAAACACCTTCGTGCCGGCGCGATGTACCACCGGACCCAAAGGCGTGTGCCAGAAGGTGCGGGTTTGACTATTCGGCGCGCCGGACGACTTGATCTTCACCGTCACATCGTCGCGCGCCAGCGGAACCGATCCGCCGTCGAACAGATAATGGTCCGGCCGGTCGGGATCGAGATCCAGTTCATAAATCTCTTCCAAGTCCGGATTGTTGACCGTGTGCGACCAGCCGAGATATTCGTTCCAGCCGCTGGTAATGATCGGGCGGCCGATGAAAGTCGAACCGTAGAAATTGAGTTTGCCGGGCACGATCATGTGGGCTTCGTAATACGTGGAGACCGGCGCCCAGGGCTGGTGTGGATTGCCCATCAGGATCGCACGGCCCGACTGGCTGCGGCTGGGCGCGAAGGCCCACATGTTCGAGCCGACGTCGGCGACGTCCGAATTGTCGTCGAGCATGGCCGACTGCGCGCCTTGCGACTTCAAGAAATCTTTCAAGATGTCGCTCCGATTGAAGGCGAACCGCATGATGCCGGCCACGCCATAAGCGGCGATGTCGTGGCCCGTGACGCGCGGCACCCAAGCCGGCGCCAGATCGCGGTGCCGATCCACGTAAAAATTCAGTCCGGCGGCAAACCCCTCGAGCATCGAACGATAGTCGGGATCGAGCTTGTGATACGAGTCGAGCGCTCGGGCATAGATGCGAAACTGCCGGCTGGAAAAGTCCGCTTCAACGTTCTTGTTGTCCTTGTCGGGTCCGAATGCCAGGGCCAATTCGCCGCGGGCCCCTAAAACGCCGCGCATGATGTTCGCGAGATGATCTTCGGCCTGGCAATAGCCAAATCCAAAAGCGGCCGCCTCGAACGTCTCGCCCTGGATATGCGGCACGCCATATTGCGTGCGGCGAATTTGCACCTGCTGAGCCAGCGTCTTCGTATCAGCCGCGCGAGCCGATCCGATCGCCAGCGCCTGCACGGCGATCGCCAACAACACCAACCAGCCGATCCGAGCAACGCGAATTGTCGTCATCTCTGAGTTCCGCCAGGTTTTTTGCACGCGAGAAGTGACGATTTCATAACCGCGCGAGCGGCTCGATCCACTATGGCGAAGCTTAACCGGACCGCGGGAGGGATTCAAGAAAAATGGCTGAATCGCGAGCCGCGCACGAATCGGAGCGGACGAGAAAATGCGAAATACGGCGGAGAAATATCCGGATGACGCGCGCCAGGCATGCTCGTTTGTGCCGCCGGCATCATTCCGATGTTTTCCATGCACCGGCGCGCCCGCAAGCCGTCTGGCGTGAACTCGAAAGCGCGACGCGATTTCGCCACGGGCCGGGCCGATTCAGGGCCCGTTGGCAGCCACGGGTCGTCGGAGTACGATAAAGCCCGCGGTCGCACCGTGAGGGCCGGATGGCGAAATTGGCAGACGCACGGGACTTAAAATCCCGTGGGGGGAAACCCCCGTGCGGGTTCGATCCCCGCTCCGGCCATTGTAGCGGGTTCGCGAACAGACTCCCCCGACATCGCCTCAAAGCGATCGGCAATCTTGACTTGGCCAATTCGATCGCTGAAGATGGGCAAGCGCGGAAAATCCCGTGTCTTTAGCCAAGTTAGGAAGCTCTCCCATGATCCAGCGGATGCTGATTCTTGCGTTGCTCCTGATGGTGTCGCCATCGGTCTTCGCTCAGGGTCAGGCAAAGACGAATCAACCGCCCACGCGGCCCGATCCGACCGTGGCGGATTTCGTCTATGGTCAGGATTCCGAACGGCAGAAGTTCGATTTCTGGCAGGCCAAATCGGACAAGCCGACGCCGGTGGTGCTGTTGATCCACGGCGGGGGCTGGGTCAATGGCGACAAGTCCGGTTATGGCACGAGCAGCATTCAGCCCTACTTGGATTCCGGGGTCTCGGTGGCGTCGCTTAACTACCGTTTCATCGCCCAGGCGATGCAACAAAAGATCGAGCCTCCGGTGAAGGCCTGCCTGCACGATGCGGCGCGGGCGCTGCAGACGATCCGCTCGAAAGCCAAGCAGTGGAATATCGATCCAAAGCGTGTCGGGGCAACGGGCGGCTCCGCGGGCGCTTGTACCTCGTTGTGGCTGGCGCTGCATGACGACCTGGCCGACCCGCAGTCGGGCGATCCGATCGCGAGACAATCATCGCGCCTGAGTTGTGCGGCCGTCAACGGGGCCCAGACCTCGCTCGACCCGAAAGAACTTCGCGAGTGGATTCCCAATGCGATCTATGGCGGTCACGCCTTTGGATTTGCCGAAAAGGGGCGGAGCCGGCCGCAGGAGTTCGAGCTGTTGATGGCCGGTCGCGAAAAAGTCCTGCCTTGGATCAAGGAATACTCGCCGATCGAGTTAGTGACGAAGGACGATCCGCCGATCTATCTGGATTACCCGAACCAGAAAACGCCTCCCGCGTCGGGCCAGCAGGAAGCGGACCCAACGCACTCCGCGATGTACGGAGTCAAGTTGGCCGAAAAGCTCAGCGCCGCCGGAGTTGAAGCCGTCCTGTCTTATCCGGGCCATCAGGACACGAAATACGGATCGATCGCGAAGTTCTTGATCGTGAAGCTGAACGCCGAATAGTCGGCGCAAGGATCTTGGTGACCATCGCCGAATAGCCGGGGATGCTCCCGAGCCAAAGCGGCAGGCGGGCGAGTCGGTAGCAGCGCGCCAGTGCAACTCCGCGATCCGCCTTCTCCCTTGTGGCAGTGCGTCAAACGACGGCCCTATTCCGCAATCCGTCGGAGGCGGTCTTGCACGTTCAGCACGGCTTTTTGGGCTTCTTCCAGCGTCTTTCGCTCGGGGTCTGATTTCTTCGGCGCCTCGACGTTTTTGCATCTGAAGATGCCGCACAATGCTGTCGTATATCCCGAGAGAGCTTGAGGCGAAACTGCGTCATACATCGTTTCCAGCAGTCCGTCGCCGTCCTTTGTCAACTGCTTCGCCAATACGGACGCATGAGTTTCCAGAACGTCGCGAAGCTCTTCGGCTAATTTGCCGGCCTCAGGGTCGCCGGCGAGGTACATTCCGAGTTGTGCTTGTTCGACGCCGGCCGGTACGACAACGCTTCTCGACAGGAAGCCCCTGCTTTTGGCTCGCGCTGCACATGAAATGGTGCACCAATCCCCTCTCCAAGTCTTGGGGACGGTAGCCAGAAACGTGAACTCCTTGGCTCCTTCCAGCGACGCTCCCTTGGAAGGCCTGAGTTTGAAAAAGATTCCGTGCTCACGATCCGTCGTCCCGCTCGCCACTACCAGCGCCCGCGCGGCAAGCTGCTTATAGTGGCTCGATTCCGTTTTTTTCAAGCCTTTGTTCTTTGACAGACCTAAACCGAGCGCCTTGTAGCCCACACGGGCGCTGGCTTCAGTTGCCTTGTCATTTTCGGTGGTGTCGATAATTTCAATCTGGTCGTCGGCCACGGTGCTTTCGAGCGTCGTATTCGGGAGATAATCCTGAAATCTCATCTTCCTGTCAGGGCTTGCCACGATATAGAGGAAGTCCACGACCTCGGACTCCGCGCCGGCAATGAATCTGGCGGAGATTCGGAATTTAGCTTCGATAACCTTGAGCGATGGGTGCACCGTCGCAAAATCCTTGGGGGTCACGTCTCGGCACTCGATCACGTCAGGAAGATCAAAGGCGACGCGAGTGCCATCGGCAAGACAAGGCATGGACGAAACCGCTGAAACGAGCAATGCCGCGGCGATTAGAATTCGCAACAGGGAATGGAAACCGGGCATGCGTGGAGTCTCCGGCCTGTGAAGTGTTCCAGCTTAGGGGCGACTCAAAAATAACTTCGGCATTTTGATTTCCCTCACCCCGCCCTCTCCCAGAGGGAGAGGTGTTTGCGGACGAAGTTATTTTTGAGTCGTTCCTTAGCTCTGGCAAGGGCGGCAACTCTATCACCGGACCTCCTTCGAGGTCAATGAAGGTCGGCCGTTGCTGGCCTGACTGCATGCCAGCATTGGTGCTGGCAATTTGGGCTATAATGGATTGCCGGTCCAGGAGATTCGCTTCCATGAGCATCATGACTCTCTATCCCTACCTGTATCAAGGCATGTGCTGGGTCTTTGACGATCCCGAGACCAGCCTCAAGGAAGAAGCATTTGTGCTGGGGGCTTCGGAGATGATTTCCACGCTGATCAAAGCGAAGGGCATTCCCAACGCCGATCGTGGGTTTGCCATGTCGTTTAGCGACAACCCGTTCGACCAAGACGTGGAATTGACTTGGATTTCTCCTAAGGAGGCGTCCAAGGCAATCAAACAGCCGCTCAGCAGCCTGCCGGCGACTGGCAATTGGTACACTGGCATCATTGCCGGCGAAAAGATGACCGCTTGGCTGTGCCCGGCGCTGTACGAGTATTTCCAAACAGCACCCCAAAGAATCTACGTCAAAGCCGACAAGTTGCCCGTAGGGGTCGACCCCATCTGGCACGTCAGTAGCAACGATCCTCGGGCGCATCGCTATATGTCGGCGGAGCTGCCGTAACGAGATTGATCTGAAAAAGTAGTCTCCAGAGACATCTGGGTGACAAGAGGAATGGTTGTGATAAATCCAAGCGATCCAGGGGATTCGACGATGCGGCACGCGATTCTCGTTTTTTTCGGCCTGATCTGGATCCTGGCAGGCGGAATCGTCCGGGCTGAGGCGCCACGACAAAGGGCGGCCAAGCTCGACACGCAGATCCATGTGACGCTCGATTACCTGCTGTATCTGCCGATCGACTACGAAGAGAAGGACTCCTGGCCGCTTTTGCTTTTTCTGCATGGAGCAGGCGAACGAGGCGACGACCTGGAATTGGTAAAGCGGCACGGTCCGCCGAAACTCATCGAGCAGGGAAAATCGTTTCCGTTTGTCGTTGTCAGTCCGCAGTGCCCCAAGGATAGCTGGTGGCCGTCGCAGCCGATTGAGTTGATTACGCTCGTCGATGAGATCGTGGCCAAGCACAAAATCGATCAGAACCGCATCTACCTGACGGGACTGAGCATGGGCGGTTTTGGCACGTGGTCGCTGGCAGCCTACGCCCCCGAGCGATTCGCGGCCATCGTTCCGATCTGTGGCGGCGGCGAAGTGTTATCCACGAGACGGTTGACGCATCTGCCCGTCTGGGTCTTCCACGGAGCCAAGGATCAACTGGTCCCGCTCAAGCGGTCGGAGGAGATGGTTGAGGCCCTGAAGAAGAGTAACTCCAACGTGAAGTTCACGATCTACCCCGAAGCAGATCACGACTCCTGGACTGCGACGTACGACAACCCCGAACTCTACGACTGGCTGCTTCAGCAGAAGCGAAAGCCCACGGCGACGAGCGGGCAGTGAAAGCCCTGCAATCAAACGTCGCGCGCTCGGAAGCATTGAAAACGACCGAACAAAACAAATCTCGGGTCCTAGCATGCGGCGTTACACGGCCGCTTGCGGGTTAGCGTCGCGCCGGCCGATAGACTTCAGCCGCTTTTAGTCGAATAGGCGGCGGTTTCTATGGTATGCTCAAAGCCAGCCATCCGATTGCCCAAGGCGCCTGCGCTCAAGGAGAATGCCATGTCGATTCCCCATGCAAAATCGGGTGAAGTCATTCATCTGCCGCTCGGCACGGCGTTGCAAGCGACAAAGACAACGACCTTGGTCAAGAGCGACGATCTCGAAATCATCCGGCTCGTGGTTCCCAAAGGAAAGGAAATCGCCGCGCACAAGGCTCCCGGACCGATCACGATTCTCTGCGTGGAGGGGCGAGTACTGTTTACGGCCGAAGGCAAAACCCAGGAGCTTGATCCTGGGAAATTTCTTCACCTGTCGGCGGCCCAGCCCCATGCCGTCAAGGGGATTGAAGATTCGTCGCTGTTGGTGACGATTTTATTGCCCAAGACGGAGCCCAACCGAGCACTCGATAGGGTCCAGGAAGCGTCTGAGGAGTCGTTTCCCGCCAGCGATCCGCCGGCCTATTAGACGGAGCCCGAGCGTGGAATTGGGCGGGTTACGGCTCGAACGAGAATCCTCCTGATCCGGCAGATAGCCGTTTATCTTGGATGAAGAAGCCGGTACGTTTTATATCCCCCACCGACGTTCACGGCATCGAAACCTTTCTGCCGGAGAATTCGGGTTGCCAAATAGCCGCGCTGGCCCACCTGGCAGTACGCGGCGACCTCACGGTCGTGCGGAAGTTCGTTCAGGCGAGACCGTAATTCGTCGACCGGGATGTTGACGGCCTCGGGGATATGTCCCGCGGCAAATTCCTGGGGCGTGCGCACATCGACCAGCAAAGCACGCACAGCCGGTGGAGTGGTCAAAGCCGCCTCGACATCGATCTGCGGGTGTTCCCCACGCAACAATCCGCTAGCCACAAATCCCGCCATGTTGATTGGGTCTTTGGCCGATCCGTATTGCGGGGAGTACGCCAACTCCATCTCCTCAAGGTCGAAAACCGTCATCCCTGCCTGGATTGCCACGGCCAATACGTCGATCCGCTTATCCACTCCGGCGCCGCCCACAGCCTGAGCACCGAGCACGCGCCCCGTTTGCGGATCGAACACCAATTTCAAGGTCATCGCCTCCGCACCCGGGTAGTAACCGGCATGATCGAGCGGATGAACGTAAACCTTACGGTAAGGTCGGTCGATTCGTCGCAGCGTTTTCTCCGATGCTCCGGTTATGGCGGCCGTTCGTTCGAACACTCGCACGATGGCCGTGCCCTGGGTTCCCCGATAGCGAGCCGGCTGGCCGAAAATGTTATCGGCGGCGACGCGGCCCTGGCGATTCGCTGGACCGGCCAACGGCACTTGCGCCGGCTCGCCCGTCACGTAGTCCTTGACCTCGATGGCGTCTCCCACGGCGTAGATGTCCCGATCGCTGGTTTGGAGATGATCGTTCACTCGAATGCCGCCACGGGGCCCAACTTCCAGCCCGGCATCGACCGCCAACTTGTTTTCCGGTCGCACTCCGACGCCCAAGACGACCAGTTGAGCGGGCAACTGTTGCCCCGACTTCAATCGGACTACAAGCCCAGCGGATGATTGGTCGAACGCCTCGGCGGATTGGCCGAGCAATAAGGCAACTCCCTTGGTTGTGAGTTGCTCGGCGACTGGCGCGGTCATCTCCTTGTCGAACGGCGGGAGCACTTGATCCTGCAACTCGACCACCGTGGTTGCGACGCCGCGACGAACGAGGTTCTCGACCAGTTCGAGACCAATGAACCCGGCCCCGACCACGACCGCTTGTCGTGCGCCCTGTTCGACGCATTCCATGATGCGATCCATGTCTTGCAAGTTTCGCAGAGTGAAGATTCCTGGCAGGTCGATACCCGGAATCGGGGGCCGCAACGGCGCCGCCCCAGGCGCGAGGATCAGCTTGTCATAGGTCTCTTCGTACTCTCGTCCGGAGACGAGATCGCGGATACGAACTTTCTTGGCAGAGCGGTCGATGGCCTCAACCGACGAGCAAACCCGCACATCCAGGTTGTATCGGGATCGCAATCGCTGGGGCGTTACCACGAGCAACTTTTCTCGTTCAGTGATTTCGCCGCCGATGTAGTAGGGCAGGCCGCAATTGGCGAACGATACGTCCGGCCCTCGCTCGAGCAAGACGATGTGGGCATCCTCCGATAGACGACGGGCACGAGCGGCCGCGGAAGCGCCGCCGGCTACGCCTCCGACGATGAGCAGTTTCATGAACTGAATTCCTTTCCCTGAAGTTCCGGAGAGTTAACGGACGCCACAAGCACTCGTCGATTCATTGGCCCGGTTCCAAGGCATGCGTGCCAGCAGCATTCCCATCCCGCAAGTGTCGGTGATCCCGGCAAAAACCAGGCCCGCCCCAACGAAAGCCGACAAGGCAACGAAGGCCGGATGAACGAACCAACTCAACACCGCGCCCAACAACACGAGCGAACCGGATGCTATGCGGACCTGCCGCTCGAGTGAAATCGTCTTCTTGCCTCGCACGACGGGAAGACCGGCTGCCGCGCAAGCCAGCGTGCCGCCCTCGACGTTGACCGCGCTCGTGTAACCAGCTTCGAAAAACCGCTGGCAAGCCTGTTTCCCCCGGCTTCCCGAGCGACAGATTACATACAGCGTTTTTGGACCTGACCCATTGCGAGCCTCCATCACAGCCGCGGGATCAAGTCGATCCAGCGGCACGTTGCGGGCACCCGCGACGTGTAACTCTTGGTATTCCATCGGCGTGCGAACGTCGATCAGGTCGATCTTGCGGCCGCTGCTGCAAAGCTCCGCCAGGTCCTGCGGCGTTATGGTCGAAATGTTCATGGTATTCTCCTTGGGTTCCCGGCCCGCAAACCTGCCATCCCATCCGTCATCGACGGCTCACTCCGCCGAACCGTGCCTCGACGCAAGCCATGATGTTGGCCAGATGCGGTTCAGCCACCTGATAGAAAGCCTTCCGGCCTTCTTTCTCGTTTCTCAGAAGTCCGCAGCGTTGCATCAGCCGAAGGTGCTCGGAAGCCAAGTGGCTGGGGATGCCACATGCCTGTGCCAGCTCCCCTACGGTGTAGCGGCCCCGCAGCAGCATCTGAACGATTCGCAGCCGGTGCGCATGGGCAAGCGTCTTGAGGCACTCCGCCGCTTCCTCCATAGCCTCGAGCGCCGTGAGCGCGGGCAGTTTCCGGGGTTTCATCCTGGCTTTCATGATCGTTCTCCAATAATCAAATATATCGTAATATTACGACTTGTCAATCAGTTTTTTCCCACTTTTTTCGCCGTGCCTCGACCCCTCCACGAGACTCGTGGGCCCGGGTAACGTGTGAAGGAACTCTCACAAAACCGCATCAAAGAGGGGGGACGGCCGGCGGTGCAGTTTGACTTCCTAAGTTCGACTTTCGCACTTTTTGGTAGCACGGATCGGTGCGGGTTTTCGGGGGATTTGACTGTGCGGCTGGACGAGCGTCGGGTTTTCGCAAACCTTCGCTCGGTCCACTACACACAGAAACCTCGAGAAAGTCGCAAATCGCGGTTAACCGTTCCAAAAAGTGCAAAAGTCGAACTAAGCGATCCCCAAGGGAATTACCGCAACGTGGACGACTTGGTCGCGTCCGTTTGCCTTGGCGCGGTAAAGCGCCATATCGGCCTCGCGGAGAAAATCCAAATGCGATTCGTCTCGCATGGGGATCGTAGTGGCGCAGCCGACGCTGATCGTCACGCAGGGACTGATCGATGAGCTGGGGTGCGGAATTTTCATCGACTTGACCTGGCAGCGGATTTCGTCAAACAGCCGAGCCGCTTCCTCCTCGTTGGTATCGGGCAGGATCACCGCAAATTCCTCGCCGCCAAATCGGGCTACAAAGTCACCAGGACGATGAAGGCAAGCCTGGATCACCTGAGCGACGGACCGCAGGCAGATATCGCCCGCCAGATGTCCGCTCATGTCGTTGAATTGCTTGAAAGAGTCGATATCCATCATGGCCACCGAAAGCGGCAGAACAGTCCTTTCGTGGCGCTTCCACTCCTGTTCGAACGTCTGATCGAACAAGCGCCGGTTGGCAATGCCGGTCAAGCTGTCCATGGATGCTTGAAGTTCCAGGTGCCGATTGATCTGTTGGAGCGCCAGCCGACCCCGGTTCTCGACATTCTTGAGGACCAGCACCAGCACGTAGACACAGGTAAGTATGCCTAGGAGTCCCGTGAATCGGAGAATTTCCTCCGCCTCCGGCGTGAGCTCGTTCCAATAGTGGAAGCCGAATTTTGGGGCCAGAGCGATGCCAGCGATCGCTAATGCACTAGCCGTTGTCCAGACGTGTCCCGCGGTGGCGCCAGACAGCAGCAGCGACATGATCGGTATCGAGGCATACCAAACCACCACCGGAGCGGTCGGGCCGCCGGTAATAAGAGTCAGCGCTGTATAGGTCCACCAGGCGATGAAACTGAGCGTGTGACCGCACAGCGCGGGCGATTTGACGAGCCGCAACAGCGACAGACTTACAATAACGCCCGCCCCAGCGGCGAGCACCACCATGGCGCCGATCGGCGCGCTTAGCGCAGAGTAAATAGCAACGAATACGGGCACCCAGACGAACATCGCCAAGTGAACAGCGACCACCCGGTGCGCCTGGTGAAACACCTCCGGGTCCCGCCAAAGTACCGGCGGGATCGACACTTTCAAAAGAGAATAGGGAATGTGCATAGTCCACGCCGGGCTCAATTGGTGCGGTCGTCCGGAGGATCAACTGTCATGCAGGCTGCCTCCTTGTCCAAGACCTCGCGAACGTTTGTTGCCAACGAAATCGGCGTGAATGATTTCCGGAGAAAAACGACTTCCGCTGGCTGGATTCCGCGAAGAATCCATGTGATGTGTTAAACAAATATAGGCTGATAAACCACGATTCCTCTTGATCGCCGATCATTTTCCGATAATCAATCTCACGCGTGGCGGATAACCGGCACAGTCCGCTTTCGTGGAGAAGGCGATGCAAACAGCGGTAGAATCGCTGGAGAGATTGCCCTGAAATCCGCTCGGATCCCAACCGATCAGCCGACGAAGATTTGCCCCGATTCTCGCGAGGCGTCGGGCTGCCGATCCACCGGATCGATCCCGTACATGGCGATGACAAAGGGCAAGATTTCGCCGATCACCCGTACCGTGTTTTCCCGGCGGTCGGGCGCGCCAATTTGGCGATCGGTGCAGACGATATCGAGATCGATGGACAAGAGCATGCCTCCGAGGGTCCGTTTTTTACAGGATACCCGGATACTGTACGGATGTCAACTACTTGAGTTTGCTCGACATTTCCCGTCGTGCCGGTGGGATGGCCGAGGTTGGGCAAGCTGCGGGCGCGCCGAACGAGGCATGGTCACTTCTTGAGCAGACCGACGATCTTCTCCATTTCGGTCGAATCGAAGGCACGAGCGGTTGTTGTTTGCACGTTCCCAAGAGACGCCAGGTGCAACATGGCAGCGGTCGCCGCTTCGTCGTCGGTCGCATCGAAGACGATCACGCCATCGAACGAGCCGAGGGTCCAGTAGATGCCCGATACTCGCACGCCCATCTTCTTGGCTGCCGCCTTGAACGCCGCCGCCCGTTTGGTGGACTCGTGAATTTTTTGGATGCCTTTTTCGGTGAACTTGATGGTGCTGATGAAGGTTGCCATCGGTTGGTTCTCCTGGGTTGAGAATTGGATCGAACAGCCGGCTATTTGCGTGCCTCGGCCTCGGTGAAGGCTTCCAGGGCGGCCACCGCTGCTTTAGCCATCAGGTGGCAGACACGGGGCTGCACCGAAGACGAGTAACGTTTGCGAAGCACGTCAACAATTGCACGTTCGCAAGCTTCTTCCGATTTCTGAACTTCTTTGGGTTCCATGCGACGTTTCCCGCCAGTGCCTATCGCCCGATCGGCGTCGGCTCGCCTGGTAGCCTACTTTCGGCCACAAAATTTCGAAACTTGTTGCCCCAGTAGCCTAAAACCGTCATCATAGAACGAGATTGGCGACCATCAAGCACCG
>JACQFF010000171.1 GCA_016200205.1 Planctomycetia bacterium
GCCGATCTTGCTTACAGGCCGTGACCAACCAGAGTGCCCCGAGGGCGGTCATCCCGCGCGCGGCCGGCCGTCTTTTGAGTCACGCGCGCGACTCGTCGACTGCGATGTGGCCGTCCGCGGAAAAAAGCTATTTCGCCGCCGGTGGCCTCGCCATATACGCGAACAGGTCGGCGATTTCCGCCAGGGTCAAGGTATTGAACAGGCCCTCGGGCATGGCCGACTTCTTGCTCGGAACGATCGATTCGATGTCCGCTTTGGCAACGTTCATCTTTTCGGCGTTCGCCTGCAACACGACCACGCCATCGGCGGTTGGACCGACCAGCCAGGTGTAAGAGTGGCCGTCGGTGGTGACGACCGTTTTGGCGGCGAACTGATCGGAGATGACCTGCGAGGGGAAGATCACCGATTCGAGGATTTCCTTGCGCTGAAAGCGGCTGCTGACGTTGGACAGGTCGGGCCCGATGCCTTCGCCCCGACTGCCATAGCGATGGCACTTGATGCACTGCGACTTTTCGAAAACCGCGACTCCGCGCTCGGCGCTGCCTTGCGAGCCGGCGTCAGTGGCGAGGAAATCGAGCAGTTGGGAATACGACCACTTGTTATCGGCCGGCTCGACGGGCAGTTCCGGCTCGGGCAGATCGGGGTATTTTTCGGCGAACCACTTTTGCCAGCCACCCAGCGCGACCTGCGAAAGGGTCTTCGGCTGGGGCACTTTCTCGCCCGTCCAATGTTCCAAGAGCGCCTGGGCGTCGCGCCCGCCCTGGTCGCGCAATTTCAGCCCGAGCACGATGACTTGGCTCACATCCTGGGGCTTGACGTTCTTCTGTGGAAATTTGGCCAAGGCCCGCAACACGTCGCGGGCGGTCGGGCCTTCGATCACCGGCAGCGAGCGGATCAAGATCGGCCAGTCGATCTCGCGCCGGGCTTTCGTCGTGGCCGGCGCGGCCAGCGCCCCGGCCACGTCTTGCCGCCGGTCGGGCGTCGATTCGAAGACCTGATGCAAGTAGCTCAAACCAGAATCATCGCCTCGTCCCAAGGCCACCAAAATGGCTTTCGCCAGTTCCCGGGCCTCGGGCGACTTGTCGGCGGCTAGCTGCCCGTCGAGCTGGCGCAAAGCGGATGAGAAATCCGAGCTCGAAGCAGCGGGCAGATTCTGCACCACGCCCAATGCCGCGGCGGGATGCTTCGCCCCATCGACGATTCGGGCCAATTTTTCCGCGGCGGGCATGCTCTTGAGCACGTCATTCGCCGCGTTGGTCAAGTAGCCCCGATAGCTGTTGCCCCCTTCGAGCATGCGAGCCACGCTGAAGAAGTCAAGCAATTCGCCGCGCAGCTCGGGCGTCCAGCCGACGTTCAGAAATCGGCCCAACATGGCCGCTTGGATCCGCTCCTCCATCGGCGCCTTGCCTTGCAGATGTTTGACCAGCCGCGGAGCCAGCGCCGGATCTTGCAACATGACGAGGATCCGGCCCAATTCGCGATTCGCGCGGTAATCGCTGGTGGGAAAGCGGGGGGAAAGCTGGCTCCGAAGGCTGCTCATTTCCTGACCATTGAATTTTCCGTTGTGCAAGGCCAGTTCAATCACCCGCAACAGGTCGACAAAGTCTGTATCAGTCGGGTTTTTGTTGAGCCATTTGCCGCTTTCGTCGAGAATCGCTTTGCATGTTGCCCGATCGGCATCCATGGTCGCAAGCGCCACCGAGCCCATGATGAAGGCGCGCGGATGACCTGAGGCCAACACGGTTGATTGCCATTGCTCCTTCGGCAGTCGTTCCAACGTGCGGGTCGCGGCCCAGGCCACGAATGGATTGGGCTCGGCCATTAGTTTGAGCAGCTTGTCGACCGGCGCCGCGTGTCGAGCACGCGCCAACGATTCGCACGCCAGACGTCGCACCGTCGGATCGGCATCGTCGAGCAACTCGACCAGCCGCAAGTTCGATGCCGCTTTGGCGTGGATGCCCAGCAAGTACGTGGCCTTGGCGCGCACTTGCGAGTCGCCATCCTTCGACAGTTGCACCAGCAAGTCATTCGAGGGAGCAGGCGCGAAGAGCTGCATCAATTCCAGCGCCCGCACGCGGTCGGCCGCCGGGGCTTTGGCGTTGACGGCGACGGCCACGAGTCCGGGTCCCCATTGGTCGCCGGACTCTTTTCGCACATCGCGGATCGCGCGGCGAGCCCAGGCACTGGAGAGTTGCGGTTGATGGATGGCTTGCAAGATGCCGTGCTCTTGCGCGGCGGGTGGCTGGGCGTCTTCGAAGACGACGCGGAAAATCGAGCCCTCCGTGTTGCGCCCGCCCACGCAGAAATAGAGCCAGCCGTCGGGACCCACGCCGATATCCGAACAGTTGAGCGGCTTGCCTTCCAAGAAGGTTTCGCTTTGCGCTTTGTAGGTTCCGTCCGCGCGCTGGATCGTCACGGCCAGGATCCGCCCCTGCGACCAGTCGCACATGAAAAACGCGCCTTGATATTTGCGCGGGAAACGAGTGTGGTCGTAAAAGTCCACCCCGGTCGGCGAGCCGCGGCCGATGTCAATCGTCGCCGGCAGGCTATCGACAAAATAGTTGGGCCATGTGGACCAACCGCTGCGCCAACCGAATTCCGCGCCCGCGGTCAGGTGATTGATTCGCGTGGGACGATACCAGGGCAAGCCGATGTCCCATTCCATGTCGGAATCGAAGGTGAACAGCTCACCGTCGCGATTGAAAGCATGGTCGTATGCGTTGCGAAATCCGCCGACGAACATTTCCAAAAAACTGCCGTTGGTATCGGTGCGAACGACGATTCCCCCCGGGGCCTTGATGCCCGCCGCGTGCCCGTTGGCATCTTCGTACTTGGGCGTGAACAGCTCGGCATTGTAAAAATGGTGGTGTGGGCTGGTCGCGGCGACGGCCGGTTCGACGCCGGCGTGATTGCCGATCATGATGTAGATCAAGCCATCGGGGCCCAGCACCGGAGCGTGCGGGCCGTGCTCGCCCATGCCGCCCCGAAATTCGAAAAGGGTCTCGACCTTTTCGGCTTTTCCGTCGCCATCGACATCGCTGAGCCGATAAAAGGCCGCGCCCGAGGGGCCGTTGCCGACAGCGAACACGTACTCGCCCCACGGCAGAATGCCTTGGCAGTTGGTCACCTGGTCGCAGAATGTGCTGATCGTTTCGAACTTGCCATCGTGATCTTTGTCTTGCACCAAGAGCAGCGGGCCTCGCTCGCGCGAAGCAATCAGGTCACCCGACTCATTGAAGGTCATGGCCACCAGCGATCCGGTCGAGCCGGGCGTAACCACTTCTTGCACCGCGAATCCTTTGAGCGGCATGAAGCGGGCTTCATTGGCCGGCGGCTTGTCTTCGGCCGCGGCGGTGAGCATGGGCAGTAAACAGGTCCAGGTCCAAGCAAGGATCGAGCGGAGCGCGGTCCGGAACAATTTCATGGGAAGTTTGCCTCGTGGAAGGTGGTACGAAAACGCGGATCTTTTGGAGGGCAGCTCTGCGAGCTCAAAAGAGCCTATCGATAGGGCCATAGTATAAACGAAGGCCGGCACGGATGCACGGCGGGCGACCAAGAGACGTTTGGCGCGATTTTCGGCGAAATCCACGATTGACGCGAGCCGCCTCGTCGCTGAAGCTAATCAGGTGCAGCGATTCAGGCGGACATCTGGCGCGTGGCAAACCGGTGCGCGCATGTCAGGGCGCGATCGACCCGCGGTACAATTATTGATCCAGGGAATGTCAATGTCGGGCGATTCAGGCCTTTGAAGCGAGAGTTCCGGGGCTTCCGCTGGTCGCCCCTGCGACATTGGCACTCCAGGCCTCATTGGGACCGTCATGAAGAAGCCCCACATTCTCATCGTCGATGCCGATCCCACCACCGAGCCGTGGTACCAGGCGGCCTTGGCTAGCCTGGAGTCGCCGGAAATCTGCGTCGTGCCAACCGCCGAACTCGCGGTGGCCCGGCTGCGTAGCGAGTCTTTCGATCTGCTGATCGCCGATATTGAGCCGAACCGCGCCGACAAATTCGATTTACTCCGCCTGGCGCGACAAACCGATCCGGAGCTGCCGATGATCGTGGTGACTGGCGAGCCCCACTTGGAATCCGCCACTGCCAGCCTTCGCTTGGGAGCCGGCGACTACCTGGCCAAGCCGCTGGATCGGGCGGTGTTGGTCGCCAGCACCGCGCGACTTCTCAGCGGACGACGCTTGGAAGCGGAATACGAGCTGTTGCGACGCCAAGTCGAGCGGCCCTACAGCTTCGACGACATGATTGGCGGCTGCCCGGAAATGCACAAGGTATTCGATACGATCGAACAGGTGGCCAACTCCGACGTGGACGTGTTAGTCGTCGGCGAGACGGGCACGGGCAAGGAGCTCGTGGCCCGCAGTATTCATCGCCGCAGCCATCGCGCGAGCGGACCATTTGTGCCGGTCGATTGCGGGGCCATCCCCGACAGCCTGTTGGAAAGCGAGTTTTTCGGTCACGAGAAGGGCGCGTTCACCGGCGCCGAAAGTCGGAGAATCGGGCTGTTGGAATTCGCCGATCGCGGCACGTTCTTTCTCGACGAGTTGGGCGAGCTGCCGATACTGCTGCAAGCCAAGCTGCTGCGCACGTTGCAGGAGCGGAAGATTCGCCGCGTCGGAGGGCGCGAAGAGATTGACGTGGACCTGCGGATTGTCGCCGCGACCGCGCGGCAGTTGGACGAAATGATCCGCCAGAATCAGTTTCGGCAGGATCTCTATTATCGGATCAACGTCGTGCGCATCGATTTACCCCCCTTGCGCCAGCGGGGAGACGATATCGGTTTGTTGGCCGAGTATATGGCCCAGCGCTACGGGCGCGAAATGGGCCGCTCGCTGTGCGGCATCACACCTGAGGCCTATCAGGTCTTGGCCCAGTATCGCTGGCCCGGCAACGTGCGCGAGTTGCAAAACGTGGTTCGCCGCGGAATTGCGCTTACGCGCGAGACCATGATTGGGCTCGACGATCTGCCGGACGCATTAGTCGCCGCCGCGGGTGAGGGAGCTTCGAGCGGCACGGTGGGGTATTTCGAACTGCGCGATCAGCATGTCAGTCGCTTCGAACAGCAATTCTTGAACGACCTGTTGATCCGGCATCATGGCGATGTGCGCTCCGCTGCCCTGGAAGCCAAACTGCCGCGCGGAACCCTGTACCGATTAATGAAAAAATACAACCTCGATAGCGACTGCTATCGCTAGCTTTTGCCATTCCGTCCTCGTGTCACAATTTAGTGAATGGACTCTCAAGTGCGCGAAATTGGCCGAGACTTGCTCACGTCACCCTGAAAAACCCGAAATCGCGAGTGAAGCGTACAGTCGCGCGGTGCGGGGTTCCCAACGGCGCGAACCGGTCCGCCAATGCCGCGGCCAGCGCTGCCTAGATGTGTCCCTGTTTATGTCGGCGTGCAAACAGCGTTTAGGGCGAATTGCCGGAATTTTGTGGCAAGGGCGGTTGTTGGGCATGGCGCTTGCTAATAGGAGTGGCAAACGCCAGCATGGTTAGGCCGTCTGCAGCCCTGGCGACGAGTTGAATGTCAGTTGCTGATACTTTCTCGGCAACGACTTCTAATAGCAAAGGAAGTGATCCCATGAAGAAGATCGAAGCCATTGTCCGCCATTTCAAAGTTGAAGAAGTCAAAGACGCCCTGAATGCCAAGGGAGTCCAGGGCATGACCGTCACCGACGTGCGCGGGTTCGGCCGTCAGAAGGGCCATATGGAAACCTACCGCGGCACCGAATACGCCGTTGAATTCATTCCCAAGTCGAAAATCGAAGTGGTGGTCTCCGACAAAGATGCCCAAACCGTGATCGATGCGATTCTCGCCTCCGCTCGCACCGGCCAGGTCGGCGACGGCAAGATCTTCGTCAGCGACTTGAAGGGCGCCATTCGGATCCGCACCGGCGAAAGCGACGAGACGGCGGTGTAGTTCTGACCTCCACGGCGTTGCCGTTCGCCTATTTCAAGCGAAGACGGACGCGATCGATCCGGCCACCCGAGGCCCTGGCGGGGTGGCACATGATCGGGGCGTCCGTCTTGCTTTCCATTCGCCGCGCATCGTCGCACGCGCGTCTCCCACAAAAGATTCGTCCTGGCGGGTCGAGTCTTGGAAAGAGCGGCGAAAAATTAAACCCTCGCGGCGATCGTCGGCCGGGGACCGGCCAAGCGGGTGGCCGTGCTGGCGGCCGCGGCATACTGGCGAAAATTCTGATGAAACAGCGTCGCCAGCTTTTCCGCCGTCTTGCGATACGCGGCCGCGTCCGCCCAACTGTTTTCGGGCCGCAGAATCTCGTCGGGCACGCCCGATACCTGCTGCGGAATCGCCAGGCCGAAGACGGGGTCCTCGCCGGTCGGCGCGCCGCGAAGGTCGCCCGAGTGAATTGCATCGATGATGGCGCGGGTATGCGCTAGGTCGATGCGTTCGCCCGTGCCAAACGCTCCGCCCAACCAGCCGGTGTTGACGAGCCAGGCTTGGGCCTGATGCGTGCGCAGACGGCTGGCCAACATTTCGGCATATTTCGTGGGATGCCACACAAGGAATGCCGCGCCGAAGCAAGCGGAAAACGTGGCCTGAGGTTCGACCACGCCCACTTCCGTGCCGGCCACCTTGGCCGTGTATCCACTGATGAAGTGATACATGGCCTGCTCTGGAGTCAGGCGGCTGACCGGCGGCAGGACGCCGAAGGCATCGCAGGTCAAGAAGATGATGTTCGAGGGATGCCCCGCCACGCAAGGAATCTTGGCATTGGGGATAAACTCGATCGGATACGCAGCCCGCGTATTTTCCGTCAGGCTGGCATCGTCGTATCGCACGACGCGCCTCACCGGATCGATGACGGTGTTTTCCAGCACGGTGCCGAAGCGAATGGCTTCGAAGATTTCGGGCTCCTTTTCTCTGGAGAGGTGGATACATTTGGCATAGCAGCCGCCTTCGATATTGAAAATGCCGTCATCGCTCCAGCAGTGTTCGTCATCGCCAATCAATTGGCGTGAGGTATCTGCCGAGAGGGTCGTTTTGCCGGTGCCCGAGAGCCCGAAGAAGAGAGAGACATCGCCCGCCGCCCCCTCGTTGGCCGAGCAGTGCATGCTGAGCACGTCCTGCTTCGGCATCAGATAGTGCATGAGCGTAAAGACGCCTTTTTTCATTTCGCCGGCGTATTGAGTGCCCAAAACGACGAATTCGCCGCGCTCGAAACTGACACTCACGCTGGTCGATGAGGTCAGGCCGGAAGTGTTGGGATCGGCCGGGGCCTCGCCCGCGTTGAAGATCACGTAGTCGGGAGTGCCGAACAAGGAGAGCTCCTCGCGCGTGGGCCGGATCAACATAGTGTGCATGAACAGCGCGTGGTAAGGCCGCGCACAAAGCACGCGAATCTTGAGCCGCCGCTTGGGGTCCCAGCCGGCAAATCCATCGACGACATACAATCGTTCCCGGGTATTCAAGAATGCGATGGCCTGCTCGCGCAGCGCAACGAACGAACTTTCCGGGAGTTTGATATTGACGTTGCCCCACCACACGTCGGCGGCGCTCGCGGGGTGCTCGACAATTCGCTTATCGCGGGGACTGCGGCCCGTTTTGCCCCCGGAGTTCGTCGTCAGCGCGCCGCTGGACGCAATTAACGCGCCATCAAATGTGACCCCATCTTCATACAGCCGAGCCACGGCGGCATTGCGCAAGACTTCGCGGACGGACAAGCCATACGGACCCAAGTCGACGTCATACCTCATTGTGAATCCAATTCTGCAAGCAAAGGGTTCGAAACGCGTATCGCGGCCAACCGCTCGGGCGCGATCGCCTTGAGATTATAGCGGAGGCCGATTCGCGACGCTGCCGATCGGAGGGTTTTCCAGCGATTGTGCGCGACCTCACACATGTGCCCTTGCTATTGTTCAGGCGGCGCTGTCGGGGCGGGCTTCGTTCGCGAGGGGGGTTTCTTGGGCGTTGCACGCGGCTGAGGCTTGGTTTTTTTTCCGCGCTTCGTGAGTGCTTGCGGATCGCCGGGCGGATCGCCGCCGGCCGGTTGCGCCACGCCCCGGACCAGCGGAGGATTGGCCGGCTGGCCGCCCTTGGCTGGCTGCGCCGGATCGACCGGCCGGTTGTCCTTGTTCGGCGCGTTGAGTCCCGGAATCGCCAACACCTTGTCTTGTCCTTCGGGCACGACGCCGGAATCGACCAGCATATACGCTGACCAGAAGAAGGGATGGCTGGCTTTGGGCGAATCGGTGTTGGACGGGGTCTTCTTCACGCGGGGCTCGTGTTCCGGTTCGATCGGCGTGCTTTGGGCGATTTGCACGCTCCGCTGCCAGGCTTCGGCCGGGCTGGTGTGAGGCAATTCTTGCGCGAACTCGCGGACCAGGTCGAAACTGGTCTGTCCACCCGGCCGCCAGCGACTGATAAGAATCGTGCGCGCCCCGGCCGACATCAGTCCGCACGACGACAGGAACAGGTCCTCACCCGAAGCCGATCCTTTGCGAAATCCGGTTTCGGCGGCCGTGTGAAACCCCGGCAAAATGATTTGTTCGGGTCCACCCCAAGGCAACGGAAACCAACTCACAAGCGCGCTGCCGGGCTTGCCGCGATCGAGCTGTGCCGGCGACCAATCGTACGGACCATCGCCCGGTTTGATGTCGTCCAACACGATCAGTCCATCGAGCAACATGCGATAAATCGAAGACGTCGCCGGCAAGCTGCGCGGC
>JACQFF010000172.1 GCA_016200205.1 Planctomycetia bacterium
CGACCAGGGCTTGCCGGCCCAGTGGTATGGCCTGCCCCCGGCCGAGGCGACTTCGTTGGGCATTCACGAATCGCAATCCCGCTTGTGGGAGAACCTGGTGGGCCGCAGCCGCGCGTTTTGGGAACATTTCTTCCCCGTCGCGCAGCAGACCTTTCCCGATGCCTTGGCCGACGAGTCGTTGGATCGTTTTTATTTCGCCATCAACGACGTGCGACCGTCGCTCATTCGCGTTGAAGCCGATGAAGCCACGTACAACTTGCACATCCTCATCCGTTTTGAGTTGGAGCAAGCGCTTCTGGTCGACCAATTGAAAGTCGCGGATCTGCCCCAGGCCTGGAACGACAAGTACGAGCAATACCTCGGCATTCGGCCCGGGACCGACGCCGACGGCGTGCTGCAGGATATTCACTGGAGCGCCGGGTTGGTCGGGTACTTTCCGACTTATTCGTTGGGCAATTTGTACGCCAGCCAATTCTTCGCGCAAGCCGACGCCGATCTGGGCTCTCTGGGACCGCAATTTGCCCGGGGCGATTTCCAGCCGTTGCGCGATTGGCTCCGCGAGAACATCCATCGCCACGGCCAGCGCTATACGGCCGCCGAATTGGTGCGGCGAATTACCGGAAAACCGCTGTCTCATGCCCCATTAATGGCCCATCTGCGGAATAAGCTTGCTCCGCTGTATGGCTTGAATTAATAGTGGTAAGTGACTGGCGGTTAGTGGCTGGAACGTGGTGGGGGGCAGAACATGGCCTACATCCGACGGGATGGCCACATGCGATGATCCACCGAGGGCGCTAACCACCACCAGCAAATACCCACTAATCACTAACCACTACTCGCGACTCGCTACCCAATGACGCTGAAATCCAATTCGCCGGGCCTCTCGTTTCTTTCAATCTTGCTAGTTGCATTGGCGCTTTCAATCGGGTGGGGAGTGCGCGGCAATTGGGGTCACGAATATGGGGCCATGATTCCCGGCGCGCTGGCCGCCATGGCGGCCGTGTTGGTATGCGGCCGAGAGGATTGGTACCGGAGAATTTCGTTCTTCGCCTTCTTTGGCGCCCTCGGCTGGTCGTTTGGCGGCTCGATTTCGTACATGCACGTTATCGCCTACACGCACTCGGGCCACGCGCTTTCGGTCATCTACGGCTTTGCCTGCCTGTTTCTGATCGGTTTCGTTTGGGCCGCGATCGGCGGCGCCGGAACGGCGATACCGGCATTTCTCGGCCGCGAGCGGCTTACGGAATTGCTGGTTCCGATTTCAACCGTGTTCGCGGCTTGGGTGGGCCAGGACCTTTTCTTCAACGTCTACCTTGCCGGAATGCGCAGGCAGATGGAGCAAAACGTCATTACGCGCGAGCAGTTTAGCGATCAAGTGAGCTGGATCAACTGGAATGACACAGATTGGATCGCCGTCGTGGTGGCCGCCGCGGCCCTGTTGGTGCTGGCCGTGGTGCGACGACGGATTTGCTGGGGCACGTCCTTGGCATTGCACATGTGCGCCGGCTGGTGGCTGGGCTTCACGGTGCTCACGATCGGATTGGGCCTGCGGATGACTCCGCCTCGTGGCGACAATTGGTCGGGTGTCCTGGGCATGACGGTCGCGATGTTCTTGTTTCTCTACCGCCACCGCGAATTGGGCGTGACTTGGGCCGCCCTGGTAACGGGGCTCTTCGGCGGCTTGGGCTTCAGCGGCGCCACGCTCATCAAACTGATCCTGGTCCACCCCGGTTTCCAAGAACGTGTGTTTGGCGGGCATACCACCAGCAATTGGCACAGTATTCTCGAACAAACATTCGGGTTTATCTCAGGCATTGGCGTGGCGCTGGTGATGGGCTACCTGGCGACCCGCGCCCCACGGCAGGACGAGCAGCCGCCGGTGCGCCGCTGGGCCGAGCCGCTGTTGGTCTTCTTCGTGATGCTGGTCATTACTTACATCAACATCGTCAAGAACATCGACGCAGCATGGCTCAATAACGGAACGCTGCAGCCGATGATGTGGGGTCACTCCACACATACCTGGTTCAACCTGGCGTACATCGCATTGGCTCTCACCGTCGCCTGGCCTCTGGTGGCCTATTACCGTGGCCGCGAAATCACGGTCCTGCCGGGTTCGTCGGTGGGCAAGGGGCAACTGTTCTTCATTATCTTCTTGTGGTGGATCATTATGGGAAACCTGGCCCGCACGGTGCCGTTTAGCGAGCAGCGATTGATTACCGAAGGCGTGATCCACATCAACGCCTGCCTGTGCACCCTGCTGGCGCTCTTGCTGCCCTGTCGCGACCGGATGGCCGGCCAAGAGGAGTCAATCAATTACATGGCGCTGTTGCAGAAGACCGCCATGGCCGCGGTCGTGGGTACCGCATTGGTGATCGTGGGCGAGTTCGGGCTGGTTCGCGCCATTTGGGGCGACACGTTTGCCGGCGAGGCGGGATTGCATATCCGCTTCGGTCCGAATGCAACGCTCGATAAACCGTGAGGCGGCCTGGTAATCCGACCGCCGCCCTGGCCCGCGGGCTTTCGCGCCCGCTCGCGGCTGAGCGCCAAACTACTCGTCGCCGAAAACCCGCGTGCTTTCTTCCTTGCTGATCGGCTCGCGGATTTCGTCGGTTGTGATTTGCACGTGCAAGCGTAAATCGCCCGGCTCCAGCGCTTGCACCTTGATGGTGTACGACGTGTCGGCTTTGGGCGCCAACTGCTTCAAGGGCTCGAAGACCACGCGCCCACCCTCGATCGTATAGCGGACTGGCCCTTCGGCCGAGAGGGCCTTCATTTCCCGCGGCAAGAGAGCCATGACGCGGACGTTGCTGGCGGCCTTGGAGCCCTGGTTCGTGACCCGTACTTCATAGCTGGTTTGGCCGCCCGCTTCGATCGGATCGTTGACGTCGGAGAGTTGGAAGTTGATGGCCGCTAGCCCCGAAATCGAAACGGTTTCTTCCCGCTCGTCGGCGAGCCCTTGCTTGGCCTTGCCCTTGACGAGCAGCTTGGTCTCTCCGGGCTGCAAGGGCAGCGTCGTCAGCGTGACCGTTCCTGTTTCTTGTGGCGGCAGTTCTTCGAGGCTCCAATAAACGCTATGGGTCGCCGCGTCGAACTGGCCGCCATTGTTGGCTTCGACAAATTTGAGTTCCCTGGGCAGCACGGCCACCAATTCGATGTCTTTGGCGGTCGCCGTGCCGGGATTCGAGACCGAGAGATTGTAGGTGGCATTGCGTTCCAGGTAGCGCTTTTTCGGCCCGGCCATGCTGACTTGCAAGTCCGGCGCGATGACTTCCAAATCGGCGCGGGCTTCGGCCTGCAGATTGGCCTCGGCCTGGGCCGACACAATATTGGTCACCGGGCCGGCGGCCGCCGCCATGAGACTCAACTCCAGCTCGCGGCTCTCGCCTGGCCTGAGCGTGCCCAATTCGAATTCCAACTCGCTGCCGGCCGGATGCGTGAGCCCCTGGGGCACCGTTTCATTCAACACCACGCCCGTCGCGGCGCCGGTGCCGGGATTCGCGATCTTGATCTTCAGTTTGACCTCTTCCCCTTTCATCACTTTGGCCGGACCCGTGAGTTCCATATTCAACATGGGTTTGGTCGCCAAGGTTCGCACTGAAGCCTCGGCGCGAAACTGAACCGTGGCCACGCTGCCGATTTCGCCTTCGGCCGTCGGCATCAATTGCAATTCGGCCTGTTGTTCGTCGCCGGGCTTGAGCGATCCGAGTTGCCACATCAATTCGCCCCGCTCTCCACGCGTGGCTGCCGGCCTGGTATCGATCAGTTGGGTTCCCTGCGGAATCACGTCGTGAATCTCGACACCGTGGGCCGTCGCCGAACCGGCGTTGCGAACCTTGATCAAGAACTTCGCGGCCTTGCCGATCTGAATTTCCGCCGGGGCCGTCTTTTCGATGGTCAGGGCCGGCGCCTGCGAACCGCTCAGTTGTGGGTCGCCCGGCCTTCCGGTGCCTTCGTCCGAGGAAGGCTGGCTGTCACTCGACGTGCTGACCGCCCGCGCGTCGCCCGTCGGCGCCTGCTGGGAATCGTCCGCGACGGGTTCGACCACAGGTGGGCCTTCCTCGGCCGGTTCTTGCTCGCGCTGGCGGATTCGCTCAAGGGGGCGGCCGTATCGGTCGACCTGTCGTTTCACGGCTGAGGTGGGAACGCGCTGCGGTTCCTCTTCAGTCGCGGGCGCGGGCTGGTCGGTTTGGGACGCGTTGTCCTGTTCGGCTTCGGGAATTTCAGCCACGGCGGGCTGTTCCGGATAGCGTGAGCCCGACGCAGCAGATCGCTGTCGAAGTCCAAAGGGATCGGCGGTACGCGTGGCGGGCATGTCCTCGTCGGCCGCGATATCGTTGGCGTTCGGAATATCGTCCTGCGCTCTAGCATCGGCTACCCATTCCTTCCGGTCCGCCGAAACCGCCACACTCTCGGCCGGGCGCGATCGGGGAGCGAACCGATCGGAGGCCGGAGCCTGCTCGTACTCGGCGCGGCGAGCCAAGGGAATGGGCGTCATATCGCGTGACGTGGCGATGGGAGCCTGCTCGGGTTCATCCGGCGTTTGGGCGGGCGTGAGTATGCGATGCGCAAAGTACACGCCGCCCGATCCGATTCCCACGACGAGGATCAATGCGGTTAAACCCAACAGAGTGCGTTTCATGGATTTCGTCCGGAAGCAAGGAGAATGGAACGAGGAATTGCCGGCCCTTTCGAGTCGGCCGGTCGCGGACAAGCATTGAATTTCAAGACGTGATTCGCCGGGCATGCCCAGAACAGCGCGCCGGGGCGAATTAAGTATCAAACTTCGACAAACCGCGAAAGCCCATTTCGGGCTCCAGGACGGTGGCGAATGCTGGCACTCGCCGTCGCGATTCCGCGGCGTGCTGGACCAAGCGGTCCAAGCGAGCTAGCTTGCGGAGGCGATCGGCACGTAAGACGGTTGATAGCAGCGTGTCGAAAAAACTCTTTACTTCCGATAGCCAACGCCGAAGCCATCGACCATGCGTTCTTTCGTTCGTCCGCTGCTACGGCAGTTGGATTTTGATCATAACCCGTGCCCTGCCGGTGCTGGCCGAAGCAGCCGTGCTATTGATGGGCGCCACGCAACTTGCGTGGCGGCAGTTTTTGCCGGCGGTGATGCTGAGCAACCTGGGCATTGCCGCGGTCTATTCGGTGCTGGGCCAGTTGGCCCAGGCCCAAGGCGAATTGCCGCTGGCCCTGGGGGCGTCGATTGCACTTCCGCTGGCGGCGGCGACAATAGCACGTCGGTGGATGCGCTAGAGCGCCCGCGGCTTTTCGCCAAACCGCAGGCGACGCGTCACCGTCGCTTACGGCTTAGGAACGACTCAAAAATAACTTCGTCCGCAAACACCTCTCCCTCTGGGAGAGGGCGGGGTGAGGGAAATCAAAATGCCGAAGTTATTTTTGAGTCGCCCCTTAGCTTCCCCGCGCCCGCACAATTGCCGATGATTTTGGAGTGCCCTACATGTCGTTCCCCAATCGCGAAATCCTAAAAATCCTCGACTCCGCCGATCCCCGGCTGTACGACGTCCAAACTCATGCTCGCGGGCCGCAAGGTTCGCTGCCGATTTCCGCGGAAATGCTCCGCGACTGGCCCAGCGGCGATTTGTTCGGCCTGACACAAAACGCCGGCATGGGCTGGGAGCCGCGGGACATGGTGGGACCGCAGTTCCTGCTGCTGAGCACGCAGGGCGGCATTCGCGCCGACGATGGCACGCCGATCGCCTTGGGTTACCACACGGGTCATTGGGAAGTCGGCCTGCTGGTGCAAGAAGCCGCGCGGGTGCTGAAGCAGGCAGGCGCGGTGCCGTTTGCGGCGTATTGCTCCGATCCCTGCGATGGCCGCACCCAGGGGACCGTGGGCATGTTCGACAGCTTGCCGTATCGCAACGATGCCGCGATCATCTTTCGACGCTTGATTCGCTCATTGCCGACGCGACGCGGCGTGCTGGGCGTGGCTACCTGCGACAAGGGATTGCCGGCGATGATGCTGGCCTTGGCCGGCAACCTCGATCTGCCCTGCGTGTTGGTGCCCGGCGGCGTATCGCTGCCCCCCACGACAGGCGAAGACGCCGGAAAAGTTCAAACCATCGGCGCCCGCTATGCCCACGGAGAGCTGTCGCTCGAAGACGCCGCGGCGCTTTCGTGCAGGGCGTGCGCTTCTCCGGGCGGAGGTTGTCAATTCTTGGGCACGGCCGCCACGGCTCAGGTCGTCGGCGAAGCATTGGGTTTGTCGCTGCCTCATTCGGCATTGGCACCAAGCGGCCAACCGATTTGGCTCGACATGGCGCGTCGTAGCGCCAAAGCATTGCTGTCGCTGCACGAGAGCAAAATCAACCTGCGCGATATTCTTACCGACGCTTCGATTCGCAATGCCATGATCGTGCACGCGGCCTGTGGCGGTTCGACCAACTTGTTGTTGCACATTCCGGCGATCGCCCACGAGGCGCGCCTCCGCCTGCCGACGCTCGAAGACTGGCGGAAGATCAATGCCCTGGTGCCACGCTTCGTCGACGCGCTGCCCAATGGCCCGGTGGGACATCCCACGGTGCGCGTATTTCTGGCCGGCGGCGTCCCGGAGATCATGCTCCATTTGCGCACGTTGGGATTGCTTGATCTCGAAGTGCTGACCGTGAGCGGCTGCAAGCTCGGCGAGGTGCTCGATTGGTGGGAACGTTCGCCGCGACGGGCGGCGCTGCGAGAAGCGCTGTCGACCCGCGACGGCGTCGATCCAGACGACGTGATCATGTCGCCCGAGCGGGCTGAATCGCGGGGGCTGACTCGCACCGTCTGCTTTCCACGCGGCAATCTCGCGCCGGACGGTTCGGTCATCAAGAGCACGGCCATTGACGCGCGGGTGGTTGACGCCGACGGTGTGTATCGAAAGACCGGCCCGGCACGCGTCTTCACGCGCGAACGCGACGCCGTGGCCGCCCTCAAAGCCCAGGGCAACCGGACGATCAAGGCGGGCGATATTATCGTGCTCATCGCCCGCGGACCGCTGGGCTCGGGCATGGAAGAAACGTATCAGGTCACCTCGGCACTCAAGTTCCTGGAGTGGGGACGCGAAGTCGCGGTGATTACCGATGCCCGCTTTTCGGGAGTGAGCACCGGCGCGTGCATCGGTCACGTCGGACCCGAAGCGCTGGCCGGCGGGCCCATCGGCAAAGTTCTCGAAGGGGACCGGATTCGCATCATCGTCGATCGCAATCGGCTTGTCGGCAGCATCGACCTGGTCGGAGACGCCAATCGCGATTTTGGGGCCGAAGAAGGGACTCGCGTTTTAGCGGCGCGTGCGCCGCGAGGGGACTTGAAACCCGATGCAAAACTGCCCGACGACACTCGGTTGTGGGCGGCGCTACAGCGCGCGAGCGGCGGCACGTGGGCCGGTTGTGTTTACGACGTCGAGCGAATCATCCGCGTGCTCGAGGCCGGCGAAAAGGCGATCGCGGCTCGCGGCGAGTCAAAATCGTCGAGTTGATGGTGTCGGCGACGCGGTCTCGTGCGCCACTTGTGGTTTAGCCGCGCCGCTCCTTCAGTTCATCGCCAGCGGCTCAATCTTCTTCTTCGGTTCCCGGCTTGGGGACACCGCAAACGTCGCATTCGTCGAAAGCACCGATCACGGTAGCTCCACAGGCCGGACACTGCCAATCGGGCCGGTCGGCCCGAGCGACTTGTTCCTGGTCATAGCGATCGATGATCGCCCTCGCCTGGATTTCGTCTTCGCGCCGCACCAGGACGCCCGACGGGAAATTGACGAGCGAGATGGGCTCGAGTTCTCCCAAAACCGAGGCTTCGATGCCTTCGTCGAGCAGCAGATTCATCACCAAGTGGGCTTCGGTGGCGTTGGCGGCCTCGTAGACGGTAATCAAGTCATCGGACTCGCTCAAAACAGGCCTCCCGCCTCGCTCATGGCGATACATTGCAAAACTGACTAGAGCGACACCGCATCGACCACGGCAAAGCATTATACAACCCCAACGGCCGACTCAATGGCCCAAGGCGGCCGCGAAAGTGTGCCCGCCGAGTGAGTCTGTCAATCTGGCAGTCGCACGCGCCACTGCACTTGCCGTTTTGTCGAGTTTGGCACTTAGCCGATGGTCCTGCGAATAAAAGGCGTGCCGCTAACTTGAGTGCAGAAAATGGCTTACAAGGACAGGCTGGATTCCGGCGCAGCACTTGCATTTGTGGGCCACACCCGGCGCCCGAGGTGCCAATATTGGCAGGCGAATTGGGCCGTTCAGCCCGCCGGCCACCGGGGACTTCGGACATATCAGCGAAACTTTATCGACTTGCGGAGGTCAACCACCTATGTCGACAGCGACCAAGGTTAGAGCGAAAAAAGCGAGTAACGAAGCAGTTAAACTTCAGCCCTTGGGCGATCGGGTGGTCGTCGAGCGGGAGGAATCGGAAGCCAAAACCGCCGGTGGCATCGTGTTGCCCGACACGGCCAAGGACAAGCCGTCGCGGGGTACGGTTATCGCGATCGGCGATGGACGACTGTTGGACGACGGCAAGCGCAGCAAACTGCAAGTCAAAGTCGGCGACAAGGTGCTCTTTACTTCCTACGCCCCCGAAACGATCAAGCTGGGCGAAGACGAGCTGCTTCTGATGCGCGAAGAAGACATCCTGGCGATCATCGAATAAAGTAGTCCGCGTTTTTTCTCTGGCGGGCCGAAAATTCGCTCCGCCAGGTCAACCTTCAAACCAAAACCCGAATTGCTCACTCTAAGAGCCAATCCCAAGGAGAGAACATTACATGGCCAAGATGATTGCATTTGACCAGGAAGCCCGCGATGCCATGCGGCGGGGCGTATCGAAACTGGCTCGGGCGGTGAAAGTGACGCTGGGGCCCAAGGGTCGCAACGTGATCTTGCAAAAGAGCTTTGGCTCGCCGACCGTGACCAAAGACGGCGTGACGGTGGCGAAGGAAGTCGACCTGGAAGACGTCTATGAAAACATGGGCGCCCGCATGGTCCGCGAAGTCGCTTCGAAAACCAGCGACGTGGCCGGCGACGGCACGACCACCGCGACGGTGTTGGCCGAATCGATCTTCAACGAAGGCTTGCGAGGCGTCGTGGCCGGCGTCAATCCCGTGCAGATGAAACAGGGGATCGAGAAGGCCGTGGAAGACATCACCGAGCGGCTGAAGAAGATGTCGATCGCCATCAAGAGCAAG
>JACQFF010000186.1 GCA_016200205.1 Planctomycetia bacterium
CACCTCTCTGACCAAACACACTTACAGACGCACCAGGCCGTGGTCCTTGTGGACACGGCAGGCGTCCTCGTCGAAGGTCACGTCGAGTTGCCAGTGCAGCGAGTTGCGATGTCAACAATTCTTGTCTAACTTCGATTGCATGATTTGGCATTGTGCAAGAACTAGTTCGATGACCGCCTTACGAGTGGCGTCAGGAAGCTTCCCCCATGCCAAGATCACTTTGTGCAAATCGGCGTCACGCGACGCCAATTCGAGCCATTTGGAGCGCCAAAAGTGCAGCGTATTTGCAGCACAGGGGCGTTGGCAAAAGTCGCAAGTACAATCAGAGAAACTGGTTGCGTCGAAATCGCTCGCGGGTTCGATTCCCGCCGCCTCCACTTTACTTGTCGTAAGCCATCTCTGAGTATTGCCTTACGAAGATTGAAGACGCGGGCTGCAATCCGCGTCCCTTCTTTACTTGCGACTCAATTCGTCGCTCGTAGTCCATTCCTGTTTAAGGGCTTGCGCTCTGCCACGCGTCCCATGGTCGCGTCCTTCTCGAACCGGTCGCCAGCGGAACTGCTGTCCAGTTTGCTGACTGACAAGGCGATTAAAATGACCGACAACCCTTGGACTTGTCCGAAGTTCGGATGGGATCGCCTGCCGAGGGCGGACGAACGGTAGAGAAGTTGAACGAAACCAGGGAAAGTCGGACATGCGAAGGAACGGCGGAGAGCCTCACGCGGCACGCTAATCCGAAGCGTTCATAACGAGCGACAAGAATCATCGCTCTCGACGATGTGACAGCGATCGCATGATCGCATCGAGCACAGCGTCAAGGTGCTTGCCGACGTCTTCGGTAAGGAATCGCAGCACGAAATAGCCATTTTCCTGCAACAGCAGATCCTTACGCCGGTCGCGGCGATAGGCCTCGGCACAATCCAGATGTTGTGGACCGTCCAGCTCGATCGCTACGCGCGCGTCCTCACAGAGCAGATCGACCTCCATGCGGCCATTGCCGTCAAACGGAATCGGTAGTTCGGCATTGAGGCGGAATCGCCCACTGATGTCCGGCAAGGTTTCCAAGCGGCGATACAAGAACGCCTCGGTTGCGCTGCGCGCGCGATTGACACCCTCGGCATCAGGTGACACAGCTCGTGCAACGTGGACAAACAGATTCGCCAAGGGTGCATCGACCCCATCGCGTATCAGCCGGCGAACTGTGGCCGCGTACTCGTTCTTCCAGCGAGGATCGACGGGCAGCGGAACCTCCACGGGCCACCCTGGCACCGCGCTAGCTGGCAGCAAAATCCTGTAGCCCACGGCCTCGTAGCCTCGGCAGCGCCGATCGAACATCCGGGCTAACATGGGGACATTCAGATCGGCGTAGTCATAGACGCGCACCTCGCACTTGCGATGATGGCGACGGTGCAATCTGCCAACATACTGGGCAATCGTTCCGTGCCAGGAGACCGGCAGCGTAAGAAACAAGGTGTCCAGCCGCGCATCATCGAATCCTTCTCCGATGTATCGTCCGGTCGCAAGCAATGCACGTTGCTCAGTTTCTGGAATGGAAGCCAGGCGGGCGACAATCGCGTGAGCTTTCTTCCGGCCCATGCCACCGCGCAAAACAATGAGGTGTTGGATATTTGGCGACAATCGCTCAGCCAAGCTATCGAGATGCTCGTTGCGCTCCGTCAACACCAATGGGGATCGACCTTCCCGAACGGTTTGCAACACTTCGTCGCAAATGAGTTGATTGCGCGCGTCGTCTGTGACCAATTGCGAATAGAGTTCTTGAAACTGGTGCCGCGTATCCTCCGAAAATGCTCCCGTCGGGCGAAATCCTGTCGGTCGCACGCACACCGTGTGCTCAAACGGGCGAGCCGCTGCCTGCGTCTTTGCGTCGACACGATGACGAACGGGGCCGCACTGCATGAAGATGATCGGATGGTGGCCGTCCTTGCGAGTCACAGTGGCGGACAAGCCTGTGACGAACTTCGCTTTCGCCTGGCGGACCACCTCTTCGAAACCATGAGCGGAAACGTGGTGACACTCATCGATGATTAGATGGCCGTATTCTCCCACCAGGTCGTTTACAACACCGTTTCGAACGAGACTTTGGATGAGCGCCACGTCGAGCATCCCCGTTGGTTTTTTCCGCCCACCTCCAATTCGGTCGATGGCCTTTGGCGGCAGATCCAAGAATGTCGACAGGCGTTCTACCCATTGTTCCAGCAATTGCCGCCGATGAACGAGAACCAATGTATTGACGCCGCGCTTAGCGATGAGCCATGCGGCGATGACCGTCTTTCCGAAGGCAGTCGTCGCCGACAAAACGCCAGTGTCGTGCGCCAACATGTCCTTCGCGGCAGCCTCTTGCTCGGGTTGCAACTCACGGCTGAATTCCACGTTGAGGGGATTTCCCGCGTATCGCTCATCTTGAACGACGGCCTCAATGCCCAGCTCCGACAAGAGCCTCTTGACATCGTCCAAGCAGCCGCGCGGGATTCCGATGTGTTGCGGATGGTCTTCGGCGCAAGCAATGATGTGGGGTTTGTCGTAGGTTGGTAGCCGCATGGCCTGTGCTCTATAGAACTCGGGGTTTTGGAATGCGGCCAGTCGAATGAGTCGATTGCGCAATCCAGGCGGCAATGTGTCTTTCGCAACGTATATCTGATTTCCCAGAATAAGTTCGATGCGATTCGGTAAAGGGTCCGTGAACGGCGGTTCTTTTCGACGGCGTGAGGGCAGTAATGCCCAAGGCGCGGCGTCGTCCTCGTCCGCGGCGGCAAGACGCACCCCCACAATACAGCCGCGCTTCTCAGCTTCCGAGACCATCGCTTCAACCGTGGAGCGGTCGATCTTCCGTAGACTTGACAGAAAAGCCCATTGGTCTGCATGGGGCAGGAAGTCGTCATCGAGGAAAGCACTGTTGCCAAGATCCCGCGGTTGCTTCTGCAGCGGTAACGCGATCAGATTGCCAAAGCCGCCCTGGGGAAGCGTGTCTTGATTTGGGAAAAAACGGTCATACGATTCAAGCCCGATATCGGGTCGGCGTTCCATCGTTTCCGTCAGAATGTGCGCGCCGAGTTTGCGGGCCATTGCGGCAGAAATCGCCTCCTCGAAAAACAGCCAAATGTGTCCACCGTTGCCGGATCGAGATCGCTCCAAAGCGGCCGGTAGGTTCATTTGATGACATGTTTCCAGAATCGCTTGCGCATCCTCCTGCCAGTGTGTCTTGTCCAAGTCCGCTGCCAGGAAGAAGCACGTTTCGTCGAGAAGCATCGGATAGACGCCCATGGCGAAGTCGCGGCCGGTGTCATCCCGGCCGGAAAGATGCCAGCGGATTACGTCGTCCGTAACGGGTAGAAAGCGCTGATGCGAACATGCAGCGCATTTGATCCTGGGCTTTTCGCACACGCCCCGTGCCCATTCGTTCCCACAGGCAGGTGCATAGCCCGATTTGCCGGTCCGGTGATTCTCGAAGCGGCGAGGATAGACATCGTTGCGTCCTTGAAAGAGCGAACGAAACAAGGCAACCTTGGTCTCAGGCGGGGACAGCCTGTCGAGGGCGGTAGTTGTCGATGCCATGAGAATCCCTAGGCGTAATGCGGCGTGCAGTTTACGGCCAAGAAGCGGATATCGACCCGCTTATTCAAAGCGGTCGCGATGCGATTGAGCATGTTGAGCGAGTGTCCTTTGTAGTCGGCGTCCTCAAGTCGAGCGATGACCGACTGCGTGGTGCCGACGAGCTTGGCAAGCTCCTTCTGCGTGAGTCCCGCTTTGTTGCGGGCATCGTAAATCATCCGGGCGATGCGGACGTTGATGGTTTCCTCCGCAATCAGGTCGTGGAGTTCTTTGTCTTGGCCGACCATGCGGTCAATGATTTTCAGAGCGTTCTTGGTTTTGGGCATCGAACGAATGCTCCCTGAACGTCATCCATTGCGACGGCGAATCCGAACCCGGCCCCGCGTGACAGTGACAATCACCGCTCCCGTCAGCTCCGGTAGGTGCTGGTCCAATAGTTCGCCGACCGCTTGCACTTGCTCATCGACGGAGAGTTCGACGACTCGCACCAGCGGCCCGCGCGGACGGGCTTGGGCAAAGACAGGCTCGCCGAAGTCCTTGTCCTCGTAAGGAGCACGCGGTCGTCTTTGAGGGCCAATGCAAGAAGGTGCTCGTCACTGGCGGATGGGTAAATGGCCAACGCCGACACCACGTCATGTCCCTGGTCGACAAGAAAGGCGGTGAGCGAGCGCGACGACACGCACACGTCGAGCAGAAACTTCACGACGCCTTGGCCCTCGCAATCCGGTCATGGATTTGTTCGCCGGAGAGCGACCGGTGGGCGTATGCCAAGCACGCCTGGATGTCGGCCGGCTCCAGAAAGGGATATTCGGCGAGGAGTTTCTCGAGCGTGTCGCCCGCTGCCAGCATGCCGAGCACATGCTCAACCGCGATTCGCAGGCCGCGGATGATCGGTTTGCCGCCGAAGATCGCCGGGTCCACGGTGATGCGTTTAAGCACGTCGTCTTCGGTCAACGGGGGGGGCTTTTCAATCATAAAGTTCTCCAACTCAATTCGAACCACGACCAGTTCGCTCGCGGCGTAGAGATGCCGACTTCAAGTGTATCGCAAAACTGCGATAGTGTCGAACCGCGATTTTCTGCGTTGAAGGGCCTAGCCGACTCGGATCCATCGTATTCGTCGGATCATTGCCGACGTAGCGATACGGATTCGCGTCGGCGGCTAACCCAATCGGATCCTGGCTGATCCAGCGGCCCGTGTGCGGGTCGTACCACCGTTCGCGATTGTATTGCAAGCCGGTCGCCGCGTCATATTCGCGGGCCGTGTACAGATACTGCGTCAGGCTCGTGTCGCCGCTGAGGACCTGGCCGAACACGTCGTACGTATAATGGGCTGCCGGGACCCCCGTGTTGTACGCCAGGTCGCGCGTCGTCCCCTGGTTGTCG
>JACQFF010000187.1 GCA_016200205.1 Planctomycetia bacterium
CCGATTCGCCTGGAGCATGGGAAATTTCGCGTGCTCGGGTTTCGTTTCGGCAACGTGGCCTATTGCACCGACACCAACGGCATCCCCGCGGAAAGCTGGCCCCTCTTGGAAGGGTTGGACGTGCTGGTGCTCGACGCCTTGCGGCCGAAGCCGCATCCGACTCATTTCAGCCTGGACGAGGCCATCGAAGTGGCCCAAAGACTCAAGCCCAAGCGAACCTACTTCACGCACATGTCGCACGATCTGGAACACGAGGCGACCAATGCCTCGCTTCCCTCGGGCATGGAACTGGCCTACGACGGCCTGCGGATTCCCCTCACGTAGAAACGATGCCAAAAACGCCGCGGGACCGTCGCGATTTTGCTCGGCCTTCGGAGCAAAATGCGACTATTCTCCGCCACGATCGATTTTAGTTTCTTGAAGCGCTCTGAAAGGGTGCGATTAGCGGCTCCGTTGCCCGACCGCCGCGGCTTGCGGCGCACCGAGCAGTCGCACGTAATCGGTCGCGATCGCCAGCACTTCGTTGCCGTAGTAGTCTCGCTTGAAGACCGGCCGATTCGGGTCATTGAGTTCGTCGAACTCACCTTCTTCCTGTTTTTCGGAGTTTAGTTCCGCCCTTTCGGCCATGAACTTGGCTTCGTTGAGCGAAATTCGCTTCCTCTTGTTCTGTTCATTGTAGTGCTCGATATCGCGCAGCACCTTTTGAAAATCCTTCGAGTCCTTGCGGCGGTCGGCCGAGAGGTTTTTCAACTGGTCGATGATCCGATTGTCGACGAAGTTGTACTTGCGATAGGACACCGGGTCGACGTGGTCGAACTTCATGGCGTAAGGGAGACTCGATTCGCCCACGTCATATTGACTTCGCAATGACGGCAGCTCCACGTCGGCCAACACTCCGCGGTTTTGCGTACTGTCGCCGTCGGGCCGATAGAACTGCTGCATGGTGATCTTCAGGGCTCCCAATTCCGGCGCCTTATTGATGCCGCGAAACAGTCTCTGGCCCAAATCGAGCAAGCTTTGCACGGTTCCTTTACCATGGGTCGAGGCGTCGCCCACGACCAGGCCGCGCTTGTAGTCCTGAATCGCGCCGGCGAAGATTTCGCTGGCACTGGCGCTGTACTTACTGGTGAGCACAACCAGCGGCCCGGCCCAAGCAACGCCACGCTCGGTGTCGTCATATTGCGTCTTCTGGCCGTCGAAGTCCTTGACTTGCACGACCGGCCCGACATCGATGAACAGCCCGGTCAAATTGATCGATTCGGTCAGCGATCCGCCGCCATTCAAGCGCAGATCGATCACCACAGCGTCCACCTTGTGCGCGTTGAAATCTTTGAGCAGTTTGGCCACGTCGCGCGTGGTGCTCTTGAAATCTTCGCGGCCAGCTTTGGCACCGCTCATATCCATGTAGAAGCTGGGCAGGTTGATAACGCCGACCTTATACGGCGTGCCGTCGGGTCTACTGCCGGCTTCGAGAATCTCGCTGCGGGCTTCGCTGTCGGTCAGTTCGATCTGCTGCCGCACGATGTTGTAGATTCTCGTGTCGGCTTCCCCCTTGGGCACGACGGCCAATCGGACCGTGGTGCCCTGGTGGCCGCGGATCAACTTCACGACGTTGTTGAGTTTCATTTCGTTGACGTCGACAATCGGGCCTTCCTGGCCTTGCCCGACGCCCACTATCTTATCGTCGGGCTTTAGCCGACCGTCTTTCGCGGCCGCGCCGCCGGGGATGACTTTCTTGACGATCGTCTCACCCTCGGGGGCTTCGAGCGCGGCGCCGATGCCTTCCAAGTTCAAGCGCATTTGAATTTCGAAATTCTCCAGCGACGTGGGCGACATATACGACGTGTGCGGATCATAGGACGTTGTCAGGGCCGTGAGATATATTTCCAGCAACTCGTCGGGTTCGGTCTGCTTCATCCGTTTGACGAGCTGGTGATAACGCTTGGAAATCTTGTCGTGGGACGCCTGGCTGTCGAGCTTGAACTTGGTCTCGCCCTCCGGTTCCTTGTTAACCGGATTTGGGCCGGGCTCGGGCTTGGCTTTTTCACTGGCCAGCTCGAGCAATTCATACTTGATCCGCTGTCGCCAGCGTTCGCGCATTTCGGCGTCATCTTTGGCGTACGATATGAGATCCGGATCCGTGATCAGATCCTCATCGATCGTGAAGTCCTGCTTGATGGGCAACAACTCGTCGACCAGCTTGACGCGGTCGTCGAGGCGTTCCAGAAATCTGTTGAAAACCAGATAAGCGAACGACGTGTCGCCCTTCAGGGCCATGTCGTCCAACTGGTCGCGATACTTCATGAAACCGTCGATGTCCGACTTGCTGAAAAACACCTTGCGAGGATCGAGCATCTTGAGATAGTTCGTGACCCATCGGCCGGCGATCTCGTTGTCCAAGGCGTGGCGCGTGAGGTGCTCCTTCGACATCAGCCGCGTGATCGCAACCGTGATGTTCCGATCATCCGGCCGGGGCCCAGCGAGCTGCGCCCGAGAGAGCCGCGGAACCAGCACAGAGCCGGCAACCGCCACCACCAACGCGGTATAGAAAAAACGCGAGTGACCGTAACGGCTCAAAACGGCGGTAGATCGGCTCATTGCTCACCCTCGAAAGAATACCCTAGAAAACCTAAGTGCCGCAAAGTAAACGGGTTAAAAAGATCGTATACGCCCCCGCCAGAGAATGCAATATCAGCCTGTTTTACCGGACCAATGCCACCGGAAAAGTTCGATTTCCTAAGGTATTTCGGTTCAAGCGATTGCGCGTCTCTGCTTCGTCTACGACGATCAGCCGCGTTCGGGTCACACCAGTTTGCAAACTACTCGTTGTCGTGGCACTCACCGCAAGCTTGAGCGCACGAAGCACGATCCAGGATCGCCCGGGCAATAAGTCTCGAGAGCCCCAAGTGTTGGGTCGTAATCCACTGCTTCTGCGGATACTGTCGCGCACGACGCTCCACGATCTCGCCAATCCGATCCAACAGCACCCCGCCGAAGAGCAAATGGGGCTGGACCACAACACGCTTCGCGGCGCTCTCAATCACTTGTGCCAGTATGCTCTCGATCGAAGGAGCGGCCATGGCGACGAAGCACGCCCGGGCATCGGCAACCGGCGTGAGCTGCCGCCGCAATTCGACGAAGCGGAACATTTCAGCCGTGGCCTGGGAATCGCGGCTGCCACGGCCGACCATCACCAGCGCCGTCGGTTCGGCGGATGCCGGCGGAACCATCGACAGGGCTTCGTCGTAACGCAATTTCGAAAGCGCCAGTAGCTCCGCGTGGCAACCGAGATGCTCCGCTTGCCGGACCGACACGCCGGGATATTTGACGGCGACGGCCGAAATGGCTGCGGGTATGTCGCGCTGCATGTGGCCGGCCGAAAACAGCAGCACGGGCACGACCACCACCCGCCGCACCCCTCGGCGGACCAGAGCTTCGAAGCCAGGGGTGATCGAGGGCTCGGCGAACTCGAGAAACGAGGGTTCGACGGCCCAGTCGGGAGCCAACTCGGCTACCAGGCGAGCGGTCGCCAAAAACTCGTCATTTCCAGCCCGCTCCCGCGAGCCGTGCCCCACCAACAACAGGCCGCAAGCGGGCTCGATAGCATTTCTGGGATGGTGCGGAGGCATGGTTCACGGCCTTGGCGGCGGCCACATTCGGCGGGCGGGAGATTATTGGACGAAATTCATTGTAGACCGCGCGAAGCAAACCCCACAATGAATCCCCGGCCGCCTGCTCCCCCAAACTGCGTGCGAGGCTAGTCCCCGCCGAGAAGTAAGCATGTTATACTGGCGGCACTTTTGGGTCAGAATGAGCTGACTCCCAACCGTTCGCAACCCTTCCTAGTAAAACGGCCCACCCCGGTGTACATCTACTTGACGATGACGGTCGGCAGCCGAGCCGGCGTGAGCTTTCTACTGGATCCGACCGAGGAGAATCGCATTGGGCGCGATCCCGAGTGCACCGTTGCGCTCGGCGATCCGCTTTGCTCGCGTGTGCATGCCGTCGTCGTGCAGGATAACAATACCTGGCGCATTCGCGACGCCGGCAGCCGCAACGGCACCTATGTCAACGACCAGCAAATCGACGAGGCCGTGTTGGCCGATGGCCACAACGTGCGGATCGGATCGACCGAATTCGAATTCCATCTCACCGATCAGCCGCCGACCGTCGATTCGCAATCCGAAATCGCGCTCACGGAAACGATCGTCAAGAATCAGCCAATTTTTGGCCAGTCTGCCGAGCCCTATTCGGTGGCGGCGCTATCCGACTCGCGACGTGCTCAAGAATTGCTGCTGCTTTACCAGTTCAGCATCAAACTGCTGGCCTGCGAATCGCCCGACGAAGTCGTGCGCACATCGCTCGAACTGCTGTTGGAATGGACCCATGCCACGGTGGCAGGCTTTCTCTGGCTCAGCGACGAAGGCGATTTACGACCGCGGATGCTGATTCCACCCGACGCCGCCCAACACGTGACGCTCAGCAAGTCGCTGACTGAAATGGTTTGCCAGCAGAAGCAGGCGATTTGGGTGACCAACCAAAAAGCCGGCGAGCCGATGGAACATTTGCAACACTATGCCGACGCGCTGTGCGTGCCGCTAGCCGCCGCCGATACGATTCTGGGCGCCATCCACGTCTATCTCGAACAGGGGCGATTTCGCCAATCGGATTTCAATTTCGCGATTTCGCTCGCCAATATCACCACCGTGGCGCTGGTGCGCGCGCGGCGCGAACGCAGCTTGACGACCGACTATCAGCACCTCGTGGCCAAGCTGCCCGATCAGGGCGAGATTATCGGCCAAAGCCCCGCAATGCTCGAACTGAAATCGAAAATCAGTCGGATGGCACGAGCGACCGGCTGCGTGCTGATTACCGGCGAGAGCGGCACGGGTAAAGAATTGATTGCCCGCGCGCTGCATCAAGCCAGCTCACGCGCCGATCGCCCGATGTTGTGCGTCAATTGCGCGGCGATTCCCCCCGATTTGATGGACAGCCAACTGTTCGGTCACAAGTCGGGCTCGTTCACGGGCGCCGATCGCGATCACATCGGGTTTTTCCAGCAGGCCGATTTGGGAACGCTGTTTTTGGACGAAGTCGGCGAAATGACGTTGGAAGGCCAGGCCAAGCTGCTGCGAATCCTGGAACACCACCCGTTCCTGCCCGTCGGAGCGCAGCAGGAGGTGAGCGTCGACGTGCGCGTCATCACGGCCACCAACCAGGATTTGCAGTCCTATGTTCGCCAACGCAAGTTCCGCGAAGACCTCTACTACCGCTTGACCGTGTTCGAACTCTGCGCGCCGCCCTTGCGCGAACGGGGCGAGGACATCGGTGCGCTGGTCGATTTTTTCCTCGATCACTTTCGCCGTCAGCATGGCCGCCCGGGACTCAAGCTGTCGAAATCGGCCCGCGAAAAATTATTGGCCTATTCCTGGCCGGGCAACGTCCGCCAGTTGCGCAACGTGATCGATAGTGCCGTGGTCCTGGCCGAAGATCGAGAAATCAAAGTGGCCGATCTGGGGCTGCACGCGCCTGTCAACGGCGAATTGGAATCGTTGAAACTCGAAGTCTGGGAGCGTCGTCTCATCACCGAAGCGCTGTCTCGATCCGCCAACAACGTTCCCGACGCCGCCAACCTGCTGGGCATCGGGCGGGCCACGCTGTACCGCAAAATCGAGCAATACGGAATCGCACGCTGAATGGCCGCGAAAAAGGGGATAAGTCCAATTATCGCTTGCACGGTCAGCCGCGTCGACGAACGGCGAATTGCAGACCGCGCGACCGGCGGCAGCGTCAATAATTGGACTTATCCCCTTTTTCGCGGCTGGCGGGCGGTGCTATTCGTCGTCGCGCTGGTGTCCGCTGCTACGATGGCCCGGGGGCAAGAGTGGACCCGTTTTCGCGGCCCGAACGGCTCCGGACAAAGCGAGGCCACCACCATTCCCGTCGCCTGGAGCGAAAAAGAATATCTCTGGAAGACCGACCTGCCCGGCATCGGCCACTCGTCGCCCGTCCTGTGGGGCCAGAAAATCTTCTTGACGAGCGCCGACCCGGCCAGCGGCACTCGCTATGTACTAGGCCTGTCGGCCTCCGATGGCAAACTGCTCTGGAAGCGCGAGTATCGGACCGCGGCGAATGCCGTACATACGCAAAACAGCCTGGCCTCGAGCACGCCGACCGTGGACCAAGACCACGTGTATTGTGCTTGGGCAACCCCCGAGGAGTTTACGCTGCTGGCGCTTGCGCACGACGGCAGCGAAGCTTGGCGCGTGAACTTGGGTCCCTTTATCAGCAAACACGGCTTCGGCACGTCACCGATCTTGTACGGCGATATGGTGATCGTCACCGACGATCAGGACGCCGACAGTTTTCTGATCGCGGTCGATCGGGCCAGTGGCCTGACGCGTTGGAAGGTCCCGCGCAAGGTGCACCCACAGCAAAGTACATCGTATTCCGCCCCCTGCATCTACAAACCGAAGAATGGCCCGGCCGAATTGATCGTCAACAGTTGGGCTCACGGCATGACCAGCGTCGATCCGCTCTCCGGCAAAACCAATTGGGAAGCCGAGGTTCTGGAGCGCCGCCCGGTGGGCTCGCCGATCATTGTGGAGGGACTCATCTTGGGAAATTGCGGCGAAGGGAGCGGCAATAACAATGTCGTGGCCGTGCGGCCCGGCAACGCCAGCGGGCGCAAACCGGAACTGATCTATAAGCTGGATAAGACTTACGCGCCGTACGTGCCGTCCCTGGTAGCCAAGGGCTTTCTGGTGTTTCTGTGGGGCGATCGCGGTGTCGTGGCCTGTATCGACGGCCGCAGCGGCCAAATTCTGTGGCGCGAACGGGTGGGGGGTAATTATTCCAGTTCTCCGGTCCAGGTGGCCGGTCGTGTGTACTGCGTTTCCACCGAGGGAGAGGTGGTAGCGGTGGCCGCTGCCGATCAATATAAACTGTTGGGCCGCAGTTCGCTGGGCGAGCCAAGCCGCGCAACTCCGGCCATTGCCGCCGGTCGTATGATTCTGCGCACCGAATCGCACCTGTTTGCAGTCGGCCAAAAGTAGTCAGCCCCAAAATCGCCTCCATCCGTCACTAAATATCACCGTCATGTCCACGATTGCCCAAGCCCTGGCGCTTGGAGTACAGCACCAACAAGCCGGCCAACTGCCGCGCGCCGAACAGATCTATCGACAGGTTCTGCAGGTCGAGCCGGGCAACACCCAAGCGCTGCACAATTTGGGCATGCTCGCGCTCGAGGTCGGCCGCACCGACGACGCCATCGCCTGGCTACGGCAAGCCGTCGCGTTGGACCCCACCAATTCCGTTTTTCACGGACATCTCGGCGCGGCGTTCGTGATCGCGTCGCGCTGGCCGGAAGCGCGCCTTGCTCTCGAAGAAGCCATCCGCTGCGATCCGGCGAATTCCGAATCGCAGTACAACATGGGCGTGGTGCTTGAAAACCTCCAGCAAATCGACGAAGCGGTGGCCCAATACCGGCATTGCTTGCAATCGCGCCCCACCGACGCGGCAACCCACAACAACCTCGGGAATCTGTTGCGCGTGGAGGGAAACCTCGACGAGGCGCTCGTGCACCTCGAACAAGCCATCCAATCGCAGCCTGACTACCCGGAAGCCCACTCCAACCGCGGCCTGGTTTTGCTGAGCCAAGGTCGGCTGGCCGAAGGCTGGAGCGAATATGAGTGGCGGCTGCGGTGCCCGGAATTCCGCAAACGGTCGTTCGCCGAACCCTTGTGGGACGGCACCCTCCTTTGCGACAAAGTACTATTGGTGCATGCGGAACAGGGTTTGGGCGACACGCTGCAATTCATTCGCTATCTGCCGCTGGTGGAAAGTCGCTGCTCAAACGTCATCGTCGCGGTCCAGCCTTCGCTACTGCCGATCCTCAAGCAGTCGGGGTTTTCGGGACTGGTTGCAAAGCGACCTCCCCTGCCGCCCTTCGATGTTCAAGTTTCCATCGTCAGTTTGCCGGGTATATTCGAAACCACGCTCGACGACATTCCCGCGGACGTGCCGTATCTGCATGCCCGAGAAGACCTGATCGCGCACTGGCACGGCGAACTTTCCGGCACCGATAGGCTGAAGGTGGGAATCGTCTGGCAAGGAAGTCCGACGCATGCCGAAGATCGCTATCGCTCGATCCCGCTGTCGTCGTTTACGGTCCTGGGCGAGGTGCCCGGCGTGCAGCTTTTTAGTTTGCAAAAAGGAGGCGGCAGCGAGCAGATCCAAATGCTCGACGGCCGATTCTCGATCATCGATTTGGGGAGCCGGGCCGATAACGAGACCGGCGCGTTTATGGATACCGCGGCCATCATGAAAAACCTAGACCTGGTGATTACCGCCGATACCGCCAGCGCGCATCTGGCCGGAGCGCTTGGCGTGCCGGTTTGGGTGGCGATGCGGATTGCGCCCGATTGGCGTTGGCTGATGCAGGGCGAGGCGTGCCCTTGGTATCCGACAATTCGTTTGTTCCGGCAAACGGAGTCTGGAAATTGGCAGCCGGTTTTCGACCGCATGGCCGCCGAGTTACGATCGATGGTTTGAGGCGCGTTGTGCCCACGATTGCCGAAACATTCACTCTGGCTTTCGCTCATCACCAGCGCGGCGAGCTGGCGCAAGCCCAGCGCATCTATCGCCAGATACTCGAAGCGGATCCCAAACACGCCGATGCCTGGCATCTGCTGGGCGTAGCCGCGCATCAAAGTGGCCGGCATGTCGAAGCCATAGGCTCGATTTCCAAGGCGATCGCGCTCAATGGGTCGATTGCCGCGTATCACAACCATCTGGGCGCCGCCCATGCGGCCTTGGGCGAATTGGATCAAGCCGAGATCAGCTTTCGACGAGCCGTGCAACTCGGCGAGTCCGATTCGCAAGGTCATTACAACCTGGCCGCGCTGCTCAATCTGCGAGCCAAGCCGGCGGAAGCCATTGCATGCTACCAACGGGCCGTGCAACTCAATCCGAAATTCGCCGAAGCTCACTTCAATCTCGGCAACGCGCTGCGCGATAGCGGAGAACTGGCCGAAGCGGAGCAATCGTATGCCCGGGCGCTGGCCGCCAGACCGGGCTACATCAAGGCCGGCATGAATTTGGCCAACGTCCAGCTCAAGCAGGATAAAGCCCGGCAGGCTGAAGCCACGTTGCGCCAGGTCCTCGAAATCGATCCTCACCACGTCGAGGCCAACTTCCGGCTCGGTTCGCTTTGGCACGCACAGGGCAAGTTGGCCGAAGCGGCCCAAGCGCTGCAACTGGCCGTTGTCGCCAACCCACGGCACGCGGACGCCCAAAACAATCTCGGCTGTGCCTTCCGCGGACTCGATCGATTCGATCAGGCCGAGCAGTGCTTCCGGTTGGCACTGGCGGCCAAGCCCGACTTCGCCGAGGCCCACAACAATTTGGGCTCGGTGCTCCAACAAAAAAAAGAGTACGAAGCGGCAGCCCAGTGTTACCAATCCGCGATCGATCTGCGGCCCGACTTTGCCGAGGCCTTCAACAATTGGGGCAGCTTGTGCCAGGATCAAAAGCAATTTGATTCGGCCATGGACTACTATCGCAAGGCGCTTGCGTTGCAGCCCGATTCGGCCGACACGTTGGCTAACTTGGGCACCGTGCTGCAAATGCAAGGCAAACCGGCCGAGTCGATCGCCTATCACCGTCGGGCCCTGACGATCCGGCCGGACAACCATCAATCGCACTTCAGCCTGGGCGCCGCCTTGCATTTGCTGGGACAAGAGGATGAGGCATTGGCCAGCTATGCCGAAGCGATCCGCATCAAGCCCGACTATGCCGAAGCCTACCATAACCGTTCGTTCGTGCGGCTCAGCCAGGGCGATCTGGCAGCGGGCTGGCCGGACTATGAGTGGCGTTTGAAGTGCAAGGACTATAAGGGCCGCCGTTTCGACGCGCCAACCTGGAACGGCTCGCCCTTGGCGGGACGCACGCTGTTAGTGCATGCCGAACAGGGACTGGGCGATGCGCTGCAGTTTATCCGCTATGTGAAACTCGCGGAACAATCAGGCGGCGAAGTCATCGTGGAAGTACAACCAGCGCTGGTCCGGCTTTTGCAAGCATCGGGCTTTGGCCGAGTGATCGGCGGTGGGTCGCCCCTGCCGCGCTTTGATCTGCACATCCATCTGCTGAGCTTGCCGGGCATCTTCAACACCACACTCGAATCGGTGCCCGCGGACGTCCCCTACCTGGCGGCCGATCCACCGTTGATCGCCACCTGGCGGCAGCGCCTGGACAGTTATCCTGGATTCAAAATCGGGATCGCCTGGCAAGGGAACGCGGCCTACACGTTCGATCACTTTCGCTCCATTCGGTTGAGCGAGTTCGCCCCGCTAGCCGAGGTCGAGGGCGTAACCATCATCAGTTTGCAAAAGAATGCCGGCCTGGAGCAATTGGCGGCTCTCGCGGACCGGTTTACCGCGGTCGAATTGGGCAGTTCGCTGGATAACGAGGCGGGAGCGTTCATGGATACGGCCGCCGTGATGCGAAACCTCGATCTAGTGGTCACCTGCGATACGTCCATTCTTCATCTAGCGGGCGGATTGGGAGTACCGGTTTGGGCGGCGCTGTCGTCGGCCTCGGAATGGCGCTGGATGAAGGATCGATCGACGAGCCCATGGTACCCGACGATGCGGCTGTTTCGGCAGCGTCGTTTGGATGATTGGCGCGGTGTCTTTTTGGAAATGCAGACCGAGCTTACAAAACTCTTGGTTGGGCGGTCGACGGCTCCTTCGCCGGGTCAAATTACCGGTCGGTCGCCGAGCGCGGATCGCGGCATGGTTACTGACGACAACCAATCGCCAATTCCGTCGTCGCAGTGAATCATTGAGGACTTGCCTCACGATGCGAGTGGCTTGTGCTTTAATATTTGGACGCCAAGCGCGGGTGGCTGCCGCCCTGGCCGGCGCGCTTTTACTCCTTTGTTGCTCGACCGCAAGACTGCACGGTGAGGAACCTCGACGGCCGAATGTCGTGCTGATTCTGGCCGACGACCTGGGCTGGGCGGACCTGGCCTGTTATGGGGCCGACCTGCACGAAACGCCGCACCTCGATCGCCTGGCCCGGCAGGGCATGCGGTTCACCAACGCCTATAGCGCGTCGGTCTGCTCGCCGACACGGGCCAGCCTAATGACGGGCAAACATTACGCCCGGCTGCACATGACGACTTGGTATGAGGCCTCGCAATCGCCACCCCGCGATCGCCGGCTGATCCCGCCCGTCACCGTTGGCAATCTTCCACATCGTGAATTGACGATCGCCAAACGCGCGCAGCGCGCGGGCTACCTGACGGCGCTCGTGGGCAAGTGGCATCTGGGCGACGCGGCCTACTATCCGGAAACCCATGGGTTCGATATCAACATCGGCGGGACATTTTGGGGCGCGCCGTACAGCTACTTCTTTCCGTATCGGGGCTCCGGGCGGTTTGAGGGTGAGTTCCGATACGTCCCGCACCTCGAAGGGGGTCGGTCGGGCGAGTACCTAACCGATCGGCTCACGGACGAAGCGCTACGCATCATCGACACTGCCGGAGACCGCCCCTTTTTTCTCTATCTCGCGCATCACGCCGTCCACACGCCGATTGAAGCCAAGGCGGATCTGGTCAAACATTACGAGGCGAAACTCACCGACGGACTACGACACAAGAACGCCAAATATGCCGCCATGGTCCACAGCCTCGACGAGAGCGTCGGTCGCGTAATGGATCGGTTGGAAGAGAATCACCTGGCTGACCACACCCTGGTCATCTTTCTGTCCGACAACGGTGGCCACATCGGTCAGTTCGACGCGCTGAACTGCACGAACAACTCGCCGTTGCGCTCTGGCAAGGGTTCGCTCTACGAAGGCGGGGTGCGCGTGCCGCTGATCGTGCGTTATCCGGGCACGACTTCGCCGGCAAGCGTCTGTCACGAGCCGGTCTTTTGCGCCGATTGGCATTCCACGATCGCCGAGGTTGCCGGCTTAACCGATGTGCCCGCGCCGGCGGCGCCTCTCGATGGTCAAAGCCTGGTGCCGCTATTGAAGAAGCCCGACGCCACTCTGTCGCGCGAAGCCTTGTTCTTTCATTACCCTCACTATTACCCGACCACCACGCCAGCCAGCGCGGTGCGCGCTGGCGACTGGAAGCTAATCGAATACTTGGAAGATGGCCGCGCGGAACTGTACAACCTCAGGCAAGATCCCAGCGAACAACACGACCTGGCCGCCGAGCGACCCGCCAAAACCGCCGAGTTGCGCGACATGTTGCACGGCTGGCGTACGCGCACGGCAGTGCAGATGCCGACGCCGAATCCCCATTTTCGGACTGAGAGGCCATAATCGGACGACCACGCCCGCGTATCGGCCGATATGGTAAAATGACCGCCGTATCCGTTCCGTGAACGGCATCGCCGAGAACGCGGCGCTGGGCCGAGGTGTAGTCTGTCGAACGGTTACGCCCTTTGGATCCCGGCCTCTTCTTCGGAGACTCTGCTTGGCCACTTTCGAAGCGTTCAACCGCCAGAAGGCGTGTCGTCATGGTCAAATGTTGTACAACATTCACGACTCGTATATCGGCCGCTCACTCGATTTGTATGGCGAGTATTCCGAAGGGGAGGTGGCCATTTTTCGCCAGCTTGTGCAGCCCGGGAATGTCGTGGTCGATGCCGGGGCCAACATCGGCGCGCATACCGTCGTTCTGGCGCAACTTGTCGGACCCACTGGTGGCATGCTTGCCTTCGAGCCTCAGCGTATTTTGTATCAAACGCTATGCGCCAATCTGGCGCTCAACAGCATTCCGAATGTGTTTTGCTTCAACAGCGCCCTGGGCGCCGCGCCCGGATCGGTAATCATTCCGTCGTTCAATTACCTAAAGGAAGGCAACTTCGGAGGGCTCGCGCTCGGTGAGTACCAGGCTGGCGAGCCGGTGCCGGTGTTGACGCTCGATAGTTACAAGCTGACTCGCTGCGATTTTCTCAAGGCGGACGTCGAAGGGATGGAACAACAGGTTTTACTCGGCGCATCCAACACGATCGCGCGGCTGAGGCCCATACTGTACGTCGAAAATGACAAGGTCGACAAGCAAGTCGCCCTGGTCCGCTCGATCGATGCGATGGGATACTGCATGTATTGGCATCTGCCCTACTATTTCAATCCGGAGAATTTTTTCAACAATCAAGAGAACGTCTTTTCCGATCTCGTCTCAATGAATATGCTCTGCTTGCCCAAGGAACGACGCCAAAACGTGGAGGGACTCACACCCGTTCAGATCCTGCCGGATGAGCCGCGTTCACCGATAGCTTTGCCCGGCACCCCGACGGCAACGTAACTCACACCAAGGTGCTCAGCTCCGGTGTGATTCAAGGAGCCATCGCGCAGGGCTCAGCTCGAAGTCACATCGTCGATCCGGCCCGCTGCTCCGACCCGCCAGATTTTTGGGTCGGCTATCAATTGCGGCTACTTGACTCCCAGGGCCAAGCGGTCTCGGCAGCCACGGTTGCGGCCTTCGACGCCCCAAGAGGGCTTTTTCAGTTAAGCGAACCGCTCGCGAGCGAACCCCGCCCGGGCAGCACCTACGAACTCTCCTCCGAGGCCGAGGCGCCCCTGCTGGCCATCCGTTATCTCTTGGGCCTGCGTCTAGACCAGGCTATCCCACCCATCTCCGTGCGATTGGGCACGACGCGAGGCACCAACGCGCTCATTACCCGCCGCGGCGCTCGCACCGCATTGGTCACGACTCGCGGCTTTGGCGACATCCTGCACATCGGCTACCAGAATCGGCCGCGTCTGTTCGAGTTGGCCATCCAAAAGCCCCAGCCCCTGTTTGTCGCCGTGGTGGAAATTGACGAGCGCATCGATGCCCAGGGCCATGTGCTGCTGGCGCCCCAACCCGCTCGGGTCCGCGACCAACTTTCGGCGCTCAAGCAGCAAGGCATCGAGTCGCTGGCCATTTGCCTGCTGCACGCCTTCGTGCTCGGCGACCACGAAGAGCTTGTCGCCGGTGCGGCCCGCGAGGTGGGCTTCGAGGAAATAAGCGTTTCCAGCCGGATCGCGCCCTTGGTGAAGATTGTTTCGCGTGGCGACACGACGGTGATGGACGCTTATTTGAATCCCATTTTGCGGCGCTATGTGCGTAGCTTACGCAATGAGTTGCCTGAGAGCTCGCTGCGGATCTTGACCTCGGCCGGCGGGTTGGTGGAAGCCGATGAGTTCATTGGCAAAGACAGCATTTTGTCCGGCCCGGCAGGCGGCGTAGTCGGCTTTTCGCGAGTCGCTCGATCCGCCGGGTTTGAGCGTGCCATCGGCTTCGACATGGGCGGCACCAGCACGGACGTCTCACGTTTTGAGGGCCGTTATGAACTGGAATTCGAAACCGAGAAGTCGGGCGTTCGTGTCGTGGCACCGATGATGGCCATCGAAACAGTTGCCGCCGGTGGCGGATCGATCTGCCGCTTCGATGGCGTCAAGCTCGTGGCCGGCCCCGACAGCGCCGGCGCCGATCCGGGTCCGGCATGCTACGGCCGTGGTGGGCCACTGACGATTACCGACGTCAACTTCTTCTTGGGCAAGATTTTGCCCGATCGCTTCCCGTTTCCACTGGATCGCTCCGCCGTGGAAGCACGGATCCAATCGCTCGTCGAAGAAATTGCCGCCGCCAGCGGCCGACGTTATGAGCCGCCTGAACTGGCCGAAGGATTCGTACGCGTGACCGACGCCAACATGGCCAAGGCGATCGGCTCGATTTCGGTCGCCAAGGGTTGCGATCCGCGCCAGTACGTGCTGGTCCCCTTTGGCGGCGCCGCCGGTCAACATGCCTGTGCCGTCGCGCGAGAATTGGGCATCGGCCAAATCCTTCACCATCCCGACGCCGGCTTGCTCAGCGCTTACGGGATTGGTCTGGCCGATGTCGAGCGCCACGGCGTCGCCGGCGTTTACCAGACGTTTTCGGCACACGCCCTGGCCGAGCTGGAGAGCGTTTTCGAGCGACTCGAGCAAGAAGCTTTGCTGGGGGTCGCGGCCGAAGGGATTACGCGCGCGCGGATCGTGCTCTCGCGCTGGCTCGAACTGCGCTATCGGGGCGTCGAGGCCTCGCTCATGGTCCCCTGCCCCACCGGGCAATCGGCCGAAATTTGCGCCGAGGCATTTCTGGCCGAGCACCGAAAGTTGTACGGCTACGTGCACGCGGGACGCGAGTTGGAAATCGTGGCCGCTCGGGTCGACGCCCGCGGTCAGTCATCGCCCCCCTTGCCCCGTTCCGAACGCGTCGAGACGCGCCCGGCCGCCAGCTCGCGCGTCACGAACACTTATTTCGGCGGACGGCTCCGGGAAACGCGGGTTTTCGATCGCCAGCAATTGCGGCCGGGCGACCAGTTTGCCGGTCCGGCAATTGTCTGCGAATCATCGTCGACCACCGTGATCGAGCCGGATTGGCAAGCCGAAGTCCTCAGCCAAGGCGAATTGCTCGTGAGTGAAACCGATAGCCGCCCGCCGGCAACGTCGGTGTCTACCGTCGCCGATCCGGTGATGCTGGAAATCTTCAACAATCAGTTCGCGGCCATCGCCGAACAAATGGGCATCACGCTGCGCAACACCTCGAGCAGCGTGAATGTGAAGGAGCGGCTCGATTTTAGCTGCGCCCTGTTTACGCCCACCGGCGATCTGGTCGTCAACGCTCCGCATATTCCAGTCCATTTGGGCGCGATGGCCGAAACGGTGCGCCGCGTCATCGCCGACAATCCGCTCATCAACCCGGGCGATGTGTTTGTCACGAATGATCCCTATCGCGGCGGCTCGCATCTGCCCGACGTGACGGTGATCACGCCCGTGCACGGCGACGCGGGCCGAATCCTGTTTTTTACCGCCAGCCGCGCCCACCATGCCGAGTTGGGCGGAATCAGGCCCGGCAGCATGCCCCCCTTTTCGCGCAACCTGGCCGAAGAGGGCGTGCTGGTGCGTAATTTCAAACTCATCGACGCGGGCAAGCCTTGTTGGGACGAACTCCGCGCGATACTTCTGGCCGGGCCGAATCCGACGCGCGGGGTCGACACCAATTTGGCCGACATCGCGGCCCAAGTCGCCGCCAATCACAAGGGCGCCGGCGACGTCGGGCGGCTGGTGGAGCGCTATTCGCTCGAAGTCGTCGAAGCCTATATGCGGCATATTCAAATGGCTGCCGAACAGAAAGTCCGCCAGGCCCTCCGCCGGCTCAAACCCGGGCGATATCCGTTTGTCGACCACCTCGACGACGGCACGCCGGTCGCCGTGACCGTCACGATTTCCGGCGATTCGGCCACGATTGACTTCAGAGGCACCGGTCCGGTGAATGCGGGCAACCTGAACGCCAACCGCGCGATCACCACCGCGGCCGTAATGTACGTGCTGCGCTGCTTGTTGGCCGAAGACATCCCGCTCAACCAAGGCGTGCTGGCGCCGGTCGAGATCATTATTCCTCGCGGCCTCTTGAATCCGCCGGAACAAGCGCGTGCGGAGGATTGCGCCGCCGTGGTGGGCGGGAATGTGGAAACTTCGCAGCGCGTCGTCGACGTGCTCTTGGGCGCGCTGGGCATGGCGGCCGCCAGCCAGGGGACGATGAATAATTTGTTGTTTGGCGACCCGACGTTCGGCTATTATGAAACCATCTGTGGCGGAGCCGGGGCAACGAGCCAGTACGACGGTGCCGATGCGGTACACACGCACATGACCAACACGCGCTTGACCGATCCGGAAGTGCTCGAGCGCCGCTATCCGGTGCGCGTGCGCTCCTTTTCGATTCGCGGCGGCTCCGGGGGTACCGGCCGCAAACGCGGTGGCGACGGCGTCGTCCGCCGGCTCGAATTCTTGCAGCCGTTGGAAGTCTCGATCCTCTCCCAACGCCGCGGCCCGTACCCGCCCTACGGCCTGGCCGGCGGCGCGCCAGGCGCGCTGGGCCGCAACACCCTCCATCGCGCCGACGGCACGCTCGAACATCTGGGCGGCCGCGCCCAATTCCAGGCCCAGAGGGGAGACGTGCTCGTGATCGAAACGCCCGGCGGCGGTGGGTACGGTCGGCCGGCGAGCGAGCGATCCGTAGTAGCCCAAAATCAGAAAAGGTTCTCGA
>JACQFF010000174.1 GCA_016200205.1 Planctomycetia bacterium
GAAAAAAGGCGTTCGCAGGAATGTGCGTGTTTCGGCCGTAAAACGCGGTTTCTTAAGCGTTTCGGGCAAATCCACGGACCGTGCCGAAAGCCCCCGTAAGCCCCCAACTACATCCGCTGCGGGTGTAGCTGCACCTCGCCGGCAGCGGCGATCGTCAGACAACGTTGGGCACGCGGGATGGTCGCTACCCGAATGGACGTGGTATCATGCAAAGGTGGCGAATGGTACATGCGATCAAGGAGAGTTACGGTGGCTTATCGGGTTCCAGCCGACGTCGAACAACTCATCAAAGAGCGCATGGCCTTGGGCGCTTACTCATCGGAAGACGATGTCCTCCGCGACGCGCTCGGGGCGCTCGAACAGCGCGAACAGGAACGGCTCGCTCGCTGGGATGAGCGAAACCACTTGGCGATCAAGCAGAGCAACCAAGGGCTTTCGAAGCCCCTTGATGATCAGCAAGTGCTGGCTCGGCTGCGCGCGAGACTCGCCAAGGAAGGAATCCTCGAATAGATGGCCCGGGCGCTATGGACTCCGGTGGCCGAATCGGACCTCGACGACGTTCTCTTCTACATCGCCTTCATTGACCGCAGGCCAGCCACGGGCGAGCGGCTCTACCGCGAGATTCGAAATCGGGTTGCGCAATGCGCCGAGCATGCGCTAGCGGGCCATGCCCATCCGGATGCGCCCGCCGGATGGCGGTACTTGAAGCACAAGCGGTGGCTGATTTTCTTTCAGCCGCATCCCGATGGCATCGAAGTAATGCGAGTTGTCGATAGCGTCCGCGATTTGCCGCGACATCTGCGCGGCCTGTAGCCAACCGCGCGCGGCCGACTCGGCGAATCAGGACTTCCGTGCAGGCGGTCCTTTGGAAAAACTGTCCACTCGATCCAACAACCACAGGCCGCCCGTCCGCCACTTTCGCAAGCCAGCGCAACGTGCTAGAGTGAAACCCTTTCGAGGCTGTAGCTCAGTTGGTAGAGCAACGGACTTTTAATCCGTAGGTCTTGGGTTCAAGTCCCAACAGCCTCACTGAAACTTAACCCTAGCCGAAGTCAGGATTTAGCACCCACAGCGCCGGCGGGGTCGCCCAATTCGCCCAGCGAAATCGCTGCCTGGGACCGCACTATGGTATCCGTGTCGCTCCGCGGAAGGGCCCCTAGCGCCGGTCCTGATGTCATTGCCTGAATCAGGCCGGGCACCATCGCGCATTGGTTGGAAGGAGTGATTTTGAATCCGTTGCAGGATGTCGTCGACGGAATTCTGAATGTGAGATGCGTCCACCGCCCGGTCACCGTTCGACGAAGAATCGATGACCGCCCGCGATCGCGCCGTCCCACTCTGGCTTGCCTCATCCGCTTGCGCCTTGCCCTGACGAATGAGGCCACTAGCCAAAGGGCGGTTTGCGCGAGTTTCGTGACCGCACGTCTCCGGGTTTGCGAACGATGGCGAACGCAACTCCCAAAACGCGCGCCGACTGACAACGTCATCCATCATACCGCGGTCCAGCCCGAGGACCGTGAACCATCCTACATACCGGTCGGCTGTACATTCGTCGTTGGGCAGCGTCAGTAGCCTGTTGGCAGTTCAAGCTTCATGTATTTTTCGTACACCATGACGACATTATCGATCAGATAAGCCGTCGTGTTCGTCGTGTTCGGATTCCAATCGGGCCCGGCCAGTGTGACGAGTTGAGTTGTGCCGTCGACCTGATCGGCCGCCACGACGCGGTACCACTGGAAATGGTTGCCGGTGTCCACCGTGCCGGACAGCATGATCCACCGGCCGGGCTTGACGGCCCACGGCTTGTTCGTGACGGGATGATTCGGCAGCGTGAATTGGAAGTTTCCACCGCCGCCCGTCACGACGTTTGAGGTTCGGCCTTCGGCCGCGCTGGGATTGCTCAAATCTCGCTTGTAGAACACGGCCACTGAAACGGCCATTCTGCTGTCCAGAGCGGACATGGTTGGGTCCGTCACGATCGTGGCGATCCATGAATAGTTGCCTAGCGAGGCGCGCTTCGCGCCGCCAAGCATTTGCTGTGTTGGCGGAACGTTTCGGTCGTTTGCGTTCGGAGTAAACAACAGGTCGTCGGACGAGCGAAACACCAGGTCGGCCAGTTGATAGGTGTTAGTTACGTTCGAAAGTGGAATGGGAGAGATTCGACCCAGGTACAGGCCCGACGTCGTGTTGGCTGGGAAAGACTTGGAAAAACTGCCCGCGGGCGCCGCCAGCCCCATTGGATCGATGACTATCGCGAACCGGTCAACCCGCACGCCTTTGATAAGGAATGGCCGCCCGGGGTGATTGACAGGATCGGGCTGCCAAAGAGCCGTGCTGTTGCCGACATCGTCGAGCGTGTACCAATTCGCGGGATTCAAATACCCGCGCACTTTTAGATCGCGAAACGCCGCGCGGCCGATCGTCGTGGCATGATCGATTTTGCTGGCCTGCAACAATTCGTGCCGGCCCGCGGGAATCATCGCCGCCACGCCCAGCAACCCGACCAACAACACGAACATCGAAATCAGCACCTCCAACAAACTGATCGCGCGGCGGGAACTGAGGCCGGAGCCGTGAGATTGCGGGCGTGAGGCCACGGCGACGCTCAGCGCCGCGCCTCTCTGCTTGCGGCATGGCGCTCGCGTGAAAGGACGGCCCTTACATCGCTCGCCCGAGGCGTTGGCATCGGTCAGATGGTGCATGATGCTGTCACAAATTCAACGAAACAGCCAGGCGGCATACGGGCGCTCGTCGGAAGCGCCAGTTTATGCCCGCCGGCGCTCGTTCGCGCTGCAACGGCGCCGATGTTAGTCATCATTGCCGCGGCGCGACAGTGTGATTGTGAGGCTCCACACAGATAGGAAGTCGATCCGGCAGTAGGCTGTGGATACGCCTTTTTGTAAAGCCGTCATCGAACCAAGGAGGACGCTTCCATGGATCACGAATCTCGCATGAGTTGCCCGGGCGTCGTGAAATCGAACACTTCAGACGTGCGAGCGGCGGTCCGTCAGCGTCGAAAGGCAATGCTGTCGTTATTGGTCCTCCTCATAATCTGCCTGTTGCGGTTCAACAGCGATTACGACTTTCGGAGAACTGCGTGGACGCAACAGATGGTGCGGCCCGATCGCGAGCAGGACGAATCGCTGGTACAGGTCGCTTTCCAACGACAGGGCCACGGATTTGACCTGCGTAATGCTACCATTCCGGTCAAGCAAATCGTTGGTGGGGGTCCCCCGAAAGACGGCATTCCGGCGCTCACCAATCCCAAGCAGGTAGCGGTTTCAGAGGCGACATTTCTGCAGCCCGCCGACCGTGTCATCGGAGTCGCCATCGGGGACGTTGCACGAGCTTATCCGCTGCGGATTCTCGATTATCACGAAATCGTGAACGATCGCATCGGCGAGTTGCCCATCGCCGTCACCTACTGCCCATTGTGCGACTCGGCCGTAGTGTTCGACCGGCGTACGAAGCTCGGCGAGCGTGAGTTTGGCGTCTCCGGTCTCCTTTTCAACAGCAACGTGTTGATGTACGACCGGGGAGGCCAGCCCGAGAGCCTGTGGGCGCAGCTTAAGGCGGAGGGCGTTTCGGGGCCGGCCGCGCGGATCCCGCTGAAGACCCTGCCCGTGGAGTTGACGACCTGGAAGGATTGGCTCGCTCGCCATCCTCAGTCCACGGTCCTGGCCCTCAATACGGGCCACTCGCGCGACTATGGTCGGCGCCTCTATGCCGCATACTTCGGGTCACCGGACCTGATGTTCGCGGTGAAGCCCCTGGATCGACGGCTGGCGGCCAAGACGCCCGTGCTGGGGGTGTGGACAGCCAACGCCGCGCGAGCGTATCCGCTGTCCCAGTTTTCAGACGAATCGAGACAGCTCACCGAGCAATTGGACGGCAAGGCATTCGTGCTGCAGTACGACGCGCTGTCGCACAATCTGCGCGTTACCAGCGCCGACGAAGACGTCCAATGGATGTACTCGTTCTGGTTTGCGTGGGCTGCGTTTCGGCCAAAGACGGAACTGTACAAGCTGGTGGAAACAGCACGGTGACTCTCGCCGGTCAGCAACGCAAAAAAACGATTTTAATCCGGCAGATGCGCGCGGCGGAAAAAACCGGCCGCGGACCAGTCCAAGAACCAGGTTCGCAAGTTTGGCGCCAGGGCGACGGACGACACTTGACTACCGGCCATCACGTCCTCGAGCGCCGTACCCAGCGAAGCGCCCGCCACCAACCGTGTCAACAGCTCGTAGCCCGTCTTCGAGAGCTCGTGGTGATGGACGACGTATTTTCGTCGTGTAAGGGCAAGGTGCGTTTCCTCGGGCCCAGGCGGGGTTGGGTGCTGGTTGCAGCGAACGGCGTCGTAGTAGCGATGGACCGGGCAGTTAAGGCGGATCAACCGTAAGCAATCGACGCATTCCAGGCGAACGTCCAGGATTCGCGACTGCGGCAGCGTCAGTAATTGCTGCACGTCCAGCAGAGGCTGACCCTCCGAGCCAGGGCCATCGAAGACCTCGCTCACCGCCAATTCAAATTGCGCTAGATCAACCACGAAGTCGATCCAGTGCACGGGCATTTCATCATCAGCCGGCGGAGAGGTCTCCGCTAGATACTGGGCAAACTTCGAGCCTAACTGGATGAGCGTGTACGTCCGCGAAGGGTAGTTCTGCAGATAGCCCACCGCGAAGGCATCGAACGCGTCTTCGCCCAAAGCCTGCCGCAGGACCGGAAATTCCTCACGCAAGCACTCGATCAAGCGGGCGTAGTACGCGTTGCCGTAGACTTCGAGTCGATCGACGGCCGACATGGCTTGCGAGCGTGTGAGCACCTGCTCGATGTCTTGCGGATCGATATCCAAGTGCTCTCGGGCTTGCGAAGATGCAATGCCGTCGACAATACCGCCGGGATGCATGATTGCCGCTTGCATCCAGCGCTGAATCCGTTCCAGGTCGTAAAATTGCCCTTTGCTCGTCGGCATCTTTATTTCACTGCTCAGGCGGTGCCGGCCTTTTCGTGCATGTCCGGCACCAAGAACGAAATCGGGTTCGACACATTGGCCCCGTTTGATTGCACGGACGCTAAACCGGCAAGCTCGCTTGGCTGGGGCAACTGTTGCGCCATGTAGGATCGGGCCTTGAGCACCTCGGCATGTACGACCGGGAACGCTGGAATCTTGGCGTCCCATTCCAACAAGGTCGACGCGCCGCCGGTAAGCCGATGCGCCAGATGATAGAGCTCCCACACCGGGTCGATCACGTGATCGTCATGCGTATCGATGAGGTGGGTCTCGTAGCGGGTGTGACCTGCCAGGTGGAACTGGACAACTCGCTCGTGTGGCACCGACCGGATATACTCGGCCGGATCAAAATCGTGATTCACGCTGGAGACATACACATTGTTGACATCCAGCAGCAGGCCGCAGTCGGCCTCGGCTGCCATGCGGCTGATGAACTCCCATTCCGAGAGGGTCGAATCGGCGAAGCCGACGTACGTGCTCGGATTCTCCAGCACGAAGGGACGCTCCAAGAAATCTTGCACGATCCGGATACGATCGACGACGTGCTTTAGCGTTCGTTCGTTGAGCGGAATCGGCAAGAGATCGTGCGTGTTGAGCCCCGCGACTCCAGTCCAGCAGAGGTGGTCGGAGACCCAACGCGCGCCGACCGCTTCGGCCAATCTCTTCAGCTTTCGCAGGTAGTCGAAGTTCAGCGGGTCGCTGCTGCCGATCGAAAGCGAAACACCGTGCATCACGATCTGATATCGTTCGGCGATCTGATCGAGAATGTAGCGTGGGCGTCCGCCCGAGTCCATGAAGTTCTCGGAAATGATCTCGAACCAATCGACCTGCGGGCGGTGTTCGAGAATGTACGGAAAATGGACCGTTCGCAGCCCCACTCCCAGGCCAAGATTGCCGTAACCCATACGTGAGGGCATGTGATTCTCCGAAAGCTCACAAGGAGGCGAGCGGCAGGATGCACGAGGATCTACCAGGAACTCCCCGGCTCTGCCCACATCCCGCCGACTCGCCGCAACGCTAGGCCAGTCTCTCAACTTGCCTTCGGCGCGGGCCCGAACTTTTTGCCCGCCTTCTTCATGGCCGTCTCGAAGTTTTTGCGCGCCTTCTGCCATGCCTTTGCTCCCAGTGGAACAGCGCATGAGCCCATGCCCTTGCACTGGTTCTCACCGGGGTGTTCGCCGCATCCGCCAAGCCCGGCGCAGTCATTAGTGCCCTTGCAAGTGTGTGCCTCGGCCATGGCACAGTTTGACTGGCCGGCACATTCGTGCTTCTTGCCCTTCGCTTCGCCCTTGCATGTGGCGTTCAGTCCGCGGCAGACATGCGGATCCTGGAGCAGGAGGGGCTTTTTCTTGTCTTTCTTGCCTTGCTCAGCGGCTCGCGCCGCGGTTCTGAATGCATTAGCGCCGGCTAGCAGTCCTCCCAGCGCGGCAGCGGCAAGATGGTTGAATTCGCGACGGCTGACGTCTGATGGTCGCATGGTAGGTCTCCTCGTGTGGGTGCTTTGAAACGATTCACCGGGCAGCACGACATTGGTCGTTTCCCCCGCGATCAAATCTACCAGGTCCGCGAAAACGGATTGGTGAGATGCCTTACAAAGCAGAGGCGCCCGCTTCCGGTGAAGCAACCGCCGTTAACGGCGCGAGTCAGGGACGGCCGTAGTAGCGGCGATACAGTGCCTCGGATGCCCGCAGACCGCAGAGCCGATAGGCCAGTCGAATGCAATAGTTTGCCAGGATTGCCCGGCACCAACCAAGTCGCGCAAATCGCCGGGCCGATACCACAACCGGATAATCAAGGTAGATTGGACGCCCCAGCCGTCGCAAACGGCGAGACAACTCGACGTCTTCCATAATCGGCTGGTCAGGAAAACCGCCCAGACTTTCGAGGCACTTGCGACGGAAGAACTGGGCTTGATCCCCGAAGGACGCACCGCGGCAAGCCCGGCGCTTATCCCACCACTCGGTCAAGCGAAGCGATCGGTCCGAACTATCGAAGCGGTGACCGAGGCAGCCCCCCGGACAATTGGGTCTCGCCTCAAGCGTTTGTCGAATCAACGACAGAGCACCTGGCGGCACGACCATGTCTGCGTGCATGATGACGACAATATCATCAGCGATGCCCTTGAGCGCCGCGCAAATCTGGCATCCGCGACCTCGCCTCGCGACGCGCACGATCGTGGCCCCGTATCGATTCGCAATATCCAGCGTGCCGTCTGTTGAACCACCATCGACAACAATTACGCGGTCGAATTGAGTCATCTGGCGCGACAGCGATTCCAGCGCAGCGGCGATCGTGCCCTCTTCATTGAGCGTCGGAATGATGACGGCGATTCGGGCCTCGCCGACCGCGCTGTTCATGTTTGCTCGTTTCTGCGTCGCTCGTATTCCTTCCAGTCCTCCAATGTGTCGATGTCACGAAGCGTTGGCAAGAGACCAAATGACCAGCCCTGCCGCTCACAGACCGACTGATGGGCAGCCAAGGTGGCGGGAGTCGACCAAGGGATGCCGTGAAAAAAACTTGGGAGATATCGAACGAGTCCGACGAGGTAATAGCCGCCGTCGATGGCCGGCCCGAAAACCACGTCATTCTCCCGCAGAATGTCGAAGGCGGACTCAACGTGATTTGCATCAACCTCAAGGCAATCCGTTCCGATCGCGATCGCTGGGCGGCTCTCGGCCTGCCAGCGGCTGAAGGCGGCATCCAACCTGGAACCTAAGCTACCGTTGGGCTGCGGCCACCAGTCATCAACCAGGGCACGCCACGGGTCGAACGCCGCCGCGGACGCTCCGTGGTAACACGCCACCAGCCGAGTGGATCGCCGGACCCCTTGGACGTTCGACAACACGATTCCAATCCATTCGCGATAGAGATCGGCGGCGCGCTCGTGAC
>JACQFF010000196.1 GCA_016200205.1 Planctomycetia bacterium
CCGAAAGCTGGTCGACTTTGCTCGACAGTGAACCGGCCGGGTCGAACCCGTCGATGCTGGCGTAAATCACGAAGAAGCTGTAGACGTTCCACAGCCGCAACAGGAATTCGGGAATGCTGTCCTTGATTGCCTGCTCGTTATAGCGAATCGAGGTCCAAGGCGGCTGATTGGCGAAAAAATACCAACGCAGCGCGTCGGCCCCGTAGCGGTCGAAGATCTCGTTGGGCTCGCGGTAGTTGCGCTTGCTCTTGGACATCTTCTGGCCGTCTTCGCCCAACATCAGTCCGAGCACGATGCAGTTGCGGAACGGATGCGGGAAGGGTTTGAATGGACGGTCCGGGTCGGTCGAGCTCTCATCGCCAAACAACAGCGTGCTGACTGCCAATTGGCTATAGAACCAACCACGGGTCTGGTCGATGGCCTCGCTGATGAAGTCGGCCGGAAATTGTTCGATAAATCGTTCCCGGTTGCTGTGCGGATATCCCCATTGCGCAAACGGCATCGCGCCGGAATCGAACCAACCGTCGATCACCTCGGGCACGCGGCGCATCGTGCCATGTGGATCGAATGGCGACTTGTACGTCACCGCGTCGATGTACGGTTTATGAACTTTCAAATGGTCCGAAAGCTTGGGATTGGCCTGTTTGGCTTTTTGCCAGACGTCGGTTCCGCGCAAGCCCGGCTTGGCCAGCAATTCAGAATAGGTGCCGATCGCTTCACCGCGCCCCGTCGCGTCGCAAACCCAGATCGGCAGCGGCGTGCCCCAGTAACGTTCGCGCGAGAGGGCCCAATCGACATTGGTTTCGAGGAAGTTGCCGAACCGGCCATCCTTGATGTGTTCGGGCAACCAGTTGATCTGCCGATTGTTGGCCAACATTTGGTCTTTGTACTGCGTCGTGCGGATAAACCAACTCTGGCGCGGAAACTGGATGAGGGGATCTTCCTCGGCCCGCCAGCAGAACGGATATTCGTGGAGAAACTGCTCTTGATGGAACAACAACCCGCGGCGGCGCAGCTCGCGCGAGATGTCTTTGTCGGCCTCTTTGACCCAACGGCCCTCGTAATCGGGCGCTTCGGCGGTGAATTTGCCGTCGGGGCCGACGGCGCAGATCAACTGCGGGCCTTCGCCCGGCGCGAAACGGCCCTGCTCCTCAATCAGCACGTCGTAGTCCACTTCGCCGAATGCCGGCGCTTGGTGCACCACGCCGGTGCCACTATCGGTGGTGACAAACGTGGCCGGCACAATCCGCCAGGCGACGTGCTGCTTGCCGCCCGATCGCAACGTGCCGACGATTTCGCCTTGCGATTGGTAATAGTAGTCGAACGGCGGTCGATAGCGGCGGCCGACGAGAGCGCTGCCGGAGAGCGTGGAAACGACCTTCCATTCCGGTCCGGCTTTGGAGGCGACTTCCTCGACCAGCGGCGAGGCGATAATCAAGCGACGGCCATCGGCTTCCTCCACGACCGAATACTCCAATTCGGGGTGAACCGCCGCGAATTGGTTGCTCGGCAGCGTCCAGGGCGTGGTCGTCCAGACGAGCAGCGACGTGTTCGGATCGTCAGCCAACGGAAATCGCACGAAGACGCTCGGGTCGGCCACTTCGCGGTAGCCTTGGCCGACTTCGCCCGAGCTGAGCGCCGTTCCGCCCTGGGCCCACCACCAGACAATTTTATAGCCCTGGTAGAGCAGCCCGCGGTCGAACAGGTTTTTCAGGGCCCACCAGACGCTTTCGATGTAGCTCTGGTGGTAGGTGACGTAAGCGTCGTTCAGATCGATCCAAAACCCGAGCCGTTCGGTGATCCGCTCCCATTGCTGGGTATAGCGAAACACGCTTTCCAGGCACTGATGAATGAAGGGCTCGACGCCGTAGCGTTCGATCTCTTCTTTGGCGTGAATGCCCAGCTCTTTGGAAACTTCGACTTCCACCGGCAGGCCGTGCGTGTCCCAGCCTGCCTTGCGCTCGCAAAGATATCCCCGCATGGTGCGGTAACGGGGGAATAGGTCTTTGATGGCCCGCGTCAGGCAATGGCCCGGATGGGGCAGGCCGTTGGCCGTGGGCGGGCCCTCGTAGAACACGAACCGGGGCGCGGTGGCTCGCTGGGCCAGCGATTTTTCATAAATCCTGCGACTCTTCCAGAATTGGCCGATTTCGGCCTCCAGAGCCGGGAACCGAACGCTCGCTTCAACGGGACGAAACATCATGGATCTGGCAGACGGGTGGCATCCGGGAAATCCGAAACTCAAAGTAGACCAAGTGAGGCCGCGGTTTTCAATCGCACGTGGGACGCGGCTAGTGTCTTAACAGCGTGGTGCTGGGGGACGCTGTCCTAAAACAGGCGAATGCGGATTGGATTTGGCCCCCACTGCCAAGCGTCGTGGCGATCCAACCAACGGATCGCAAGCCAGAAATGCGTAGCGAAAAGGCAAAGCGCGACGCCAAAAAGGAACACGAAGGCAGCTTCCGGAAGTGACAAGAATCGCGCAGTCACCGCACAGCCAGGACCGACGATGGTTACCACTAACGCGCGGGACCGCGCCTGCTTTCGGATCAATCGACGACCGATTCGATCGCTGATCGCCAACAGAACCCAAAACGGCAGTCGCCTCCTCTTCTTTCCTTTGGCGTCAGTCATGGCGAAGGAGAGTAAAAAGGGGATAAGTCCAATTACCGCCCGGACGCGCCGTCGATAATTGGACTTATCCCCCGGTATGTGGTTTTAAATCAAAGATTTTTTGGTTTGGAGCGCATTATTGATCCTTAGTAATCTCATGGGGCTCGCCTTCCAGGTGAGCTGGCCCATTTTCCGGGCTTTCCGTCGGTCGGCCCTATTCGTTTAATTACCTAGGACTCAATTTGCTACCTCTGATGGGAATTGGGCTATTCCCAGTTCCTGTTCCTCTCCAAGCCAAGTAACGGCGTCCTCCAAAACTAGACCGGTCCACTTGTCGCGTCTATCTACCCCACAGTTTATTTGCCCCAGGCGGGTTCGTTGCCTGCGCAGAAACAGCAGGCCACAGACTCCCGCGACGGACAGGGTCAATGTCGATGGCTCGGGCGTGCTGACGGCATTGGCCGCCGAGCTGTCATTAGC
>JACQFF010000197.1 GCA_016200205.1 Planctomycetia bacterium
GCCGGTCTTGTGCGTACCCAAGGTCTGGTGCATGGCCGGCGCACAGTGGAGCCCCGGCCGGACCTGGATGCGGTATACCGCGTCCAGGCTGAGGGCGATTTCTTGCGGATCATAGCCCTCGAGCGTGATGCTGACCAGGGGCACCCGCTGGACCGCCGTCGACGGCCCCCGCACGCGCAGCCCAATGACACCCCGGAACCCGTCCAGAAGCCTGGCGGTGAGCGCGGTCCCCTCGTCGTGAATGGTTGACAGCCCACGCTGAGAAAGAAAGCCCGCGGCGGCCCCCAAGCCGAGAATTCCCGGCACGTTCAGATTGCCCGATTCGAATTTGGCGGGCAAGTCGTCCGGCTGCCGGGTCTCGTCGCTCTGGGTGCCGGTGCCGCCCTGGCGAACGCTACGCAAGCGGTGCGCCGCATCCGGCCTGATGGCCAGCACGCCGGTGCCCAAGGGACCCAAGAGGCCCTTGTGGCCGGAGGCGGCCAAAAAATCAACGTGCAAGCTCCGCATGTCGAGCGGCATATGACCAACCGTTTGCGCGGCATCGCACAGCACGAGCACGCCGGCCTCGCGAGCGATGCGTCCCACTTCCGCGATCGGCTGCACTGCTCCGGTCACGTTCGAAGCATGGCAGAGCGCGACGAGCCTGGTCGATGGCCGAATGGCCGCGCGCACGTCCTGCGGATCGACGACGCCCGAGCTGCCGCAGCCGACCCGCGTAACCGTGATTTGTCCGGCATCCTCCAGCTCGCGCAAGGGCCGAAGCACCGAATTGTGTTCGACGACCGACGTGATCACGTGGTCTCCCCGACCGAGCAGGCCGTGGATCACCAGGTTTAGCGAGTCGGTGCCGTTGGCGGTGAAGATCAGATGGGTCGGATCCGCCAGACCCAGCATTCCGGCAATTTGCCGCCGCGTTGTCTCGACGGCTTGAGACACGCCGATTGCCTCGGCATAACCGCTGCGGCCGGCCGGCGCGCCCAAGTTGCGCAGGTAATTATCGACCGCGGAATAGACCGATTCGGGTTTGGGCCAGCTCGTGGCGGCGTTGTCCAGATAGATGCGAGGCTTGTCCGATGCGTTTTGAATCATTCGCGTGGATGACGGTGGTTCAGCCGCCGATTTGGTACATGGCCCGCTCCGGCTTCACAAACTGGTCGCTGTTGATACCGTGACCTGCGCGTTTTGCGCCGATGCTTGCGCGAACGAGCTGGGCAAGCTCTTCGTCCGAGCCGCCGCTGCGCAAAACGGCCCGGGCGTCCCACTCTTCGGTCGAGAACAAGCAATTGCGAACCTGGCCTTCGGCCGTCAGCCGCAATCGATTGCAACGTTGGCAGAACGGCTGCGTGACGGGATTGATGAAGCCGATCCGGCCCACGCCGTCGGCAAAGGCAAAGTCGCTGGCCGGTTGGCTGGGATCCTCGACGGGCAGGGGCACCAGCGGACCGATGCCTTCTTCCAACGCGGCACGGATTCGTGCGCCACTCAAAACTTGATCCGTATCCCAATTGCCGTCGGCATCGAGCGGCATGAATTCGATAAACCGCATCTCCAGGCCGTGCTCTCTGGCGAACCCGCCCAGGGGCACGATTTCCGGCTCGGTGATGCCGCGAATCGCCACGGCGTTGAGGCGAATCTTTTTGAAGCCGATGCGCTGCGCCGCGAAAATTCCAGCGAGCACTTGTTCCAATCCTTCACGGCGCGAAATCTTGAAGAATGTCTCGCGGTTGAGACTGTCGAGGCTGATGTTCAGCCGCTTCAGCCCGGCATCCTTGAGCCCTTGCGCTTGCTCGGCCAGAAGAATGCCGTTGGTCGTGAGCGCAATGTCGCGAATGCCGGGCACTTGGGCGATCTTTTTGACCAACAAGGCAAGATCGTGGCGCACCAGGGGCTCGCCGCCGGTCAAGCGGATTTTGTTCACGCCCATCAGCGCCACCACGCGCGTAAATCGCTCGATTTCCTCGAAGCTAAGCAACTCGCGGCGCGGCTTGAACCGCACGTTTTCGGCCGGCATGCAGTAGAAGCAGCGAATATTGCAGCGATCGGTCACGCTGATGCGCAAATTCGTGTGCACGCGGCCGAAGCCATCCACTAAGGGTCCGGATATGTTCATGTCCTTGATTCCAAATCTCAGGCCGGGTCGTGAGTCGATTGCGGGCGCGTTGGCGGGACTTCCAGGCCAGGGTGAACCCATTGGCTGCCGCCATTGGTCCAATTCTCTTTTTTCCAAATCGGCACGACCTCTTTGAGCTTGTCGATCAACCATTGTCCCGCTTCGAAGGCCGCGGCACGATGCGGCGTGCTCACGGCCACGGCAACGCTCGCTTCGCCGATTTCCAACCGTCCGATGCGATGCACGATCGCGCAGCCGGTCAGCGGCCAACGGGCCCGCGCTTCGGCTTCCAGTTGGGCCAGCTTCCGGCGTGCCATCTCGGGGTAGCATTCGTAATCGAGCGAAGCGGTCTGGCGTCCGCCGGTGAACTCGCGAGTGGTTCCTAAAAACAACACCACCGCGCCGGCCTTCGGCGAGCCGACGTGGGCGAGCAGCGACTCGGTATCAATCGATTGTGTGGTGATGTCGACCATGATCAACTATTTTTGGCGCCACAAGTCTCGTGGTGCGGCACCGACAATCTGTCATCAGTGTTGCGAAGCAACAAGAGGCTGATTCGCGAGATTGCCCGCCCGCCCTTCGAAGACCACCAGAGAATCCTCTTGTGCGTTCGACACCCAGACAACAAGTTGTCCGGGCAATCCTCGCGCCAACTGAAATCCCCGGTTGTCCGCTATTCATTCTAACCTCCGCTGACCGGAGGTATGCAAGCCACCTCGCTGTCGGCGGAAATCAAGGAGCTGTCGTTGGCATACTCCGAACCCACGGCAAATAAAATGTGGGGCAAGACCGCTGCGAGTTGAGGTACTTCCGCGGCCAGTTTTTCGCGGAGTTGTCGCAACGTGGTCCTCTCGGGCAATTGTAAAATAATCAAGTCCTGGCCAGCCAGTTGCTTTGCCACGGCGAATAAGCGCACGCGCACGTTCACGTAACGACCAGCTCCTCGATGGGCGCGGAAAGAAGCTCGGCCACTTCGGGCATTAGATCATACGCCAGCGCCAGCAGCTTGATGGGGTGAATGGTAGGTTTGCCGGCACCCTGCTCCATTTGGATTTTGCATGCGCTGCACTCGGTCGTGCCGGCTTGCAGGCGTGGATTGCGCAGGCTGTTGATCAATGCACGTCCGGCGCGCAAACTCGCGCGATAGTTCTCGCGTTTCAAGCCGAAGGTGCCGGCCATGCCCGAGCAGGCGTTTTCGGTCCGATTGATGATCAGGCCGGGAATCAGCCGCAACAAGCTCTCGCCCGGCGAGCCGACTTGCAGGGCTTTTATATGACACGGCATATGGTAGCCGAGCACGGCATTGATGGGCTTGAGGTCGAGTTGCAATTTACCTGCCTGGTGCAGTTTCCAGAGAAACGTGCAGGCCTCGGTCGTGTTTGCCGCCACCAATCGTGCATCGTCGTCGTCCAGCAGCATGAGATATTCATGGGTCAGCGCCAAGGCTGCCGAGGGCTCGGTGGCCACGATGTGATAGCCTTGTCGCACCGCCTCGGCCAAAAGAGTCACGTTGCGTTCGGCGATTTGCCGAGCTTTGGTCAATGCGCCCAGCGAGATCATCGGCATCGCGGAGGATTGCTGGCCGGAAGGGACATAGACGGCAATCGCGTTGTGCTCCAACACCGCCACAAATGCTTCGGCGAGTTGCGGATCGTGATAGTTCGCGTAGGTGTCGACAAAATAAAGCACTTTGGAAATGCCCCGCCGCGTGGGACGCGTCCAGCGCCGCCGCGACGCGATGCGCAGAAAGCTCCGCGAAGCGAATTTCGGCAGCTTGCGCCCCCGGGCCACGCCCAACACCTTTTCCATCAGCCACCGCGACGGCCCATTGGTGATCGCCCAATTCGCCAGCGGGCTGAGAGAATTTCCCAGCCAGCTCAAGCGATCCACGCGCGACATCAGCCAGTCGCTGGTGTCCAAGCAGTTGGTGTGCACGTAGGCCCCTTTGCCTTCCATCATCAGCTTGGGAATATCGACGCTGGCCGGGCACTCCAGCCGGCACATGTGGCAGTTGACGCACAGATCGGAGACGGCTTTGAAATCGTCGTTGGCGAGCGTTTTGGCCGGCAATTCGCCGGTCAAAATGCTGCGCATCAAGTTGGCCTTCGCCCTGGGCGAGCTCTCTTCGGCCGGAGCGAAGCGAAAGATCGGGCACATTCGCACCTCCGACAGTTGCGATCGGCAGGCACCGCAGCCGTTGCAGTCGCGCGTCGTGTGAGCGATTTCCTCGCTGCCCCACTTCAGTTGCCAGGTGATTGGAGGAACCGCGCTCGCCGCGGCCGGCCCCGCGCCGTCGGTGGCTGGCTCGCTGGGAATCGTGGGCGGGGGCGTCAGGTGCCGCAGGTTGCGAGTCAATAAATCGGGATCGTCGTTTACGATTTTTCCCGGATTGAAGATGTTGTCCGGATCGAAGATTCGTTTCACTTCCCGAAACACGTCGGCCAGCGGCCCGTACTGCTGTCGGATGAACTGGGTGCGGCTGAGTCCGTCGGCGTGCTCGCCGCTGATCGTGCCGCCCACTTCAATCACCTCGCGATACAGATCGGAAGCCAATTGGGCCATGCGCGTCACGTCGGCCGGATTCGACAGGTCGAGGAAGGGCCGCAGGTGCAATTGCCCGTGGCCCGCGTGGCCAAACAGCGGCGTAATCACCTGATGCTGTTTCAGCACGTTTTGCATCCGCACCAGGAAATCGGCCAGCGCAGCGGGTGGAACGGCCAAATCTTCGATGAACGGCAGCGGGCGGGTCGAGCCCTTCGTGCGGTACAGCGTGGGCACGACTTTGCGGGCCAACCGCCAATACAGATCGATTTCGTCGCGGTCTTGCGCTTGCACCGCGTGAAACGCCAGGCGTTTTTTACGGCGCACGCGATCGACGACCTGGGCCAGCTTGTCGCGCACGGCCGAGAGCGTGTCGCCTTCCTGCTCCACCAGCAAGGCTGCTTCGGTCTGCGCTGGAATCAAAAGGTCATACTGGACGGTACTTTCGCGGGCCAGACTCAAATGCCGGCGATCCATCAGATCGCAGGCGCTGGCGCCCAGCGGCAAAATCTCCATCACCGCTTTGGCCGCGCTCTCCAGCCGATCAAACAACAACAGCGCCACGCCGCGATGCTTGGGCAGCGGCACCGTGGCGACCGTCGCCTCGGTAATCAGCGCCAGCGTGCCTTCCGACCCGACCAACAGCCTGGCCAAATCCAGATGCTGCTCGGAGAGCACGTCGACCAGATGGTAGCCGGAGCGGTTCACGACGCTTTGCGGTTGGCGTTCGCGAATCAATGCAGCCTCGCGGCTCAAGAGCTCGGCCAACGAGCCGATCAAGCGACCGCGGCGGGACTGTGGGTCGGCGCGATCCTCGCCGAGCGGTTCGCGGCCCACTTCGAGCACCTGGCCATCGGAGAGCACGATTTGCAAGCTGATCACGTGTTCGCGTGCCGAGCGGTACTTTAGCCAGTGACTGCCGCCACCGTCGACGGCGATGACGCTGCCCATCGTGGTCACGCTGCTCATCGCCGGGTCGGGGCCAAACTGACGGCCGAACGGTCTGAGGAACTCGTTGAGCAGCGCGTGCACGATGCCCGGCTGAATGCGCACACGATCGGCTTGCGTCTCGATCACGCGCCGCATATAGCGGGAGAAGTCGAGGACCAGGCCCGCGCCCAGCGATTCGCCTGCCAGCCCGGTGCCGGCCCCGCGCGGATGCAGGGGCAAATGGTTTTCGGCGGCATATTCCACGCAGGCCACGACGTCGGCCAGCGTGCGCGGACGAATGACCGCCAGCGGCTTGATTTCATAGATGCTGGCGTCGCTGGAATACAATTGCAGGAAAACATCGTCGCAACGGACGTCGCCCTTGACGAGTCCGCGCAAGTCATCCTGGATTCGTTCCCGCTCCTGATCCATATCGATCGTCTTGTGACTTCGAAGGACGTATTGCGCTTCCGCCTGAAGGGTTGTCGCGGGGGAGCTGACTGGGCGCTCAGTGAGCCGCTTCTCTTTCCCGCAGGGTCTAGCGGTGGCCGGCCGTGCGCGCCGACTGTTGCCGGTAACGTTCGTGAGTCTGAAGGTTAAACGCGCCATGCCGCGCCATGCCCTCGGCCATCCGATATTGAGCGCCACAGCGGTAGCACATCAGAGCGTCGGGCACGATCAGGTACAACACCACGTCGACCAGCGCGGTGGCGAACAAAACAGCAAATGTGACGATCACCAGCGAGTAGGCCCAGGCCACCGAACTGCCGACGATTCCTAAAATAACCAATCCCACTCCCAACCGCTGTGGAAAGTCCTTGCGGACAAATAGATCCGTGCTAGGGCATACCAAGCAACGGCAGAGTTGATCCCCATCGAACGCGCCGCTGGCGATGGCGATCGTCTGCTGGCAATGGGGGCAGGCGAGTGCCGTATCCGTTGCGGAAACATTGGCTCGCGCGCCTTGCTGGCAGCAGGGGCAGGAAAAAGTGATGTTCATAAATCGTTTTCAACCACAAGGTCCAGCCGGTCGCAATTCAAGTCCGCCGCTGGACTTTTGAGCCGAAGTGAGCGGAAAGAGGAATTCAGAACCTATGATAAGTCATTGCCCGCCTGCGGAGAATGACCCCTGGTACCCCGTTTGGGCGTATGATCCATTGGCTTGGGAAGGGCGAAGCACGGCAATCGCGATACTTTTTCAGTACCTGCGCGACGTTTCGCCCGCACCAGCAGGCTTGACTCCCCCGAGCGCGGTTTCTAGCATACGGGGGCTTTTGTAGGGAAAAAGCGGGGCTTGAGAGGTGGTAATGGCCCGTCTGTGCCAGGCGCAGAGGGGTTTTTTTGTTGGCCGCGATTGAACCATTGAATTTGGCAAAAATTCTGAGGTGGAGTACTGTGCCCAACGCCATGGCGCACGGACTGCTGGAGCATGCCGGTTGCCCAGACTTCACTCCTTGGATACCCCACGACCGGCGGACCCTGACTCTCCTACAATGAATTAAGAAGTGTTCCCCCTTCGGTGTGTTCGATGCTCAATCTTTCAAAAAGCGAACAAGACTTTGAACCCGCTCCGAATAGCCTGAGCCTGGGCTTTATCGAGGAGTTGTACGCCAGTTACGTGCGAGACGCGACGAGCGTATCGGCCGATTGGCGGCGCTATTTCAAACAACTGGGAAACGGCGCCGCCGCGCCGCCGCGCCTGGGGCCATCGTTTCACCCATCGAGCGTGTTCAATCCTCCCGGCAGGACGTTGCAGACGGCCGCCGCGGCCAACCTGCGCGAGTTGGAGGTGGCCCTGCTACAGGATCGCGTCGACCAGTTCGTGCGCGCGTATCGGGTTCGCGGTCATATGGTGGCCAACATCGACCCGTTGGGCATGCCCCGCCCCCATATGCCGGAATTGGATCCCGAATACTACGGCTTTACCGAAGCGGACATGGACCGGCCCTTTTCGACCGTCACGATCCGCGGTCCCGACGTGCTGACCTTGCGCCGCATTGTCGAGCGGCTGCGCAACACCTACTGCCGTTCGATCGCCGTGCAGTTTATGCACATCGACGAACTCGGCGTCCGTCAATGGCTGCAAGACCGGATGGAAGGGACCGAAAACCGGCTCACCCTGAGCAAACAAGAGCAGCTTCGCATCCTGACGCGGCTCACCGACGCCACGATTTTCGAGGAGTTCATTCAAAAGCGGTTCACCGGCGCCAAGAGCTTCTCGCTCGAAGGGGCCGAAAGCTTGATCCCGCTGTTGGATTTGACTATCGAAAAAGCGGGCGATCAGGGCATCCGCGAGATCGTCTTGGGTATGGCCCATCGCGGGCGGCTGAACGTCTTGGCCAATATCATGGGCAAGAGCGCCCAGGAGATCTTTCGCGAATTCGCC
>JACQFF010000180.1 GCA_016200205.1 Planctomycetia bacterium
GATCCCAGATTGTCGGTCAGGGCCCACAGGACGGCGCCGTTCTCCAGGTTGGCGGCCAGGATCTGATCGACCGCCGGACCATACAAAAATTCCTGCGGAGTCGAGCGGCCCGGGTTGAACTCTTGCACGAGATTCTGCCCGTCGTAGACGTAACGGGTCGCGACGCCATTGACACTCTTGGCGATCCGCAAGTTGTTGACGTCGTAAGTGAAGGCGATGTCCCTCAAAAGCATGCCGCTGCCTTGATGATCGATCAGTTCGGTCAGCCGGTTGCGGTAATCGTAGCTGAACAGCCGCACGTCGCCCGTGGCGATCGCGGTCCGCCCAGTCAGGTTGCCTTCGCCGTCGTACGAATAGTTGTACGTCCCATCCGTGCTCTGGCGGTTGTCGCTCTGCGCGGGCGTGGAGTTGTTGCCGTTGGTGCGGTTGCCGTTGGCGTCGTAAGAATACGACTCGTTATTCGTTCCGCTGGCGGAGGACAACTGTCCAGCCGGGTCGTAGCCGTAGGTTTGTGATTCGCTCTGCACGCCGCCATCCGACCGCGTATAGCCGCTGATCCGGCTGGCCCCGTCGAACTGCCACGAATAGTTGATGGGCGTTGTGCCGCCGGCCGTGGTGAAGGTGTGATTCAAATTCGTCAGCCGGCCGTCGGGGTCAAACGTGTACCCGCTGGCGGCGACCACCGGGCCTGGACTGCCGGCCAGGCCGGCGTAGCGGGTCACCGTGGCCAGTTGCCCGGCCGCGTCGTACGTGAAATTCACCAGCTTCGAGGCCACGAGATTGCCCCCCGCCTGGCCCGATTGCTGAACGCTCGTCTGGCGATTGATCGCGTCGTACCCATACGTATTGCTGAAATCCGGCACGGCCACGCCCAGGCCATTGGTGATCGTGGCCAAGAGCGATGTCCGATTGCCGTTGGCGTCGTAGCCGCCCGACGGCACGGAGAGCACGACATGCGGAGCGCCCGGGGTGCCCGCGTTGTCGGTCGAGGTCAGCCGTCCCAAGCCGTCGTAGCCGTACGCGTAGCTGGAGATGGGGGTGTTGGTCGGCGACGAGTTCATGTCGGCATTCGTCAGCAGCTCATTTCCCAGGTCGTAGCTCATATTGTCAATATACAAAAGTTGGGCCGGGCTGTTGGGCCCGAACCATCTCTCGGCCGTTTCGCGGTTCAAGTGGTCGTAGTCGAACTGCCGGGCGTGCCCGTTGCGATCGACCAGAATGGGACGCCGCTTGTATCCAGAATCGAGCCGCGTAGCCTTTTCTCCGGCGACGATCAGTTCGGCGTCGATTTCCGAGAGCGTGTCGCGCTCGATATCCAAATTGGGCCAGGCATAGTCGGTCAGTAAGACCTTGAATTTCGGCATAGCACGCGTGGGCTTTTGGGGATGAATTGGCGGAGTCAGCGTGACTATCCTAACACGCGCCGGGCGAGAAGCTAAAGGGGGGAGAAAACAACCGCGAGGCAATCGCGCGAGGGGTGTTGGCAATCGCAGGCCCGCTATTCGAGCAAAGAGATGAACCCCAGAAGGTGCGTTTCGAGCATTCGCAAGTCATCTCCGAAAACGGCCGTAAAATCGGCCATGCGGCGGGTCAAAGGATATTCCTCGAAGTCGGGCCGCGCGGCGATGCGTTGCACGTATTGGCTGAATTTTTGAGGGTAGTTTTCGGTCAGAAAAAAGGCCCAAGCCCAACTCTCCGCATAAGCGGCGGCAGGATTGGTCTGGAATTGGCGGTCGGAGCTCAACAAGCCCACGAACGCGCCCGTGGTGCGGCCGGTTTTGAGCCATTGGCGGAATTGCGCCAATCGTTCGCGATTGATCCGGTCGCTCAGTTGGGGATAGTTGCGCCAGTCCCAGACGCCATGGGCTTCGAACATGGTGCCCAGCCCCTCGGCCAACCACAAGGGCGTCTTGCCAAAGCGATTATGGACGCCGGTGTTGAACGCCACTTGATGCGTGGCTTCGTGGATGATCGTCGCTTCGTTTTGGTGCCACGTCCGGCTGTGTGACATGCCAGACTCTTGATCGTAGAGGGTGATCCGATTCGAGACGGGCGAGTAGAAGCCGAGCACGTCGGATCTGGTTTTTGCGCCCTCGGTCGATGCAAATCGCAAGAAGTCGCCGCGGTTTCCCCAGACCACGGCCACCAGCGGAAACTGCGGCTCATGAACCCTCACTCCGCGCTGTGTGAAGTAATGGACACAGGAGCGGTAGAGATCCTCGAAGCGATTAGCCCAATGGGCCCCTTGATTCCCTGGATGCGCGACGAGGTAGTGTCCGGTTCCGGTTATTTCCAGCTTGCCGCGCAGCTCGCGCTCCAAAGCCGACCGGATTTCCGCGGCCGAGTAGCTGGAAAACGAAGAGCTTGTTTTGCGAAATTGGCTCGTTTTGCGGGCGGTGAAATCCCACAATTTGCCGTCGCGCCCCAACAGGACCACGTGATCTTGGGACCAGGCCAACGGCATTCCTTCGACCGCTTGGCCTTCGATCTCGACCAGCATCGTCCACCGCGGCCGATCCGCCGCCTGGGCGGAGTTCGTCAAGATCGCCGCCGCAAGGCTTATGCCAACCAGATAGCGCAGCACGAATTGGGAGCCTTCGTCAAGGATGTGCATCAGCGACCAACATTACCGGCCGACTGAATCGTTGGGTTCGACTGTGAGCAGACTGGCCGCTCCTAAAGTCTAGGCCATAAATTGCGGGACTCTGGCCGTTTGCCCGGCGGGTAAGCAATGATTGACTGGCGGCAATGGTTCCCAGGGCCTAAAATCATGGGCGTCACCGCGGACAGACCCTAAAGAGGCACTCCAGTGGGAATCTTCGTTATTTGGATCCTTCTGTCGGCGGCACCCGGTGAAGCGGCAACCGGTGGTGAGTTGGCCAGTCAAGTCAGCCGGCTCTTGCGGCAACTCAATGCTCCGGAACTGACGCAGCGTGATCAGGCCGAGCGCACGCTCTTCGAAATGGGCGCTGCGGTCCTGCCGCTGTTGCCCATCGTCGGCGAGAGCACGCCGCAGGAGGTCTCGTTACGCGTTACGCGCGTGCAGCAAAAACTGTTGCGCGCGCAGGCTAACTCCGCGGCCGAGCCTTCGTTGGTCACGCTCAAAGGAACTGACTTGTCGCTTGCCGAAGCGCTCCAGTCAATCGCCAAACAGACGCACAATCCAATCATCGACCATCGCGAGGCCTTCGGCGAAAAGGCCGGCGACGCTCGGGTGAACGCCGATTTCGAAAAGACGCCGTTCTGGCGAGCGTTGGACCGGCTGCTCGACCAGGCTGACTTGACGTTATACGGTTATGCAGGTCAGCGCGGCGCGTTCGTGGTCAATCGACCGGCCGGGGAAACAGCCCGCTCGGAGCGAGCCGTTTACGCCGGGTTATTTCGGCTGGAGCCCACGCGGTTCGAAGCAGTTCGGGATTTGCGCAACACGAACGCCCAGTCGCAATCGTTGAATTTTTTTCTGGAAGTGACGTGGGAGCCGCGCTTGCAGCCCATCGCCATTCTGCAGCCCTTGGGCGAGATCCGCGCGACGGGCAATACCGGCGAGGCGATTGCGGCGGCGAGTGCCAAAGCCGAGCCGGAGGCCTCCATTCGGGAAGGCACTTCGGCGGTTGAATTGGAGATTCCGCTCTCCTTGCCCAGACGGACGACCGAAAAGATCAGCACGCTCAAAGGCAAGCTGTTGGCGCTGGTGCCCGGAGAGGCTGAAGACTTTCGCTTTCGCAATTTGCCGGTTGCCGCGAAAAACATCGCGCCGAAAAGCGTTGAGCAGCGCAAGGCGGGAGTCACGGTGACGATCGACCAGGTGCGCAAGAACAACCTTGCTTGGGAAGTCAGTTTGCGCGTGCGGTTTGACGAACCCTCGAGCGCATTGGAATCGCATCGGAACTGGATTCTGGAAAACCCCGTTTATTTCGTGGGTTCCGATGGACAGCACATCGAGCCGGGGGGATTCGAGCAAACGCGGCAGAGCAAAGACGAGGTGGGACTAAACTACTTCTTCGATATGAAGGACAGTCCTGAAAAACTCGAGTTCGTGTACCGCACGCCGATTACGATTTTGGAAATGACCGTGGACTATGAATTTCGCGACCTCCGTTTGCCCTAGGACCGCTAACAAAACCGCATCGGAGAAGGGGATTCTAGGCGGTTTTGTTAGAATTCCCAAGCAGTTCCTGAGGAAGGATGTCGTGGACCTCGACGAATTCGGACCTATGAAGGCATCGGAATTTCAATCTTGCCTGGCGTTGGGACTGGTGTTTTGGGCACTGAGCGGTGCCGGGTCGTTACTGGCTGAAGAGCCAACGGCACAGCCCGATGAACGGCCAATTGCCGCAATTGTGAATGGCGACCCGATTTACGTGGCGGAAATCGAACAATTGTTGGCCAAGGTTCGCAGCGCGCGGCAAGCTTCGCCCGACAGGATGCCTATGTTGCAAGCCGAAACGCTGCGGCAAGTCGTGAACCAACGGGTGGTTGAAGAAGCATTCAAACGCGACGAGGTTTTTTTGAAAGAATCGGAGATCGACAAGAAGGTGGACAAAGTCAGAGCTCAAGCCAGGGCCAAAGGACTGACTTTGGATCAATTCACCGCGAAACAGGGCGTCACGATCAACACCTTGCGGCACGAAATGGCCTGGCAAATTGCCTGGCCGAAGTACGTCGAACGCAACGTGATCGACGCTTTGGAGGGCTATTTCAAAGAGCACCACAAGGATTTCGATGGCACCCTGGTGCGCGCCAGCCACATTCTGCTACGCGCCGAGCGGCCCGGGGAAGGGTCCAGTCAATTGATCGAGCGAGCCGAAAAACTCCGCGCCGAAATCGAAGCGGGAAAACTCACGTTTGAGCAGGCGGCCGAAAAATACTCGGTTGGACCAAGCCGCCGCCAGGGAGGCGACTTGGGATTCTTTCCGCGCTTTGGAGTCATGGTCGAAGAGTTTTCCAAGGCAGCTTTCGCGCTTGCCAAAGGCGAAATCAGCCAACCCGTTCACACGGCGTTCGGCGTGCACTTGATTCGCGCCACCGATATCAAGCCAGGCACTCGCCAGTGGACCGAGGCGGTGGACCAAATGAAGAGTCCCGCTTCTCTCGATCTGTTCGAAGAGCTGGCCAAGCAAGAGCGTGTCAACGCGAAAATCGAGTTTACCGGCAAGCTACCCTACTTCAACCCAGAGACCGGCAAACTGGTGATGCCCGGCGTGACGAAGTAGCGTTCAATCTATTCTCGCTCCCACACTAGGCGTGTGGCTCGTCGCCCAGGCGTTTCACTCCAAGCGGATCGCTGGGGTCGCATCGCAGCAGGAACTCAACGACTTCGGCGGCCATTTCCCCCTTGCCTAACTGCTTCAAGCACCAGGCCAGGGCCTTGGCCGACTCCAGAAACGACCGATTGGCCGGCACCCGATAGAGCAGCGGCCCTTGGCTGTGGGCCTGCTCGAGCGCTTTGGCGCCCAGGCGATAGGCATAGCCGAAATGTCCTCGTGCCAGCGGCAGATCGTTTTCGCCTAGCGCGATTTCGCCCAAGATTCGATGAGCTTCCAGGCAATCGCTGCATCCGCTAAGCAGCCAGCGGCATTCGTCGATCGCCACGTCGATTTCGCCGGCATCGAGCATCTTGCGAACCTCTTGCAGATCCTCTTCGCGATCGCGTGCACAGCGTGGATGCACCAGCTCCCAGCTCTCTTCTTGAGCAAGCTTGCGCGCTCGCACCGTGCTGGCGCTGCGCCCCCCAGGGGCGCGCTGCCCGCGGTTTGCGGATCTTTTGCCCGCAGGTTCTTGCGGCTTGCGCTTACGACCGGCACGTTTCGGTGTCAATCCCACGAGTCCTCATCAAGGTATCCGAGCCACGAGAGCATATCGGTTCGTAGCAGCCTAATGAAAGGTGGGCTGGCCGTCCACCGTGGCTTCGGTAAACCCGGCCTGACCGCCACCAATCGGGGCTTGTTGTCCGTGGCTGGAAATCCCTAGAATCCGGCTCATGGTCGCGCACGCTAAAATCGCACGACGGATTCATGGCCACGAAACGAACTTCACCCCGCTCGCAGTCTCTCGCCCCGCCGACAGCCGAATGGACGAAGTCGTTCCAGCGGCAACTGCTGGGCTGGTATCGCCGGCACAAGCGCGATCTTCCCTGGCGGCGCACCTCGGATCCCTATCGGATCTGGATCAGCGAAATCATGCTGCAACAGACGCAGGTGGCGACGGTGGTGCCGTATTTCATTCGCTTCGTGGCGGCGTTTCCGACGGTACGGGCTCTGGCCGAGGCCGATGAACACGACGTGTTGCGCCAATGGGAAGGACTGGGTTATTATCGGCGCGCCCGTCAACTGCACCGCGCTGCCCGGGTCGTCGTCGATCAATTCGGCGGGCAGTTTCCGCGCGACTTGGACTGCGTTCGACGATTGCCCGGCATCGGGCGTTATACGGCCGGGGCCATCGTGTCAATCGCTTTCGACACTCCCGCACCCATTCTCGAAGCCAACACCGTGCGAGTGTTCAGTCGGTTGATTGCATTTCGGGAAAGCGCGGCCGCTAGCGCCCCGGAGCAACGCTTGTGGCAACTGGCCGAGGCGGTGGTTCCACGGCGCCATTGCGGAGCATTCAATTCCGCGCTGATGGAATTGGGCAGCCTGGTCTGCACGAGGCGAGCGCCGCGCTGCCAAGATTGCCCCGTGAGCGGACTTTGCGCCGCATTTCGAAGTGGAGAGCAGGACCAAATTCCACGGCCGCGTCGCAAGCCTCGCACCGAGGCTGTGAACGAAGCGGCCGTCGTGGTGCGGCGCGGAGCCAAACTGCTCTTGCGCCGGCGCACCGCGGACGAGCGCTGGGCCGGACTTTGGGATTTTTTGCGCTTTCCGATGGTGGCCCGGCGCGGAGCGAAACTGCAAAAAGAGCTCGTCGAAAAAATCGAGCGGCATTCCGGATTACTCGTCGAATCGCCGAGCCACATCGCCACGTTCAAACACGGCGTTACGAGGTTTCGCATCACACTCGACTGTTATCTGGCCGAATCCGCCGATTCGAAACGCAAGCTCACCGCCGGCACCTGGAAATGGGTCCGCCCCGAGGATTTGGAGCGCTTTCCGCTGAGCGTCACCGGCCGCAAATTGGGCCGGCTGCTTGTCGAGTCGCAATGATTCATGAGGCCGGCTGCCGAGGCAGGTCTTCGGCGATGATCGACAGACCGGCCGAGGCCCGCAGCTCGACTTTGTACAACTTGCCCCGTTCCAGGCGAATCGACGGCGCTTCTCCATGCGCTGCTCGCACGCCCGCCTTCTTTGACTTGGCGGGATTATTGGCGTACTGCCAGAAATTGGCCCAGATGTCGCGCTCCAGGGGCGACATGTCGTCTCCCTGGCTATATACCGCTGGGCGGGAGCCGGACGGATCGAGCGGAAAGCCTTCGCTGGGCTCTTGAAATTCGCCAAAGATGCGCCGAAAGAGACACACCGAAGTGGACCGCAGCGGATCGGAATTCTCGACGAGCTCGTCGGCATACTTGATCACCCAGGCGTCGACGTAGATGGTGTCCCCCTCGACGGTGAACACTTTCTTTTCGCCGACTGGATCTCCGTCCTTGGTCAGTTCGACGAACTGAAACCTGGTCGACGGCCGCTCGGCGCCGCCCCGCTGATCGAGCACCACGATTTCCGCCAGCCGATGGTCGATCTTCAGCAGCCGCAGCGCCAGATTTAGCTTCTGATTCTCCTTCGTCAGCCGCTCGACTTCGGCGGTTTTGGCGGCCAGTTTGGTGGTCTTTTCCTTCAGCTCGCGATCGAGCTGGAGCCGCTGGTCGTAGGCCTCGTAAGCGAACCAGCCCCCGGCGCCTAACAGCCCCAGCATGGCCAATGAAACCAGCCCGCGCACCAGATTCGAAACGGCGCTAATGGTGTTCGACACGTTCAAGCCTTTGCCTTCCTCGCCACGGGGCAGCATTATAAGCGACGCCGCACTCGCGATACTAGCGCGAGATCTCCTGGCCTCGTATCCGCTAGCGGCCTAGCAGTGCGTCGACGGCCGCTCCGATATCCGGTCCGGTCATCAAAGTTTCGCCCACCAAAATGGCGTCGACGCCGGCCGCGGCCAAGCGCTCGACGTCGGAGCGGGTGCGAATGCCGCTCTCGCTCACCAGCACGCACTCGTCGGGAATCCGCTCGCGCAATCGCAAGGTGTGCTCGAGATCGGTACGAAACGAATGCAAATCGCGATTGTTGATGCCAATCAGCGTGGCCCCGGCGTCGAAGACGCGCTTCAAGTTTTCCGGTTCGTACAACTCGACCAGCGGTGTCATGCCCAGTTGAACGGCCTCGTTATGCAGTTTGCGCAAATGGCAGTCGTCCAGACACTCGGCGATCAGCAGCACGGCGTCCGCGCCGGCCGCGCGGGCTTCGTAGAGTTGATAGCTATCGAGGATAAAATCCTTGCGCAAGATGGGCAGCCCAACCGCGGCGCGAACCTGGCGCAGGTCGTCGAGACCCCCTTGAAAGTATTGCTCGTCGGTCAGCACGCTCAAGCAGCTAGCCCCGTGCCGCTCGCACGTGAGGCCGATTTCCACCGGCTGAAAGTCCGCACGAATCAGGCCCGCCGAGGGGCTGGCCTTCTTGATTTCGGCGATCAAACGAATTGGGCCGGGGGCAGCAAGCGCGCCGAAGAAATCTCGAGCAACAGGCGCGGCTGCGGCCAGGTCGCGCAGGGTACTTTCGGGCCGTGCCTGTTTCGCCGCGGCAATTTCGCGCTGCTTGGTGGCTACGATTTTGTCCAGTACGCTCGGCATTCTGTTTTCTCGCGCTGCTTCGGACGAGCCGTTTGACCTCGTGTAAGAGCCCTTCTCTCTCCGGGCGAGAGAGGAGCTGGCTCCAACTTAATGTTTGAAGTGCCGCCGGCCGGTGAAAATCATCGGCATGCCGTGCACGTTGCAAGCGGCGATCACTTCGTCGTCGCGTCGCGATCCACCGGGCTGAATGATGGCCGAGACTCCGGCCGCCGCCGCTTGATGGATCGAATCGGCAAATGGAAAAAACGCGTCGGAGGCCAGTACGCTGCCGTGGACGCGTTTCCCGGCTTTCTTGATGGCAATTTCGACCGAATCGACACGGCTCATTTGTCCGGCGCCGACGCCCAACAGGGCCCGATCCTGGGCCACGACAATGGCATTTGATTTCACGTGGCGAACGATGGCCCAGGCAAACCGCAGATCGTTCCACTGTTCGGGCTTCGGTTGTGGTTGGGTGACGACTTTCCAATGGGATTCGAGATCCGCGTCGACATCCGCCTTCTGGACCAACATGCCGCCCTCGATGTGCCGCAGTTGCCAACGCGCGGGCGGTTGATCCAAGGGGCCCACCTTCATCAGCCGCACGTTGGCTTTCCATTTTGGTTTCGTGGTGAGTATCTTCAGGGCCGAGGGTTGGAAATCGGTCGCTATGATCGCTTCCACGAACCGGTCCGGTTCGGCCAAAACCTCGGCTGTGTCCGCATCGACGACGCGGTTGAAACCAAGCACGGAGCCGAATGCGCTCAGCGGATCGCCATCGAGCGCTCGGCGAGTGGCAGCCGCCAAATCGGCGGCAGTCGCCGCTCCACATGGATTGTTGTGCTTGATGACCACCGCGCCCGGTTCGGCCAACGATCGCACGATGGCCAGCGCGCTGTCGAGATCGAGCAAGTTATTGTACGACAGTTCTTTGCCGGCCAGTTGCATCGATTCCACCAGGCTGGCGCCGGCGCCCGAGTTGAGCTGGGCATACAGCGCGGCTTCCTGATGCGGGTTTTCGCCATACCGCAAGATCTCCTTGCGCCGCAGATCGACGTGCCAGCAACGCGGGAACAACTCCGGCTCGACTTGGCTGGCCAGGTAGTCAGCAATCGCTTGATCGTAACGAGCCGTGCGGGCGAAGGCTGAGCGCGCCAGGCGTCGCCGCAACTCCAGGCTTGTGGCTCCGTGAGCCGTGACTTCCTCCAGAATGTCCGGGTACTGCTCCGGATCGGTGGCGACCGTGATAAACGCATGATTTTTGGAAGCCGCACGAATCAAACTCGGGCCGCCGATGTCGATTTGCTCGATGGCTTGTTCGAAACTGACGTCCTTGCGCGCAATCGTGGCTTCGAATGGATACAGGTTCACCACGACCAACTCGAAGGTGACGATTCCGTGCGCGGCCAGGGCGGCCAGATCATCGCCGCGGTCGTGGCGAGCCAGAATGCCGCCGTGGATTTTCGGATGTAGCGTTTTGACCCGGCCGTCGAGCATTTCCGGAAAGCCCGTGTACTGGGCCACGTCGATGACTTTCAATCCCTCGGCTTCCAAGAATCGGCGGGTTCCGCCGGTACTATAAAGTTCCACGCCGGCGGCGGCCAATCCGCGCGCGAAGTCGGGGAGCGCCAGCTTGTCGCTAACGCTAATCAAAGCACGTTTAATTGGGGGCGATGGCATAACGATCTGTTGAACGAAAAAAGGACACCGGCAGCGCCGCTGCACGTAAGGCAGCCGTGGGCGGAGCGTCCACCCCGGCGAAACACTCCCTTGGTTTAAGAAGTTCGCGCTTCGCAGTCAACTCCCTGCATCAGCAGATAGCGGGGAACTATTGTTTTAAAGTTGAGCGCCCTGCGCAAGCGAGCGAAAACGTGTGGGATGGCCCGCCGCCGCTCATTTGAACGGATCGTCGGCTTCGCCTTCGGCCGCCGGCTTTTCTTCTTCCATGGCGGGCTGGTCGGCCTCTTCGGCCGCCGGCTCGTCATCGGCCGATTTGGCTTTGGCTCCCTTGGCGGGCTTTTCCTTGGCGTCTTCCACCGGTGCTTTCGATTTGGACTTCGTCTTAACGGCCGCCAGCGGCCGAGTTGGCGGTGGAGTATGGACGATCGGCGACTTGAGTTCCACTTCCCGCAAACACTGCATTACGCCGGCTTCGCTAGCCAGAAAAATCCGATCGCTTTGATCATTGACCAATTTCATGGAAGTTTCATCCAACGGCATGGTACCCAGCCGATTGCCTGTTTTCGCGTCCAGCACGGCCAACCGGTTGAGCTGATCGCAGGCGTAGACCCGCGTGGGGCTGGCCGCCAGAAACTGGGTCATTTTTGGCGCAACCCACAATTGCGACGCCGCCTTGCCATCCAGGCAATACATGCCACCGAGCTCGGAAATCACGAACACATTGCTGTCGATCGCCACCGGCGAGCGGAAGATGGCGTCACCGATGGCAAATTTCCAGTTGATCCGTCCGGTCGCTTCGTCGACCGCATACACGTAGCCATCGCTCGAGCATGCATACAGATTGGGCGTCCAATAGCCAGGACGGGAGTGGATCGCGTCGCGAGTTTCCAAGCGATAGCGTATTCCCAGCCCTTCGGGATCGGCCACGTAAAAGTAGCCCTTTTCCGTCGTCCAACTCACCGTCTGGCCGGTGATCATCGGTCGCACCAGCACTCGGCCGAAAGATTTGTAGTTCCACGGTTTTTGCTTGGAACCTTTTTCCACCTCGTAAGCCTCCATCCGACCGTCAATCATCGGTATGAAAACATGCGTGCGGCTCAGGGCCGGACCAGCCCCGGGGCTGCCGCTGAGTTGCTTCTGCCATTGAAGCTGGCCGCTCGTGCGATCGAGCACGAACAGCACCGAACCATTCACGACGGTCACGAATTTGTGATTGGCTGCCGGTTCGCTGCACGTGTGGTTGCGCGGGCCAACCTGGGTGGACCAGAGAATTCGACCCGTCTCGGCGTCAAGCGCGGTGACCATGCCGTCTTGGGTCTGGACGAACAATGTGCCGCGGTCCAGGGTTACATTTCGAATGGGCCCGGTCGCCGCGGGCGAACCGACTTGGGTAAACCACGCGCGCGTCAGGCCGTAACGGGCGACAAGCGTTTGCGGAATCACCACCGCGGCGTGACTTGCCGACGTCAAAACACAGCAGGCTAGAGTCGCCCACAGAATTCTTCTTTGCCGCATCGTTGGTGCTCCTATGGAACGACTCAAAAATAACTTCGTCCGCAAACACCTCTCCCTCTGGGAGAGGGCCGGGTGAGGGAAATCAAAATGCCGAAGTTATTTTTGAGTCGTCCCTAATCCGCCCGGTTCTCGACCGCCCTTGAATTCCGCCGCTGATCCGCATGCTTTATGATAATCACTGAAAGTTCATTTGCTCAACAAAATCACCACCAACCTCCCGCTCGTTACCAAGGCCCGTGGGCCATTGAGCCCGTTTTTCGGACTAATCGCGCCATGAGGATGCTCGCCGGCGGTCAGCGAAATGACGGGCCCGTGCGGTGTTACGAGTGCGCTTGGGTGTCGCCACCCGCTAGACCAACTCCCGTACGATCTTCTACGATGAGGAGAAACAATTGGGGGCGGGAATCCAAGAACATGTCGGCTGATCAACTCGGCACAACGCAGCCAGCGGTTTTGCAGGAACTGTTGGGCTATTTGAATTTCTCTTCGGGAACGCCCGATCCCCAATTCTTGCGTAATCTCAACGAACTGTTCCGCGGAATCGAATCGGGGGACACTCAATGCGAAACCTCCTGGCGCACGGCCGGGCATTTGCTGCGCACCGGCTTGGACTCCCTGGCGCGCCACTCGCCCGCCTTTCAGGACGTCGCGCAGGCCCGGGCGGTGTTGCAGCTTGGGCTCGATGAATTTCCAACGCGCTATCGCGAGTTTCATCGCGACTTGTTGCTTCATCAAAGCGATGCCGTTTTGTGGCGACCATTTTTCTTTGGGCGCGTATTCGAAGCTCTGCTCCAACAAGGCGGGCCATGGGAGGAAACCGACCGGATCATGGAGAGCGCGATTGCGAGGCTGAACGACTATATCGGCCACCGCCCAGTGGCCGCTTTGCGCACCGCTCAGCGGATCGAGCCGTATCCGCACGAATGGATCCGCCCGATCCCCCTCTACGTGCGCGGCGCCGGCGCGAGCGTGGGGCGATATCAGGAAGTTGTCGAGCGTGCGCTAACTATTTTGCGGACCACCAACCCGGCGCTTTTGCGCGAAGCCTACTTCGATCCCGACCTGCTCGATGAGATGGCTTTCGATCCGCGGGCCTACGATTTCGATCATCCGGTCAACAAACGGCCCAATTACCACTTTGGCCAATGGGATCCCCACCACATCGACAATCAAGGCCGGTACCGGCGATTCGTGCTGCAGCAAATCACGCTCGACGTGCTGCTGGAGCGGGTGGGTCAGCCAGGCGACTTGTCGCCCGACGAACTCGCGCTCGAAGCCGCCGCCGTGCTGTGCGGCACCATCCTGATGGCCTCTGGCACCAGCGGCAACGGTCCGGACGCCCACGACTCGACGACGACGCTTTCGACCCTGCTACCGCGGATCGCGGCCTATCGCGATAGGTTTTACGAACAGTTCGTCAAGAAGCTCGACGGCGGCCACGGCACGCGATTGCGAGCCGAAGCCGTCACGGGCAAGCAGCCGCTAGCCGCCGCGCGGCAACATCTCAATCAACAGCTCGCCCGACGCCGCGCCGCGCAGCTCGAGCACGTACACTTGGCGCTGCTGTTTGCCCGCATGGGATATCCCGACGCGGCCCGTCACCAAGCACAAATTGTGCCGGTGGCGGCTGCGCGCATGGTTTGCGAAATCCAGTGCCGGCTCACGACCGCTCACCTGGCGATCGATGAGGGCAATTTGCCGCAGGCCTCGACCATGGTGGCGGAGATGCAAGACTTTCTGACTCGGGGCATCGAGTGCGGAGCGATCGTCGATCCGTGGAACATTTTGGGTTTCCAGGGCCAGTTTAGTCTCTTTCCGTCTCCCGAAAACAGCGTGCCCGACCACCGGCTCGACCAGTTGATCGATCTCGTCGAACAAATTGTTTCTCTGCACGCCCGCTTGTGGAGCGAGGCGGCGGCACGCGACGACGGGCCGTTGCAGAGCGATCTTTCGCGGCGCATGGTCAAGTTAACCGGCTGGTGGGATCAATTCGCGGCCACCAGCGTTCAGAGCGTGGAAGCGTTCTCCGGCGCCGAGGCGTACGACTCAGCCCGCGAAGTCGCCGAAGCTCTCAAGGCCTTTCATCAGGCGGGCGCGGCCGCCGGCGATATCGCCTTTTGGCGTCAGCGGGTCGCACACTTCAATTCGCCCAAGGCATATGCGCTGGTCGTCAATGCGCTTTGGCAAAAGCCCGACCTGATCGCCGCCATGGCCTTGCTCATGCAATGGCTCAGCCAGGCCGGGGTGATTCCGCTGAAGCAGGGCGAATACTCGTTCCATGCTCTGGTCGACCGCTGGCTGAGCGAAGTTTGCCTGGGCGGTCGCCAGGGCGTGGCGATACCCCTTCGGGCTCAAGAGCGGCAATCGCTGGTCCGAAAGTTTTTCGAACTCTTGGAAGCCAACGCCGAGGACTTCTGGCAAGTGCCGACCTTGGACTTGTTGGGCAGCAGTGGCTTTGCACTGGACGGCGGCGGTGAGGACGTAGATAGCCAGCAGGACGAAGACGAGTCGGGTCTGTTTAGCGCCGCCTACGACGACGTGGTTTACATCGACAGCACGGGTGACGGCGTCGACGCCGATATGCTCGAGTCGGGTGCGCCGGCGACCGATTTCGAATTGGAAGACGAGGCTCGGCGCGTCGGCGAGCGGCTGGCATTTTTGCGCACTGTCGCCTGGCTGTGGAAGAAAGCCGTGTTGGCCCGCAGTCCAAATTCGTCCGCGCCGATTCCGGCCGAAACGCTCGAACGCTGGCTGGAACAAGCTGCCGACAACGAAAAACGGCTGCTCGAACTACTGCGCAACGTCGACGAGAGGCGCATCCCCACGCCTTCGGCCAGCCGCGATTCGCTGTTGGAGTTCGATCGCCGCCGCGGACTCAAGGAATTGCTCGTCGAAAAGGTCATTTCCACCACGATCGAAACCGCCGACGCCCAGCGCTCGATGCGGGCCGCTTTGCCGGCAGCCCTTGGGGCGGCGGAGCACGAGGCCGTTCTCGACGACGTTTTGCACGCGGTCTTGTGCGGCGATCGAATAAACGTCCAGCAACTTTGGCCGCAGTTTCTCGCCAGTCTGCGGCCGCAGCCACTGTTGTACGTGCCCTTGAATAAAGGTGGCGACCCGGCCCGGCTAGCAAAAGCCCGGGCGTTGCAACAGGCGCTGCGCGACCTGCTCCAGTGGCTGCCACGGCTGGGGATGTTGGCCGAGACCTGCCAACTGATCGAGACGGCCCGGCTGATGGAATCGGCCAATCCAGTCGGGCCGGGGGCGATCAGCGAGTTCGATCGGCTGTTTGCCGCCGGATACGAAGCGATTGTCGAGTCGCTGGTGGACATTTCGCGGGACTGGCCGACTTCGGTCGAGGGTCCCGACAAAGCCGACAACGACCTGGTGGAATGCCTGGAACAGGTCACCGAGGCGCTGCTCAAACAGTGGCTGGCCCACAGCCGTACGCTGCGGCTTTCGGTGCTGGAAAAAGTCGCCGACGACAAGCCGTGGCAAGCGCTGGTCGGCTTTATCGAACGTTACGGACGCGATTTGTTTACGCAGCGGTTCCTGAACCTGGGCAACCTCCGCGCCATTTTGCACCAGGGGGTCGACGCCTGGTTGGCAGGAGTGGAGCAAGCGCCCGAGGCCGGCGAGGAATTGCGGCTGCTCGAAGATTTGGGCGAGAACCTGCCGCGGGCCGAAGCGGTCAGGCACCTGGGCCTGGTGATTGAAGCCATCGTCGAAAGCTACACCGAGTATCGCGATTACAACAGCACGACCACGCAATCGGATCGCGGCGATCTCGTCTACACGCTTTTGGACTTTCTCCGCCTGCGCGTACACTACGACCGCGTGGCGTGGCACCTGAAGCCGGTGCTGATTGCACATTCGATTCTCGTTCGTCGCGGCCGAAGCGGCGCGGCGGAAATGTGGCGGCGAGCGCTGGCCGAACGCACGGCCGAGTTGGCCGACACGCTGCAAAGCCGTGGCGCCGAACTGCGGAAGAAATATGCCATGCGCCTGCCCACCGTCACCGATCGCCTGGCCGAACGCTTTACGCGTCCGCTGACCATCGATCGTGTGCGCGCCCTGATCAAGCCGGCCATGGACGAAGTTCGTCAGCGGCAAAACCCGACCGATCCCCCGGGCAGCGCCTTCGAGTTGCTGGAACAAGAAACCGAAGAACTGACCCAAGAGCCGACGGGCGTCGGGCTGGACGTGCCCGCTTGGCTGCTTTCGTTGGAACAAGAAGTCGAGCAACAGCGCCGCGCCGCGTTACATCTCGATCGGCCCGACGAATCGCGACTGCTGCTGGAGCAAGTCAAACTCACGCTGGAAGAAGCCCAGCGGCAGTTGTCGGGCTGGGAATTGCATCCGCACTAGCGATGAAAAACGGGTAAAAAAGCGACGTTGGTACCGGCGGGCTGCCAAGCGCCATTGCCAAAGCGCACCGCGACGTGTGACGCGTCGGCCTGGTTGTTAAAGTTCCATCCGCCATCCGTGCCCGGCTGACTGCCTTGCGGCACGTTGGTAGCCTCGATCCAGTACAGCGTGCCGGCCGTCAAGACCGGGTGCGCGACGGAGAAGACGTCCACCAGGGCATGGTCGCCCGCGCCGAAGGGGATTGTGCTCAAGATAGTGCCGAAGTTTTCGATGATTGCCCCGGGCAGGCCGCCGCGGTCGCTGGCCAGCGCAATGTTGCCTGCTTTTGGGGCGTCGGTGTCGTGGTGGTGTCGCCCACGGCCAGCTCGATCTCGCTAAGTTGTCCGGTCGCCAAAGAGACGAACCCGCCGGCCACATTGAGCACTCCGTCAACGGTGAGACCGCTCGACTGAAAATAGGTATCGCCGGGCCCGAGATTGCTGTACAAGACGCTAGCCAGCGCGGAGTGCCCCAGAATCGCGATCGTCAACGCTAAACTTAGAGTCCGAAAAATGATTCTCACGAACGGCCCTCCACAGCACAGATGTTGGATTTCATGGTGAGCGACAATGAGTTCGGGATTCGAATAGATCGTCCCTAGTTTAATTCCCTCCAAGTTGGCCTTCAAGGCGTTGCGGACCAGGCGTTGCGGACCAAAATGTCGCGGACCAAAACGGATGGCCCGCACGGCCCGCTGGTGCGCTTGACACGCTTCCGGGCCCAACTTGCATTTGCCCAAACGCTGACGTAGACTGACCCGTACTGCGGGAGTAACTCAGTGGTAGAGTGCTAGCTTCCCAAGCTGGACGTCGCGGGTTCGAGTCCCGTCTCCCGCTCTGAACGAAAGTCCCGCCGAAATCTACGCTTAGATTACTTGCCAGTGTTGGCAATGCGGCCCGTTTCCCGAGCGTAAAACCGGTATTTACCGATTTGGCTCCCACAGAAAGGGTTGCATCATGCCAAAGCTCACGTCAGAAAAACTCCCCAAGTACCGGCACCACAAGCCCAGCGGCCAAGCCACTGTGGAACTGTCTGGCAAGCTGTTTTACCTCGGGACGCATGGCACGAAGGCCAGCAAGCTCGAATACGACCGCCTCACGGCCGGTTGGCTGGCCAATGGCCGGCAACTGCGGACGGCCGATGCCGAGTTGACGATCGTGGAAATGCTGGCCGCCTTCCGCCGCCACGCCGTCAAACATTACCGCAAGCACGGCCGACCCACCGGCGAGGTGGCTAATTTTGATGGCGCCATGGCGCCGCTGAAGCTTCTCTATGGCCGGGAGGCGGTGCGAGACTTCGGGCCGCTCAAGCTGCAATCAATTCAGGCGATGCTCGCCAAGGGATACCACGATCCGAAACGGGGCCAAGTGGCCGGCCTGTCCCCTGAGTGAAAGGCGACCGCGCCCCATATTTGGCAATGCCGATTGCAGCTGCCAGACCGGACCTCAGCCCGCTAGTACGTCGTCCGGAAAGTTAATGCCTGCCGAGCTTCGGACAAATTGCGGTGACAGCACCCCCTTCACGCTGGAATGAACTTCGTGGAAGAAGTACTAGTGCGATTCTGCGGGCACCATGAAACCCGCTGCATCGGCGACGATCCGCTTCTCTCGGAGGGCAAGTTCAACCGCCGCGCGACCTAACTCGGCCAAAGGCTGGCCAATTCGCTTGAAGCCGAGTGCCCGAAGGGTCGCCGATGCAAGATCGTCTGCCGGAATTCCAAACGAATGTTGCGCAACGAGCACGGCGGCCGCCGCGACTTCCTCCGCGCAAATGAGTTGGGCCGTCGTCACTGCGTCGTCGTTGCCGCGCCAACGAGGTGTTATCGCATGCGGTCGAATGTCCCACAAGAAATCACCGTGGCGAGTTAGCCGGCCCGTGCGCACGGCCAAATCGACCGTTGTGTAAAGCCGATGCTTCGTCGCTCCAGTGATTCGCGCTGAGAATAAACTAGCAACAACTTTGCAAAGCTCGTCCAGGTGGATCGGCCCCTCGATGGCCACAACGTCGACCAACACTTTGATTAGCTTCTCGGGGCCGATTGCCAAAAGAGTATCTTTGGTCCCGAGCCCATGTCGCGAATATCTTTGGTACGGCACAATTCCAGCGAGGATCGTAGCCGGATCCGAATTCAGTCCGCCCACATCGACGGCGGCGTTCGGGAGATCTGGCTCAATTGCGTCATTTGCCAACGGACGATTAGACGATTCTGGTGCGCGTTCTCCAGCAGACAAAGCATTAGTCGGGTTAAGTGAAGACTTCGATTGCTCGGATACTTGGCGATGGACGAGCCCGTCCAGTTTTTCGAGAAGCGCGGCCAACGTTTGAGAGCGCCGCTCAAACCAATCAGTGGACCAAATTCGATGCAACGACCATCCAAGTCCTTCCAACACCGCTTGGCGCAATCGGTCGCGATCACGTGCGGTGGCGGCACGGTGATAGGTTGCTCCATCACACTCAACGCCCAACAGATATCGACCTGGCGCCCGGGGATCTACAACTGCCAAGTCGATGAAAAAGCCCGCAGAGCCGATTTGTGCATCAACTTCCCAATTGTGTTCTCGAAGTGCCGTAGCGACGTCGCGCTCGAATGGTGAATCATGCTCTCCGCTGTTGCCACCGACCGTCGGAAGTTTGCCGTGTTGCGCAAAATAAAGGTAACGCTTTAGCGCTTGCACGCCGCGTGGCGACGCGGAGTCTGAGTGCATTTGGTCAGAGGTGAGTGAAGAAAACACCACGCATCGCTCCTTTGCACGCGTAACGAGCACGTTGAGACGTCGCCAGCCAGTATCCTTGTTTATCGGGCCGAAATTCATCGTAATCTTGCCGTCGTTGTCCGGACCATAGCCCACGCTCAAAAGAATCACGTCTCGTTCATCGCCTTGAATAGTCTCTAAATTCTTGACGAAGAATGGTTCATCGGTGTCGCGGCCAAAGAATTCTTCCAATTGCGAATCATCCGCATCGCGTCGCAGTTGCTCGACTGCGTCTTGAATGGCACGCTGCTGTGCTGCGCTAAATGCCCCAACGCCCAGAGACTTTTTCGGAAAAGTTCGCGCGTGCTCAATGACACATTCTGCAACCGCATGCGCCTCTACTTCGTTATACTGCCCTTTGCCTCGTAGATAGACCCCATTGGCAATGAGCCGAAAACTCAATCCGACATCGCCGGTGCGAAATTCTGGGCTTGGAAAAACGCGAAGGTCATGATTATAGAACTCGTCATTGGAAAACTCGATTAACGAATTGTGTTTGCTGCGATAATGCCACCGCAGCGCTTTTGGATTCGGGAACATGACGATACCTTGAGCCAAAACGCTCTCAAGATCGCCAGTGTCGGGCCTGTCATCATCGGGTGTTGTTTCGTCCGGTATTGAAACGGTCTCGAAGAAGTTAGTTGGGGGCAATTGTTTTTCATCGCCCACGAGAATCAATTGCCGTCCTCGCGCGACCGCCCCCAACGCATCGGCCGGTTCGACTTGGCTGGCTTCGTCGAAGATCACGACGTCGAACTCCATGTTGCCAGGTTGGAGGTATTGAGCGACTGATATTGGGCTCATCATGAAACATGGTTTTAGCGCTTGGACCGCATCGCCGACTAACGAAAATAACTGCCGAATTGGCTTCAACCCGCGTTTCCGACGCATTTCCGCCTTGAGGACCCCGAGTCGTGACGTCTTGACTGTCGAGTTGCTCATTTGCGGTCGGCGGGCTGCGACTGATGTGGCAAGTCGCTGCTGGCTCATTTTCAACCAATGTTTGTCGGCCTCGCGAAACCGCTCGATTAACGCCTGGTGGTCCAATTGTTGGAACTCACGAAATTCAGGAAGCTCGGAAAAATGAGCGAAGATCCAGTTCAATAAAAACTGCCGATAGAACACATTGGGCCAACATTCTGGCGAGACGTCGTTATGTTCAACAGTCCATCGCAAGAAATTTTCCAGCCCAGCGTCGGCACAGTTTCGAGCCGCCGAATTACATGTAGCGATTTCGCTGATGCGGTCTCGTGCCGTGGCACACTCATCGAGCCGCTGCTTCCATTTCTCGAAGGGCGTCTCCTCTGCGGATTGGCCGAGGAATGCCGTGAAGTCGAGCTTCAATAGCTGGCTTAATTCCCGATATTTTCCCAACAGAGTATTACATACCGAAACGAAATGCTGCGCTTCGGATTTCAATTGGAGTTTTCCTTCCAGCGTGCAAACACGTCCGAGCGCGGTGAGGCTTGTGCGCTCTTCGGCCAGCAGGCGAGAAATCTGATCCATTGCC
>JACQFF010000013.1 GCA_016200205.1 Planctomycetia bacterium
CCGGCCTTCTCCCAGAGGGAGAGGTGTTTGCGGACGAAGTTATTTTTGAGTCGTTCCTAGCTCGCCAGCAGCGTTCCGACCTTCGCGATCAGGTCGGCGGTGCGGCAGCTATAGCCCCACTCGTTGTCGTACCAACTGAGGGTTTTGAGCATGTTGCCGTCCATGACTTGCGTCCAGTCGGGCACGAAAACCGAACTGTGCGGATCGCCGATGATGTCGGTCGAGACGATCGGATCTTGGTTGTAGCTCAAAATGCCTTTGAGCTTGCCTTCGGCCGCTTTTTTGAGCGCCGAATTGACTTCTTCCTTGGTGATGCTGCGCGACATCATCGTGGTCAGGTCGACCAGGCTGCCGGTCGGCACCGGCACTCGCAGCGAAATGCCGGTCAACTTGCCGGCCAGCTCGGGGATTACCAGGCCAATGGCACTGGCGGCGCCGGTGGTGGTGGGAATGATGTTCTGAGCCGCCGCCCGGGTGCGATACAAATTGTCGTGCGGCTGATCCTGGAGCCGCTGGTCGTTGGTGTAGGCGTGGACGGTGGTCATCAGGCCCTTGACAATGCCGAACGACTCGTGCAGCACTTTGGCCAGCGGAGCCAGACAGTTGGTCGTGCAACTGGCGTTCGAGATGCACTTCTGGTCTTTGGTCAACTTGTCGTCGTTGACGCCCATCACGCACGTAATGTCGGCGCCGTCCTTGGCCGGCGCGCTGAGCACGACGCGCTTGGCGCCGGCTTTCAGGTGGGTGTCGTAGCCGGCCTTGGTTTTGCCGTCCTTCGTCGATTCGCGGGCGGTGAAAAAACCGGTGCTCTCGACGACCACGTCGGCGTTCATTTCACCCCAGGGCAGCCTGGCCGGGTCACGCTCCTCGAGGCAGCGGATTTTCTTGCCGTCGACCGTCAGGTACTGGTCGTCGAAGGTGACGGTGCCGGGATAGCGACGATGGGTGCTATCGTATTTGAGCAGCGTGGCCAGCGTGCGGTTATCGGTCAGATCGTTGATGGCCACGACCTCGAATTCTTTCGAGCGGGCCATCAAATTGCGAAACACCAGCCGGCCGATACGACCAAAACCGTTAATGCCAACACGAATTGCCACGCTTCGATCTCCTTTGAACTAGAACGGCCCTCACGTCCGAAGGCCCACGACAGGCATGCTCCCGCGCGATGATTTAAGCCCGGGATTATACTGGTTTGCGGAGGGGCCGACAACCGAGGGACGAACCCAGCGACCCAATCAATTTCACGCTCAAGGCGCATCGACCGAGTCCTGCGACAAAGATTCGCGAAATTGGACAAGACTCGCCGAAGTTGAAACAATTGGGCTTTGCCGTGTATCCAAGTGCTGTCTAATGGTGCTTGGGATTGGCAGGGCGGCCGAAAAAACACTTCGCTGCGAATTCGAGAGCGACTGGTATGGCTGGCGAGCACGATAAATTGCGAGAAACTATCAATCGATTGCAGGCGCAAGTCGACGAGTTGCGCCAGCGCGATCCGGCGGTGGCGGAACATTTGCTCTCCACGCTGGCCGAGGTCAAGGCGGTGCTTGGCGGCGAGCCGACTCAGCCGGCCCAACACCGTTCGCTGATGGAGCGATTGTCCAACGCGGTGCTCAAGTACGAAACTTCGCACCCGGTTCTGGCGGGCGGTTTGGGCAAAATCATCGACGCCTTGGGCCAGATGGGAATTTGAAGGGAAGGCTATAAGCGGTAGGCTGGAGGGCGATGGTTTTGAGATCTCTTCTTTTTGACCAACGGCCTTTTGGCCTACAGCCTCCGGCCTAATTCTTGACCGCGCGCGATTCGGCCTTGGTTGGCGGCTTGGCGGATTTCACCGGCGGGCGCGATTTCTTGCCGCTGTGGGCCAAGGGTTTGGCCAGCGTGATCGTGACCTCTTCGGCGCGCGCTTTGCCGGGCCGATTCAGCGCGGGGTTGGGCCGGTACGGATCGTAGTACCAGGCCTTCACCTTCACCTCGTCGCCGGCCTGGCCAAGCGCCGGGTCGTCGAGGTTGAGCTTGATTTTCAGGTCAGCGCCCGTGCTGCCCGTAATCTTGCGGTCGAGGGCCATGATGACCAATTCGCCGTCTTTGTAGGAGGCCAGCTTGCCCTTGATACGATACGTGCCAGCCCCGGCCTTGCGGACCGGCTTGGCGCCTGGCTCGGTCTCGGCCTCGGTGAACAGGCCCAGCGAGGATTTGCCCTGGGCCGAAAAGATTTCGATTTCGTCGACCTCTTTGGCAAGCGCTCCTTTTTTGTCGATTTGCCCGGTCAACTGCACGTACAGGCCTGGCCGCAGGCACTCGCTTTCGGCCTCGCCTTCGACCGTGACTTTTGTCGTGCCAATGAGTTCGAGCAGCCAGGCTTCACTTTTCGAATCGCGGAACTGCAGGACGCCCGGCTGAACCGCCTCGAGCGTGCCCGAGTCTTCAAAGGCCACGGAGTTGGGCGGCGCCTCGAACTGAGCGCGTGCCGCGGGCCCTACGCCCCAAGCCGCAAAACCAACCAAACCCGCGGTAAAGATCGAGTAACTGCGCATGGGTCGTACTCCGCCACTGTTCCCTTGACGAGCGCTGCCCCCCTCGACGCGCACGGCCGGGAAGATTCACGTCCACCCGCTGCGCGTCCGCCCTGTCACTAGAATAGCCTTTAAGGGACGAAAATGAAAATAGACCGGATCCGTTTCTAGCCGGATGACGCCTGCCGTTGCCATTGGCTCGTCCCAGGGTAACAATGCCCTCTTGGCGAGCGTTTTTCTTCGATTCCTCCGGGGGCCCTGGGTCCAATGTCGAGCGAAGCGAGTCAGATAACAGTCCCGAAATTCCGGGGAATGAAGGCCGCGGGCCAAAAAATCACCATGCTCACCGCCTACGACTACACCCTCGCCGGGCTGCTGGATGCGACCGGGGTGGAAGGGATTCTGGTCGGCGACAGCATGTCGATGGTCGTGCAGGGACACCCCAACACGCTGCCGGTCACGCTCGACGAAATGATTTATCACGCTGAAATGGTGGGACGGGCCGTAAGGCATGCCTTGGTCGTCGTTGACATGCCGTTTCCCAGTTTTCACCTGGGCGTCTACAAGGCCGTCGAGAGTGCCGGACGGATTCTCAAAGAGACCCGCTGCCAGGCCGTCAAGCTTGAAGGCGGAACGGCCCAGGCCGAGGTGATCGCGGCGCTAGTTTCGGCGGGAATTCCGGTGATGGCCCACTGTGGATTGCGGCCGCAGAACGTCCTCCAGTTGGGCGGTTACAAGGTGCAGCGCGACCTGGACCAACTGTTGGCCGACGCCACCGCGGCCGAAGCGGCGGGGGCGTTCGCCGTGGTGCTCGAATGCATTCCGGCCGCCATGGCCAACAAGATCACGTCGCGGGTGAAGATTCCCACCATCGGTATCGGGGCCGGCGCCGGTTGCGACGGCCAGATTCTGGTGACCAATGATCTGCTGGGCTTGACCAGCGGGTACGTGCCGCGGTTTGTCAAAGCATATGCCGATCTGCAGACAGTGATCACGCAAGCGGTCACTCGATTTCGCGACGACGTGCGCTCGGGCACGTTTCCGACTTCCGAGCAAACTTTCAAATAAGAAAGGCCGCCAGAAAGCGCGCGCTTTGCCGGGCTGTGCCGCAAGCGCATGGTCCGCACGCGCCGGAGTTCTGGCGGGCACCCGCCATGGCCAATCGCCTGGCTGCCCAGAGCAGTCCGTATTTGCTGCAACACGCCAACAATCCCGTCGGCTGGTATCCCTGGGATCCGGAGGCTCTCGAGCGGGCCAAGCGCGAGGATAAGCCGATTTTTCTCTCGATCGGCTACTCGGCCTGCCACTGGTGCCACGTGATGGAGCACGAAAGTTTCGAAGATTCCGCAATCTCCCGTTTCATCAACGAGCATTTCGTCCCGATCAAGGTCGACCGTGAAGAGCGGCCGGACCTGGATCAGATCTACATGAATGCCGTGCAGCTCATGACCGGCCGCGGCGGGTGGCCGATGTCGGTGTTTTTGACGCCCGACCTCAAGCCGTTTTATGGCGGGACGTATTGGCCGCCCGCTGCGAGGATGGGAATGCCGGGTTTCAACCAGGTGTTGGCCGCCGTGGCCGAAGCCTGGGAACAGCGGCGCGATCTGGCCATCGAGCAAGCCAATTCGCTGACCGAGCATTTGCAATCGATCGCGGCGCCGCAGCCGGGATCGAGTGAGTTGAGCCCGGCGCTACTCGATCAGGCGGTTGCGGCGCTCGAACGGGCTTTCGATCCGACACATGGCGGTTTTGGCGGCGCGCCCAAGTTTCCGCATCCCATGGATCTGCGCCTGCTGATGCACATGTGGCATCGGCATTCCAACGACTCCGCGCTGCGCATGGTCACCGTGACGTTGGACAAAATGGCGGCCGGCGGCATCTACGATCACTTGGGCGGCGGATTCCACCGGTATTCCGTAGACGAGCGGTGGCTCGTGCCGCATTTCGAAAAAATGCTCTACGACAACGCCCTGTTGGTGCCTTGTTACGTGGACACGTACCTGGCCACGGGCAAAGCAGACTATGCGCGGATCGCGCGCGAGACTTGCGATTACGTGCTCCGCGAAATGACCGACTCCGAAGGCGGCTTCTACAGCACGCAAGACGCCGATAGCGAAGGGGAAGAAGGCAAATTCTTCGTGTGGACGCCCGAGCTCGTCGAGGAGGTGCTCGGCGCCGAAGCGGCCAAATCATTCGCCTACGTCCACGACGTCACGCCGGAGGGCAATTTCGAGCATGGCCGCAGCATTGTGAACCGGCCAAAGACAATCGAGCAGTGCGCCCGGATTTTGGGCCGCGAGGTACATGAACTCGAGCGCGAGCTGCAAGTCAGTCGTGCCCAACTGCTGGTGGCCCGCGAAGCGCGCGTGCATCCGGGACTCGACGACAAGGTGCTCGTCAGTTGGAATGCGTTGATGATCGAAGCGCTGGCCGCGGCGGCCGGCGCGCTCGACGAACCCCGTTACCTGGCGGCGGCACAGCGGGCCGCCGATTTTATCTTGCGAACGATGCGTCGCTCGGACGGGCGGCTGCTGCATTCCTGGCGCCGCGGCGAAGCCAAACTCGATGCCTACCTGGATGACTATGCCTGTCTGGCCAGCGCGCTTGTGAGTCTTTATGAAACCGATTTCAACGAGCGCTGGATCGACGAAGCCATCGGCTTGTCCGATGTGCTGTTGAATCTGTTTGCCGATCGCCAGCACGGCGGGTTTTTCTTTACCGCCGCTGATCACGAAGTGCTGATCACGCGCCAAAAGGATCTTTACGATGCGGCCGTGCCCAGCGGCAATTCGATGGCGGCCCGCGCCCTCGTGCGATTGGGCGAACTGACCGGCCGGAACGAATATCTTTCCGCCGCGGAAAACACGTTGCGGTTCGCAGCCGGACTGATGCGACAGTCACCTAGCGCGACCGGACAAATGTTGTTGACGCTCGACTTTTATTTGGGGCCAACGCCCCAGATCGTGGTCGTTGGAGATCCGAACGCGCGCGAGACGTCCGCGGCTCTGGTGGCACTGCGGCATCGCTTTGTGCCCAACAAACTCGTCGCTTGCCGCAAACCGGCCAGGATCGCCGAGGGCTCGCCCGCCCTCGCGCCCTTGTTTGCCGGCAAGCAACTCGATGGTCCCGAGCCGTGCGTGTTCATTTGCGAGCACTTCGCTTGCCAGGCTCCGCTGTTCGGCCAAGAGCGGGCCGTCGCCGCTTGGGAAGTGTTGGCGGGCGATCACGCATCGCGACAGCAAGCCGGAATTTGATCGCGCTTACGAATCGCCGGCGGCCGGATCGACGGTTACCGACCCAGTCGCTTGGCCTCTTCGATCGCTTGCTCGAGCCGCACCGCCTGCTCTTCGGCAATTTGCAACAGGCGACTGAGGATGGCGATCTTGTCGTCGAACTGCTCGGCCAGGTCGTTCGCCATTTCAGTCACTGGGACTTCCCCGCCGGCCACTCTGGGCGGGGCTTCGATGCTGGGGCCCGGTGTCGCGTCAACTTCGAGTGGCAACTGGTATTTTTTGATCCGCTCGACGGTGGCTTTTTCGTTGTGCCGCGACCAGAGCCAAAAAAACACCACGGCCGCCAGCACGAGCAACAGCAGCCCAACGGCACCCGCGATATCGGTGGTAAAGCTCGTCATCGAGAACCTCCCGCTCTAAAGTCTCTTCAGAACCAGGCCGCTGCCGCATGAAAACTGCGAAATCACCCCGGCCGATAGGCTTGTTGCGCGGCGTCGTAAACCGCTTTCAAAGGCACGCCGTGCTGTTCGGCAACGCGGCGGCAGGCCTCGAACTCCGGCGAGAAACGGGCCGAACGCTCGTCGAGCCAGGCGAGCGTGCCTTCGATCGGCCCCCAAGGCGTTTCCACGCGATGAACGTCGCGGCGAAGGCGGTGTCGCTGGACCATCCAGCGGCGAACGCCCAGGGTTGTCGTCTCGCGAAACAATATCGCTTCCGCGGCCGCCACGTGATCGGCCTGGCAGAGCACGCTGAGGGTTACGCCCGGTCGGTTCTTCTTCATTTGAATCGCGGTGCTGTACACGTCCAGAGCGCCGGCATCCCAAAGCCGGGCGATCGTATGACCGATCAGTTCGCCGCTGATGTCATCCAGATTCGTCTCCAAGACCCACAACTGCTCGTCGGCAGGGCTATCGCTCGTTTCACCCACCAAGACGCGCAGCAGGTTGGCTTGCTCTTCCAAATCTTTCTGTCCGGCCCCATAGCCGATGCGATCGATTCTCATTGCCGGTAGCGGTCCGAACGAATCGACGAGCGTGGCCAGGATGGCGGCGCCGGTGGGCGTCGTCAGTTCGCAGAGTACCTTCGATTCGGCCAGCGGAATCCCCGTGAGCAATTCGCCGGTACCCGGAGCGGGTATGGCGCACCGCCCGTGGGCAATCTCGACAAAGCCGCAACCGGTAGGCACCGCGGAGGAGATGATTCGCTCGACGCCCAACAGATCCCAGCCGATCGCCGCGCCGACGATATCGGCGATCGAATCGACCGCGCCAACTTCGTGAAAATGGACCTTTTCGATCGTCGATCCGTGCACTTTGGCCTCTGCTTCGGCGAGACGGCGGAAGATGCGATGTGCCAGGTCTTTCTGCTTCGCACTGAGCGAGCTACCGTCGATCATGGCCGCGATATGGTGTAAGTGGCGGTGCTTGTGCTCAGGCTCGTGTTCGACAATGATTTGCGTGGCGCGGAAGCCTTTCTTTTTGACTTGATTGGCCACCAGCCGGACGTTGGGCAGTCCCAGGGTTCGAATGCCAGCGTTGAGCGCGTCCAGGTCGACGCCCGCATCGACCAGAGCTCCTAAAGTCATGTCGCCGCTGATCCCGCTGGCGCAATCAAGATAGGCGATTCTCATCGACGAATGGCTTTCGCTGTAATTCCGCTGGTTTTCCGCTTATTGCGCGGCGGACGGCAAACAACGGGCATTCTGAGGATTCGCGGACCCTACTGCAAGAGCGCAAAACCCGCGTCTAGAAGGCTCGAACGGCGTGCATTGACCCACGATTGGCCGGCCGCTACTATGTGCCGCCCAAAAAGGTCGCCGCCCGGTCCGCGACCGGCTGCCGCGTGGGATTGGTCCACCGGTCTGGCGCACGGTCGATTCGAGAGAGCACGCGATTGAGCACGGCCCTGAAAGAAACAACGCGCAGTTTGCCGGCGACCCCTTGGGGATTCTTGCCGCCGCGGATGCGAGTTTTGTACATCACGACGCTGCGCCGCACCGGAGCCTGGTTGGCCGAAGCGTTTGCCAGCGACAGCGCATGCCAGGTGGACTTGGAAGAGGCTTTTGGCGCCGCCGCCGGGTTGGAGCGATTGCGGGATCAGGCTTTCGATGCCGTGCTCATCAGCCACGAGCCGACCGAATTGGACGCCTTGGAGCTGTTGGACGGCTTGCGCGCCGGGGGCGCCGAGGAGCCGCTCGTCGTATTGGGCCAGGCGAGCGAACAGGAAATGGCGGCTCTGTGCTACGAGGTCGGAGCCGACGCCTATGTCTGCGTGAACACCGCGACCACGCGAACCGTGCTGTGGATAGTGGCCCGCGCGACCGAACGCCGCAATCTGATTCGCGAGAACCGCCGGCTGGCGCAGGTCGAACGACATCGTTTGCAACACGAGCAGCACGAAGCCGAGCGGTTGCTGACCGAGCAGCGGGGCTTGATTCGCGATTTGGAGGCTCTACGTAGCGGCCGACGGGGTGAAATAGTCGCCGAACCTCCACCGCTGAACGAATCGATCCGATCGTATTACCGAGAGTTGATACGAGCGCACGTGATTATGGGCTCCGGCAATTTGTCGGCGGAAATGAGTGCCCTGGCCGAACTGTTGGCGGCCAGCGGAGTCGCGGCGCCGCAAGCGATGGAGTTGCATGTTGAGGTGCTGGAAGAGCTGGTTCGCGGATTGGGTAGCCGCAGTGCCCGGCATGTAATGACGCGGGCCGATCTGCTCGTGCTTGAAATCTTGGTACACTTGAGCGAAAGTTATCGGCTGCGTTCCTCAACGGCCGCAATTGATTCGCGACCACCGTCCGCTTGATCTTCTCGCCCGCCATGTCTGACGAGCAAACCACGATTCACGAAATGCGGCAACTGGTCGAGCAATTCGTAAGCCAGCGTGATTGGCATCAGTTTCACACGCCCAAGAATCTGGCGATTGCGCTGGCGGTCGAGGTGGCCGAACTGATGGAGCATTTTCAGTGGCTCGATCCGCAGGAGTCTCGAGCCCTGGCCCACGACCCCGAGCGACGTAGAGCGGTCGGCGAGGAGTTGGCTGACGTGGTGTGCTATGCGCTGGCCATGGCGAACGAATTGGGGCTCGACGTTTCGGATGCGGTGCGCCAAAAAATGATCAAGAACGCGCAAAAATATCCAGCGGACAAATTTCGCGGCCGCTGGGGTGAAGGCGATGGAGGGCGCGCCACGGAGCCGAGCAGCGAGCGGTAATTGCACGCATTCCCGGATCTACATCGCGCTTGAGCGCGTGGCGTCAATAACTCCGCCCAGATCGCCCATTATCCGGTTCAAATTCTCCAGGCCAAATCGGCTGACCAAGTGGCTCTGGGCGCGTTCCCAATACGGGGCGGCCTTGACTAAGGCCGATCGGCCCTCGGCGGTCAATTCGACCGATTTGTGCTTGCCGTTTTCAGCTTTCAAAAGCTGCAGCATGCCCATATTGAGCAAGGGCTTGAGATTGCGCGTCAAGGTCGAACGGTCCATGACCAATTCGCGTGCCAGCCGGGCAATGCTACTGGGCCCCAAAAGCTGTCCGGTTATCAGAATGACCAACTGCGTCGAGCGCAGCCCGGTCGGAGCCAAGATTTGGTCGAACAACTGTGTGACGCTGCGCGATGCTTTCCGGAAATTGAAGCAGGCGCAAGTCCGTGCCATTTCGGCCAATTTGTTTTGATCAATTTCCGGAATGTCGCATTGCATGGTTTCTAATGATAGAAAATGCATTTAAACGAAGCAAGGCACGGACGTTCCGCACCCGCTGTCAACCGAATTGCCAATAGAATTTTACACTATTCCCCGGTTTTGTACCACCTGGATGGGTTAATTAGCAGATAATTTGGATACGTCATCGGTAGTACCCGGTGAATTGCACGAAAGTTCTGAAATCTGGCTGGATTGAGGTGACGTTCGTGCAGGTGCACGCGCACTGCGACCACCGTACGCCCGGTAAAGCTGCTCGACCGAAGGGAATCGGGAAGCTAGGCTGGTCTATTGCCCTCCTCTGTTTTCCCGCCCTAAAGTGCAGGAGCCCGGCCTTGGCTCGCTTCGAGAAAGCCTCCGCGTGGTGGATGGCCATCATCCCGGCCGTCGTTTTTGAATTCGCGGCGGATTTCGTCCCGGCTCAGCAGCCGGCGACCGCTCCTTCGATCGGGAGTTTTGCGCGCCTCAGCGAACCGGCCGTGGCGGAAAAACTGAAGCTCACCGACCAGCAGCGCTCCAAAATCGCGGCCCTGCGGATCGAGCGGACCGAAGCGCTTTCCCAGGCCGCGCCGGCCGATCGCGCGAAGGTGCTCGACGATTTTGAGCAGAAACTCGCGGCTCTTTTGAGCGAAGAGCAGCGCGCTGGATTGGTCACAGCCCCTGCCGATGTCCAGGCCGATATCAAACTGCGATTCAATTTTCGATTCCAGCGCTGGAGCGACGTGCTGGAGTGGTTTGCCGAGCAGGCCCAGCTCTCGCTCGTCCTCGATACGCCTCCGCCGGGCACATTCAATTACAGCGATGGCCGCGAGTACACTGTTTCCGAAGCGCTCGACTTGCTCAACGGCGTGCTCTCGACGAAAGGCTTCACGCTCATTCGTCGCGAGAAAATGCTGTTGGTGGTCAATGCCGCCGAAGGCATTCCCGAAACTCTCGTGCCCCGCATCGAATTGGCCGATCTGGAAAAGCGGGGGAAATTCGAACTCGTCAGCATGTTGTTCAAAATCGGCGAGCGGAACGTGGATGATGTGATGAAGGAAATCGGTCCTTTGCTGGGACCGCGCGGCAAGAGCTTGCCGCTACCCAAGACTAAACAGGTGCTGGTGACCGACACCGCGGGCGTAATGCGCGCGATCCACGCGGTGATCGAATCGATGCCGCAGCCCGAAGCAGCACAGGAACCATCGCCGCCCGAGAAGCCGGAGTTGGTTGTCTACCCGCTCAAGTCGGTGGATCCCGATGCCGCGATAAAGGTATTGGAAGCGTTGATGCCGGAGGGTCGTTTCGTGCGCGATCCAAAAGCCAATCAGCTCAGCGCCTATGCCACGCCCTCGCAGCAGGCGGCGGTCAAACGCGTCTTGGAACAGATGCAAGCATCCAATGTTCCGCCCGAGCAGCAAGCCCGATTCGAGGTGTATATGCTCGAAGAAGGCGATCCCAAGCAGGCGCTTGCGACCTTGCAGCCGCTGGTGCCCAACGCCAAACTTTCGGTCGACGCGACGAGCAAGAAACTCGCGGCTTGGGGCTCCCCGGCCGACCATGAAATCTTGAAGAAGGCCATTGGCCAACTGCGCGGCGGCGGTGCGGACGATGATCGGCAGTTGGAAGTCTATCGCTTGAGCAAGGTCGATCCCGCTACCGCCACGGTGGTGCTGCAAAGCCTGGTGCCGCGCGCTCGGCTGTCGGTCGATCCGCCCACTCGCAGCATTGTCGCGCTGGCAAGCCTGGCCGACCAGAAAATCATCGCGGCCACGCTAAACCAGTTGGAGCCGCGCCAGCGCGATCCGAACGCGCCGGAGTTGCGGTTTTATATTCTCGCCGGCCCCGCACCGCCCAATTTGGTGACGGTGCTGCAAACGATGGCTCCCAAGGCCCAAGTGAGCGTCGATAACACCGCCAGGCGATTGACCGTGGTGGCCACTCCGACCGACCACAAGATCGTCCAAGATGCCATCGCGCAATTTCAGAAAGCCGCGCCCGACGAGGAGAAGCGCCAACTGGTTCTCTATCCTGTTTCGGCGGCCCAACGCAAGCGATTCCAGCTCGTGCTACAGGATCTGACCGCCGAATTTCCCACCGTTAAAGTGTTGACCGATGCCGAACCGGGGGAATTAGCCGTGTGGGCCAGGCCGGCCGAACACAAAGTGATCGCCGATGTCATCGAAAAGTTGAAGCAGCAAGCGCCCGCGGAAGAAGCGTATCGACTGGTGGCTTATTCGATCAAAACGGCCGATCCGACGAGCGTGTTGAGCGTGCTGCAGAATCTATTCCCCGCCACCAAGGTTTTCCTCGATCCCAAAACGAAGCGGATCGTGGCTTGGACCCGCGCCGCGGAGCACGAGGCGATCAAATCGCTGGTCGAGCAGGTTGATGTCGAAGCGACGGCCGAATCGAAAAACCAGTTGATGATCTACCCCTTTACCGGCGCCGATCCCACGGCGGCGATCACGACGCTCAAAATATTGGTGCCGGAGGCGATTTTGACCAGCGACACCAAGGCGGGCACGATCGTGGCCTGGGCCCGCAAGGCGGATCACGCCCTGATCGCGCCGGCGCTTGAACGCATGCAGCCGAACTCGGATCCCAAGCGGCGGCCCCACGTGGTGGCTTATGCGGTGGGAGCGTCGGATCCGAATACGCTGTCTCCGCTCATCACGGCGTTGGTGCCCACCGCCCGCGTGGTGCCGAATGCCAAGAACGGCACGCTGGCCGTCTGGGCCAGCCCGGAAGATCACGAAACGATCCGCCTGGCCATCGAAGAGATGACCAAAAACGGAGCGCTGGATTCGGCCGCCCAGGTCATTGCCTATCCGCTCAAAATAGCCGAGCCGACCAGCGTGGTCGGCATGATGCAGACGCTGTTCCCGGCTTCGCGAATGACGTTTGACGCCAAGAACAAGCGATTGTTGATTTTCGGAAGGCCGGCGGAGCAGCAGCAGATCAAAACAACCCTCGAGCAGATGGACGCCAAGCCGGGCGCGGAAGCGAATCGGCAATTGGCCGTGTTTCCGATTACGGGAACCGACCCGACGGCCACGATTACGATGCTCAAGAGCCTCGTGCCGGAAACGACGCTCACGAGCGACATCAAGGCGGGCACCATCGTGGCTTGGGGCCCGCAGGCTGAGTTGGACCAAATCGCTCCGGCGATCGAGCGGATGCAGCCCAACTCGGATCCCAAGCGGCGGCCCCACATGGTGGCTTATGCGGTGGGAGCGAGCGATCCGACGGTGCTGGCCCCGCTCGTCACCGCGCTTGTGCCCACGGCCCGCGCGGTGCCGAACGTCAAGACCGGCACGATCGCGGTCTGGGCCACGCCGGAGGATCACGTCACGATCCGCTCGGCCATCGAGGAGATGACCGCCAAGCGGTCCGACGACAACGCGGCGAAAGTGGTGGTCTATTCGCTGAAATCGATGCGTGCCGCCAGCGCGATCCAAGCTTTGCAGCCGACCGTGCCCGAGGCTCGGTTGGGGATGGGCGCGGGCCTCAACTCGCGCAAGCTCGTCGCGTTTGCCCGGCCGGCCGATCATGCGATCATCCGCGGTGCCCTGGAGGAACTCGATCAAGAAGAGATGGAGCGAAACGGACCGGTACTGAAGACCTATCCGATCGCCGCGGCCGATCCAACGACGATGCTCGGCACGCTGCAGGCGATGTTCGCGGCGCGCAGCGAAGTTCGTTTCTCGCTCGATGCCAAGACCAACAAGATCGTGGCCATGGCCACGCCGGCCGTTCACGAAACGATCCGCGGCGTGATCGAGGAGCTCGAACGCGGCTCTCAGCTCGATACAACCACGAAATTGGAAGTTCATCCGCTGCGCAACGCCGATCCCGACGTGGTCATGCAGGTTTTGAACAACCTGGTGACAAAGCAGTCGTCGCGCGTGTTGCTGTCGGTCGATGCGAAAGCCAGGCAGTTGATCGCCGTGGCTCCTCCCGAGCAACAGGCAAGGATTCTCGAAGCCATTGAGCGCTTGCAAACGGCCTCGCGAGAGCTGGAAGTGTTTCAACTGGAAATCGTCGAACCGTTGACCGCCGAGCTGGCCATCGAAAAACTTTTCAGCGAGGCAGTTGGCGGTTCTTCCAAGGCTGCCAATGCGCCGATCGTCGATTCCGATGCCACGACGCAACGCCTCTACGTGCGGGCCAGCAAAGAACAACTCGAACAGATCCGCGAGCTGTTAGTGAAGATGGGCGAGACGAGCCTCCTGACGGCCGGCGACGGTGCCGGGCGCGGATTGCGCGTGATTCCATTTTCCGGCGATACCAAAGCGGCGCTGGCGGAAATCCAACGAGTTTGGCCTCAATTGAGCAAACATCCGCTGCGAATTCTGCAGGCGCACGAATCGCCGCCCCGATCGGGCCTCAAACTGCCCAAGCAAAAAGGCAACGCCGCGCCAAAGCCGGTACTGCCCGAAAGACCCGCCCCGGCGGTTCCGAAGACCGACGATGCCGAACGAGGTCTCGATAAGCAGACCAGCATTGACCGGACCGCCGCGGAAGTGATCGAGGTCAAAACGGGCGCCCAAGAAGGGCCAACGGAACACGGCGCTTCGGCGGACGAAAAGAAACAGCAAGACGCGGCGGCCGTGACGACGAAGGACAAGAAAAACGGCGAAGAAGCTGAGGGAACCACGCCGATCATCGTGGCGCCGGGCGACGACAAGATCACCATTATGTCGGACGATCGCCAGGCGATCGATCAGCTCGAATCTTTGTTGCGCGCTCTCTCGCCTCCGAGGGGATCGGGGGGCCGCGACATCATGGTGTTTCCGTTGCATAGCGCCAGCAGCACCACGGTTGCCGAACTGCTGCAAAAACTTTTTCGCCGCGGCTCCTTGGATTTTCGCGACTCGTCTGGTGTGGTCGTGGAATCCGATCAGCGGCTCAACGCGATCGTAGTGTACGGCGGCCGCAGCGATCGAGCGGCGATCGAACGGCTGCTGAAGGTGCTCGATTCGGAAGACGTGCCCGAATCGCTCGTCGCCAATCGGCCGAGTTTGATCCCGGTAAAGAACACGAATGCAGTGCGGATCGAACAAGTGCTCAAGGACATCTACAAAACACAACTCACCTCGGGCGGGGTGAAACAGCAAATTCCAGTGCCCAGTGGAGCGAGCCGAGAAGTGGCCGCCGTGATTCAGCAGATCAATACCGCCGCCACGGGCCCGCTGATGACGCTGGGAGTCGACGATACGACCAATTCGATCGTGATCATGGCCCCGGGACCCTTGGTCAAGGAAGTGTCCGAGCTGGTCGCCGCGCTGGACGGAGCCGCACTTGACGACTCGTCGCGGGGCGTGAAGATCGTCAAGCTGAAGAGCACCAGCGCCCAGCGTGTGAAAGACACGTTGGACACGATCATCAAGGACGCGCTCAAGCGGCGCGCGACCAGCGCCCGGCCTTAAGCGGATGCGTCTCGTTCAAGGCTCCGCGGGCCGCGCGGGCTCGCCCGCCGCCGTCGCGCCAGCTTTGCTCTTGGCGTCTTTGCCGGCGCGCAGGAATTCTTGCACGGTCAAAATGCCGTCGCGATTCGAATCGTAGCGGTTGAAATCGTCGATTTCGCTCTTGAGCAGCTTCGGTGAGTATTCCGATAGCGTCAATTGGCCATCGCCATCGGCGTCGCGCTGGATGAACCACTGCGGCACTCCTGAGGGGAGCGAGGCAAAATACTTCGTGTCCCGGCGGCGATCCGGTTTTTCCGAGAGTTGGCTGGGCTCTGAATTGCCCGTCCCGTTGGCATCGCTCGATCGTGGGTCGTCGCCGCGAGGGCTCGAATCCTGGGAACGGTCGTGAGTCGCAACATCACCGGGCAACGTGCTCAGACGGATGGCCCGGCCGGCACCGTAGTTGGCGCAATACTGCGCGAACTCTTCAACCGTTATCACGCCGTCATGATTCAAGTCGGCCAGTTCCGGCTGTCCGCGCATCGAGCGCCATTCGTCGGACTCGAGCTGTCCCGTTTTGTTGGTGTCATATTGGCGCACGATATACTGGGCGTAGCGCAGGAGCTTGGCGGTGACCGCGGCGGGGGCGGGCGCGCGAGGCGGTGGCGATTCTCCGCGTGCCGTGGTGCAAATCCTTGGCAGCAGTGCTAGTGATAGCACAATCGCAACCGCGCAGGATTCGAAACGCAACACGCTGGGCGCGGCCGACCGCTCGGTCAATGGCGTGTTCAATTTGTCTCGATGCATTGACAAAAACTGTTTCACTGAAACTAGATAGGCGTGATAGAGCACGATGTTCGCGTACGGAGTTTCGTGGCCGCATGGCGGGCGTGCAGCCCTTGACATTTGCGGATCGCATCAGCTATAGTTCATATGTTCGCAATAGGGCGGCTTGCGGTCAAGTGTGCCTGTCAAACCGCTCCCCACAGAACTCCCACCTAAGCTGAAGATCTTCCTCGCGCTCGTAGCGCTTCCCACAAGGCCTCGTGAGGCCTGGTCAGCGGCAAGTGTTTGATAATTGACGGTGACTGCGGAAACGTCATCGCGTTGGTTGAGTTTCCGATCAATGGATCGGGAATGCCGAGAATTGCCAGAGTTTGGATACCCTTTTCGGCACTCAGCTCACCCGGTCGTTCGTGGCAGCTAAAAGTCATTTGGCCCTCCTCGTTTTTCGGATCGCGTTCATGGTTTCCGGTCAAATCTTGCTCGAAAAAGGGCTACTCGACGAGCGCCAGTTTCGCTTGGCGCGCGAAGCCCAAGCGGCCGATGGCCGATTGGACCGGGCCGCCGTCGAGCTGGGCTTTGTCAGCGAGGAAGACGCGCTGGCGGCCGTGGGCGAAGCGCTGGGTCTGGAGGTGGTCGATTTGGCCCATGCGCGGATGGACCTGGCACTGCTTAAAGATTTTCCGCTCAAGCTGATTCACCAGCACCAGATATTTCCGCTCCGCTGCGAAGACGGATCGCTGATCGTGGCAACCGGCGATCCGTTTGATTTGCACGCCTTGGACGCCGCCGGCGCCGCCACGGGCCGGAGTGTGTTGCCGGTATTGGTCTCGCCGAGCGAGTTGGCCAAGCTGATCAAAACCCATTTGGGCGTCGGCGCCGAGACGGTCGACGGACTGTTGGCACAGCGCGAAGAGCGCGGTGTCGAAGTGCTGGAAGAACTCGAATGGGACCGTTCGGAAGCCTCGGAGATGGCCCAAGAGGCTTCCGTCGTCCGGCTGGTCAACGAAATTCTCAGCGAAGCAGTGGAAGCCCGCGCCAGCGATATTCACCTCGAGGCCCAAGCCGCGGGCATCAAGATTCGCTACCGCATCGACGGCGTGCTGCAATTGCAACCGATGCCGCCGGAGATCAATCGCTTTCAAGCGGCGATCATCAGCCGCTTGAAGATCATGGCCAAGCTGAACATCGCCGAAAAGCGCGTGCCGCAAGATGGCCGCATCAAGCTCAAAGTGTCGGGGCGCGAAATCGACATCCGCGTTTCGATTATTCCCATGCTACACGGCGAAGGCATCGTGATGCGCGTTCTCGATAAGGACCGCATGGAATTCTCGCTGCGTGGCATCGGCATGGATCAAGACATCTACGAACAGTTCAGCCAACTCATCAAGTTGCCGCACGGCATCATTCTGGTCACCGGGCCGACGGGTTCGGGAAAGACCACCAGCTTGTACAGCGCGCTGAACGAAATCAAAAACGAGGAGATCAAAATCGTCACCACCGAAGACCCGGTGGAATATCAATTGGAAGGCATCAACCAGATCCAGGTGCACACGAAAGTCGGGCTGACGTTCGCGGCCAGTTTGCGGAGCATTTTGCGTCACGACCCCGACGTGGTGCTGGTGGGCGAAATTCGCGACCTAGAGACGGCCGAAAACGCCATCCAAGCCTCGCTCACCGGCCATTTGGTGTTCAGCACCTTGCACACCAACGACGCGGCGGGCGCCTTCATGCGGCTGGTCGAAATGGGCGTGGAGCCGTTTCTGGTTTCCAGCACGGTCGCAGGCGTGATGGCTCAGCGGCTGGTGCGCACGTTGTGCCCCGAATGCCGTGAAGCCTACGTGCCCAAGGCGGCCGAAGTGCCCAACGATTTTCCCCTGCAAGAAATCTTGAATCGCGGCGATCAGCTCTATCGCCCGGTCGGCTGCCGCCGTTGCCGCGGCAAGGGATACACCGGGCGCGTGGGACTTTATGAGTTGCTCGTCGCCAACGACGAACTGCGTCAATTGACCGGCGAGCGGATCGCCTCGCACAAAATCAAACAAGCCGCCATGAAAGCGGGAATGCGGACACTGCGCCAGGATGGCTGGAGAAAAGTGGCCCGAGGACAAACCACGATCGACGAAGTGATGCGCGTGACTGGCGCCGACTAGTTCCCCGCAACGACCCACCTACCGGTTCAATGTTACCCCCGAACTCCCACCCGCGGTTCGATACGCGATGCCAGAATTTGCCTACAAAGCGCGCAACCACGCCGGCAGCGACGTGACCGGCACGATCACCGCTGCCAGTAAACGCGAGGCGCTCTGCGCGCTGGGCGAACGCGAACTGTTTCCGATGAGCGTGGAAACCTCGTCGCCGGCACGAATCGCATGGCGGCGCAAGGGCCGCATCAAGACGCAATTGCTGGCCACGACCCTGACGCAAATGGCCGATCTGCTCCAAAGCGGCGTACCCATGCTGCGGTCGTTGGACGTGTTGGCCGAGCAAGCGGTCCATCCGGCCTTGGCCGAAGTGCTCGGCGACGTGCGCAACCAGGTGGCCGAGGGCACGCCGCTGGACGAAGCCATGGCGCGTCATCCGCGGGTGTTCAGCGAACTGACGATCAGCATGGTCCGCGCCGGCAGCGAAGGGGCGTTTCTGGAAGACGCGCTCAAGCGCACCGCCGATTTTTTGGAGAAACAAGAAGAGCTTCGCGGCCGCATCGTCGGCGCCATGACGTATCCGGCCATATTGGCCACCGCCGGTTTCGTGGTCACCGTGGTGTTGATCGTGTTCTTCGTGCCAAAATTTTCCGAACTGTTCGCCCGCTTGGAAGAGCAGGGCGGGCTGCCGGCGGCCACGGTGGCGCTCTTGTGGATCAGCGATGTGCTTGGGCGGTTTGGAGTGCTCGTGGCCGCGGCGGTGGCGGCGGCCTTGTATTTCGCCCGCCGCCAGTTGCGCACCGACGAGGGGCGGTTGTTTGCAGATCGCACGAAGTTGAAGATCCCCATCGCCGGCAAGATTTTCTTGGGCTATGCCATCTCGCGCTTTTGCCGCGTGCTGGGAACACTCTTGCGCAATGGGGTGCCGCTACTCAAATCGCTGGAGATTTCCAGCGATTCGACCGGCAACCGCGTGCTTTCGCGGGCGATTCGCGACTCGGCCGAAAACGTGTCGTCCGGCGAAACCCTGGCCAAGCCGTTGGCCGAGTGCGGCCTGATCCCCCGGCCGGTGATGGCCATGATCAGCGTGGCCGAGGAATCGAACAATTTGGACCACGTGTTGATCAATATCGCCGATGGAATCGATCGGCAAACGAGCATGCAATTGGATTTGATGGTGCGGCTGTTGGAGCCGTTGACGCTGTTGATCATGGCCAGTGCCATTTTATTTGTGTTGATCGCGCTGTTGCTGCCGGTGTTCCAGATGAGTTCCACCGTGACGTGAAACCGGCGGCATCCGAGGCGATTGAAATACCCGTTGTTTTAATTGGTAAACCAGAGCGACTAGCTACAGGAGTGCGTCTTTATGTCACAACGAAAAGTCAACATTGCCAAACGGCAAGCCTTCACGCTGATGGAAGTCTTGCTGGTGCTTGTGATTTTGGTGGTCCTGATGGGATTCGCCGTGCCCTCGCTGTTGAGCGGCAAGAAGAAAGCCGATCTCGACGCCGCCAAGGCGCAGATCGGCCTGTTTCGACCGGCCTTGGAGCGTTACGCCCTGAACCTGGGGGATTTTCCCACCACCGAGCAAGGGCTGGATGCCCTGTCCGAAGCCCCTGCTGACTTGGATGAAGACAAAAAATCGGACTGGGCAGGACCGTACATTTCGACTATTTCCAAAGACCCGTGGGGACATAAATTCTTCTACGAGTTTCCGCCCACGCATGGGACCAGCGAATTTCCGGACATCTGGTCCTCGGGTCCCGACGGCAAAGATGGAACCGAAGACGACATCGTGAGTTGGAACAAGGATGAAGAGCGCAAGAAGTAGGTTTTTTGATTGCGGAGGGGCAGGTTGTTGCAAGCGACGAGGTGCTACCATGAGTCAAGCAAACGATCGAATCTCGCGGAAGGGTTACACGCTTTCCGAAATGCTCGTCGTGTTGTCGGTCTTGGTGACCGTCACGGCGCTGAGCCAGCCGGCGCTGCGCGAAGCGCTCAGCGATAGCCGCTTGCGATCGGCCGCGAAGCAGGTCCGCGTGGAACTAGCTAAGACGCGGCTCAAGGCGATGAAGTCGGGCGTTGCTTTGCAGTTTCGTTACAAGCTGGGCCAAAGCCGTTTCGAAATCGCTCCAACTTCGCTCGCGGACGGGCACGGCCGCGCAGGCGCGCGCATCGATCGCGATCGGCAGCGCGACGAAACCACGGATCCCGTGCTGGAAAGCGTCGTCGAGCAGGATCTTCCCCAAGGCGTGAGTTTCGAGCTGGAAGATCAGGGGGATGTTCAAGCGGTCGCCGCGGTCAGTGAAGATGGCTGGTCGGATCCCATCGTGTTTTATCCCAATGGCCGGACCGAGAATGCCCACATTCGGCTCAAGGGCGAACACCGCGCGTTTGTCGAAGTCTCGCTGCGCGGGCTGACCGGCGTGGCCACGGCCAGCAAGCCGCGGCACGAAGAGGAACTGCGATGACATGCAGGCCACGGTACGGATTTTCGTTGTTGGAAGTGCTGCTGGCCACGGGCATCATGATCGGCTCGGCCATCGTGCTGATGGAACTGGTGAGTATCGGCAGCCGGCACGCCAGCTCGGCCCGCGACCTGGCCAAGTCGCAATTGATTTGCCAGACCAAGCTGAATGAGATTCTGGCCCACGTTGCACGCATCGAGCCGTCGCGTCCCACGCCCTCCGAGGACGATCCCCAGTGGGTGGTTTGGGTCGATCTGCGTCCGTTGCCGCAGTCGGGCTTCGTCGCACTCGAGGTGAGCGCCGCGCATGAGCCGAAGCCGCAAAAGCAGTCGGCCAAATTCACATTGGTCCGCTGGATTCGCGACCCGCAGGCTCGCGACAACATCGATCAGCAAAACGCGTCGGCTAGTGCCGCTGGCAAGCTGACCGATTCGAAGCGAGGGCCGACTCCGTGAGCACTCGCCATCCGCACGTTCGCACGACCCACGCCTTTACGCTGATCGAGGTCTTGTTGACGATGGTTCTGGCCGCCGCGCTGTTGGCCGGCTTGTGGACGCTGCTGAGCATGCATTCGCGATTGTTCGACACGGGGCAGACCAAAACCGAGCAATCCCAGTTGGCCCGCACGCTGCTACAGCAGATGTCGGACGATCTGCACGCGATCGTGCAGGCGCCGCCCCCGCCGCCGCCTGCTCCGCCCCAGTCCGGCTTGCTATCGGGCGGACCCGGCAGCGCACCCCCCTCGTCGAATTCGCCAACCACTGCGGGAACCCCGGGAGTCGCACCGGCCACTGGCGCCAATGGGGCAAGTGCTCCGCCGTCGCCCGCTGGCGCGCAGTCGGCAGTGGCGCCGCCGGCCAATCCGGCCGCTGATCGGTCGCCCGGGCCCGCGCCGGTCGCGCCGGCCAGTCCTGCTGGTCCCAATGCCACCGCGCCGCCAATACCCAACGCGACACCGCCCGCGTCGAGCGCCCTGGCGGTGACGTCTTCGCTGCGCCCCTCGGGGCTGTTCGGCACGGAGAATTACTTGCAGATGGACATCCTGCAGCCGGCAGTTGCTCGGCCCGAGGCCGAGCTTGATGAGCGGCTGCCAATGGGAGCGAAACGGCCCTCGCGCGCCGCCGAGTTGCAAACCGTGGTCTACGCGTTCGAAGAGGGGCGAGATCCGCAGCATCCCTCGGGAGAACTGCGGACGTTTCTAGTGCGCCGTGAACTCGACTGGGAGCAAGCCCATGCCGCAAAGCGCGCCCCCGCCCGGCCCCCGCGAGGACCATTTTCGACCACCGACGGTACTGATGCCGCCGCAATGATGGAGCCGATTCCGTCGGAGGTCCGTTCCGAGGGCGCAGACGACAAGTCCAGCGCGAAGGTGCCGGAGGTGGCGCAGTTTGGGATTCGGTACTTCGATGGAGGAGAGTGGCTGAAGGAATGGGACAGCGCGACGCGCAAGGCATTGCCCCTGGCGATCGAGGTGGTTGTGCAGTTGCGTGCTTTCGACGAACCGGAGCAGCAATCGCATCACTTGACGAACGAATCGGCGAGTGAAGAATCCAAAGTCAAGCCGCCGCAACTGCCCATCTATCGTTTGGTGATCCATTTGCCAGCGGCCGCCGAGCCGGTCCATGGCGATGGCCGGAGCCAACTGGTCAACTTTGGCGGCCGTGGCGGCGCCGAACGACCTCTGGGGGCGGACACAAATGGCGCACGTCGCTAAGGGCAAGTCCCGCCGCAAGTACGATGCACGTGGTCCGGCAGGAAGCCCCGCCCGAGCCGCCATGGTCTTGGTCCTCGTGCTGATCGTGGTGGTGATGATCGCGCTGGCCGGCTTCAGCTTCGCCGAACTGATGCTTACGGAAAATAAGGCCACGCACCTGCATGGTGATGAATTGCGGCTGGAGCAGGCGATTGGCTCGGGCGTGGAATTCTTGAAATGGCTTTGCGAACAGCCGGCGGAGAAGCAAAACCTCGTCGGTGGGCTGTACAACAACCCCACGTTACTGCGCGGAATTCCGCTGGTGCCCGAAGATCGCTCTATCCGCCGCGCCCCGTCACATCAGGCCCACTTCAGCGTGATCGCCCCTTTGATGCAAGAGGGCGAGGTGTCGGGTATTCGCTTCGGGGTGGAAAACGAATCGGGCCGGTTGCACCTGGCGGACTTACTGCGATGGGATCAGCAGCAGCCGGGCAGTGGCCGCAAGGCGCTGTTGAATTTTCCGGGCATGACCCCCGCGGTGGCTGACGCGATCTTGGATTGGATCGATGCTGATCGAGTGCCGCGCGAGACGGGCGCGGAGACCGAATACTACGCCGGCCTTGAGCAGCCCTACGCCCCGCGCAATGGTCTGCCGGAGTGCTTGGAGGAACTGCTGCTGGTCAAAGGAGTTACGCGCGAATTGTTATTCGGCGCCGACGCCAACTACAATCATCAGATAGAACCCGAAGAGTTGGCGCGGGCCTCGACGCATGAGCGATCCGCGTCGCAAGGGTTGAAAACCACGCCCTGGGCCTCACTCCTGACCCTCTATAGCGGCCAGCGTAATTTGACCTCCGACGGCCGACCTCGCGTCGATCTCAACGGCATGGACCTGACAAAACTTTTTCAGCAGTTGATTGAAGCACTCGACCCGAACTGGGCAGGCTTCATCGTTGCCTATCGTCAGTATGGGCCCTATTTCGGCGCCGACCCAGGCGTGGCCGGCGTGCCTCCGCCGGACGTCGCGACGGGGCCACGCTTTATGATTGGCTCGGTGCTCGACGTGGTGGGTACGCGAGTGGCGATTCCCGGCGCGGCCGGACAGCCGGCGAAAGTTTATGCCAGCCCCGCAGCCGGCGATGCGGCGTCGTCGAGCCAACAATTGCCCAAGCTGCTGGATAAAACCACCGTGATCGGCGCGCCGGTCCTTCGCGGCGGAGTGAGTGTGAACCATGCGCCCCGCGCCGTATTGCTCTGTGTGCCTGGCATGGACGACGCCCTGGCCGGTCGCATCATCGCGGCCCGCGACTCGCAAACGAATAAAGACGATCTCAGCCGACGCTATCCCACGTGGTTATTGAGCGAGGGCGTGGTCGATTTGCCGCGGATGCGAACGTTGCTGCCCAACCTTTCGGCAGGCGGCGACGTCGTGCGGGCTCAAATTGTTGGCCACTTCGACGGCGGCGGGCCGTCGGCTCGCGCCGAAATCGTGATCGACGCCGCCACCGTTCCGGCGCGGCAAGTGGTTTGGAACGATCTGCGGCTGTGGGGAACGGGATATCCGTTGGAGTACCTGGCAGCCGACGGAGCCAGTGCAGGCGATTACCGTCGGCGCGGTCGCGGCGACCGAGCCGGCGCCGCCGTGCATCAATCAGCGGGCCGCAACGCTCGTTAGACCAAAGATCAAAACAGCGGCAGCTTCGGAAAGGGCTTGGTTACAAAATGGCGCGATGGCTGGCATTTGATTGGGACCAACACGAAGCGCGCTATGTTGTGGCCAGCACGCGTGGCTCGCGACTGGCGATCGAAGCGGCCGGCAGCGTCAGTATACCGCCGGGGGCTGAGGGCGGCAGTTCTCGATTGCAAGCGGGCCTGGCATTGCAACCGGTCTTGGCCGCGCACAAACTCGGCCGCGTGGCGGCGTTGTTGGGCATCGAACGCAGCCAGGTCGAAGTTCTCAACCTCTCGCTCCCTCCGTCGGCCGACAGCGAACTGCCGGAGATGGTGCGCAACCAGGCCATGCGCGAGTCGAACGTCGTCGCGGACGATACAGTGCTCGACTTTGTGCCATTGAACGATGATCCGGCCAAGCCGCGCAAAGTGGCCGCGGTCGCTCTTTCGCGCGAACGCCTGGAGCAGATTCAAGCGATTTGCCTGGACGCCGGAGTCGCCCCCGACGCGATTGTCCTGCGGCCCTACTCGGCCGCGGCACTGTTGGCGAGCTCGTCCGACCGACGCGAAGGTGCCTCGCTGCTCATCAACGTGTTTGCCGAGGAAGTCGATTTGAGCATTCTCGTCGATGGCAAAGTCGTGTTTTGGCGCACCGTCCGGCGGAGCAACGCTTCGCAGGACCCGGCAGCGGCCAAAAAACTGGTCGCCGAAATCAATCGCACCCTGGTCGTCGCGCAAAGCCAACTGGTGGGCCAGACGGTCGGAGCAGCCTATTTGTTTGGCTCGCTGGCCGAGCATCCGGCGCTACTGGAACAATTGGGCGGCGATTTTCCGATCGCCGTGACGCTCGTCGACCCATTTGCCACGAGAGCCCAACCGCCCGCGGAGATTCCGGAAAACGCCGGCCGCTTCAGCTCGCTGTTGGGCATGTTGACCGTCGAAGCCGAGCGCGGCGCTCACGTGATCGATTTTCTGCATCCGCGGAAAAAACCGGCTCCCCCCGACCGGCGTCGGACGGCGACCCTGGCTGGCCTTGCCGCGGGCCTGATGGTCCTGCTGGTGGGCTACCGTGTGTGGACCACGTTTGCTCAGGTCGCTGCGGAAAACGAATCCTTGACGGCGGAGTTGGACAAGCTCGACGAAAAGTTCAAGCAAGCCAGTAAGCAGCAAAAGGTCATCCAAGCCATTCGCGATTGGGGCGAAAACGACGTCAATTGGCTCGACGAACTTCGCGACCTCTCGTTGCGGATGCCTGGCGGCCGCGATGCCGTGCTGCTGAGGATGAACATGACCCATTCGCGCATCTCCGGCGGCACGATCGAGATGACGGGCGTGGTCCGGGATCCGGTGATCGTGAGTCGGATTGAGAACAGCTTGCGCGACAAGTTCCATCAAATCGCGAGCAAACACGTGCAAGAGCGGATGCAAGATAAAAGTTACTCCTGGCACTTCGAGTCGTCGTTGGTCGTCGCGCCGCGCGACAAGGGGCAATACGTCAGCCATCTTCCCAACCGCCCGGAACCGAGCGACAAAGAATCCTCCGAAGAAAAAAAAAGGACCACGGCGAAGAGCAAAGCTTCCAGGCGGTCCGCGGCGAATTAAAACGGTGAAGCTGTGAACAAGCGTGAAATGATCCTCGCCGCCGGTTTGGGCGCCATCGCGGCAGCCTATGGTGGACATTGGATCTATCAAGCCAGTTACGAAACACCGCTGGCCGAGCGGCGTGAGGAAACTGGCCGGCTGCGCGAAGATATCGAAAAGCGCAAACTCGATCTGGCCCGTTTTCAAAAAGCCAGCAAGGAATTAAAGCACTGGCAGGCCCAATCACTGCCCTCCGATACGGAAGTCGCCCGCAGCTTGTATCAAGCCTGGCTGGTGGGACTGGTCAGTTCGGCCGGATTCAGCAATCCGAACGTCGACTCCAGCGAGCCGGTGACGCGCAAGGGCATGTACGATGCGCTCAACTTTTCGGTCCGCAGCCGCGGTTCGCTCAAGCAATTGACGAGATTTCTGTTCGACTTTTATCGGGCCGATCATTTGCATCAGATTCAATCGATGAGCCTGACGCCGGTGCCGCGGTTGGAAGAGCTTGAAATCGTGCTTGCAATCGAAGCCTTCTCCTTGCCGGAGGCAGATCGGCAGAAGCAACTCAGTATGAAAGTGTCGGATCGGCTTGCCTCCGAGAATCTGGCCGAGTACCAGGCCATCGTCGAGCGAAATCTGTTCGGCGTCGGCGGCAATGGGGCCGACGAAGCGGACTTCGCATACTTGACGGCCGTCATCGAGGTGAATGGCGAGCCCGAGGCTTGGTTCACGCTGCGAGCTTCCGGAAAACTGCTCAAACTGCGGCGACAACAGAGTTTCGAAATCGGACAGTTCAAGGGAACGGTCGCCGAGATCCATGGTTCTGAGGTCGTTCTGCTTTGCGACGACGAACGATGGCTGATTTCCGTCGGTGAGAATCTGATGCAAGCTAGCACCTTGCCGGCCGAGTTTTGACAAGCTTTGCGAAGCGGATGCGAATTACCCCAACCCTGTTGGTGCTCTGCTTTGCCCGCGCTTCCCGAAGTTGTTTTGCGGCGTGTTCAACGCATTGAGATCAACGCATCTAGCGAGATTGATCTTGGCGAGATGGACGGAGCATTGTACTCTCCGGGCCACATTTCTTAGTCGTGCGGGTTGGCTGCTCTGGGCCGGCTCGACAAGTCCATAAGTCATTTCCATGCAACATCTCCCGCAGCTGCGCGTTGCGCTGGTGGCCAGGCGTTGGCACGTCTGTGTCTGCGCGTGCGTGGCGCTACTCTTATGGTCCGCCGTGGCGGTGGCACAACGCGAGTCGCCAGCCGATGCATTCAAGACATACGCTTTGCGGCATCAGGCGGCGCCCGACGTGGCTCGCATGCTTACCGAACTGCTGGGCAAGGAAGCGGAAGTCGAGGTGAGCGCTCGCGCGAACCAAATCTCCGTGCGGGGCCCCGCGAAATCGCAATGGGTAGCCGAGCGATTGATTACGGCCGTCGATCAGCCCCGCGGCCAGACCACCACCACGGGGCCCGTGAGTCTCAAAACATATCCCTGCCCGCCGCACCAGGTGGCGGCGCGAATCGAAGTTTTGCGGAAGCGCTACGGCGGCGACGAAAGCGTGCGGATCGCGGCCGATCCCCAGTCGGGGCAGATCATGGTTTTGGCGCCCAACGAAATCCATGCCGCGATTGCGCAACAATTGGCCGCCGATCTGCCGCGTACGCGCGAAACCACCGAAACCGTTCTGTCGCAACTGTCTAAAACGGAAGCCAGTGAGTACTTCGTGACGCTGTCGCAATGGCGCGGCAATCAAATCGAACCGACATTGCGCAAACTCTTCGGCCCGCGCCTGCGGCGGCAACGCGGAAGTATTGATTATTCCGTGACCGATGACGCGGGAACGAGCGTGCTGTTACACGTCGATGAGGCACGTGGCGGCCTGATGATCACGGGACGCGATCCGCTCTTGTCGCAAGTGGTGCGTCTGATTGAGGCCTACGACGGTTCGCGTACGACATCGGCCGGCACGGTTCGCACGGTTTCGCTGCGCAAGGCCGATCCGAAAAAAGTGCAACTAGCAGTCGATGCGTATCGCCGCGGCGATCCGGCGGCTATTTCACCGGCGGGAACCGCGCGCGATCCCAGGCCGGCGGGACAGCGTGTCGGGCCCGGCCGATTCGATTCGCGTCGCGCGGAGAATTCGCTTCAGATGGCCCAAGAGGCGGCCGCCGGCGAGGCTTCCCAGCCGGCCGGCACGCCGCCGGGCGGGTCAGCCACCGCGCCGGGAGCCATGGAGGCCGACAATACGCGCGAGCGGCTGCGCGAGTTGGGGCTCGATCTGGAGATCGAAACGCTGAGCGATCTGGACGCGATCATTCTGCGGGGCAGCAATCGCGACGTGAACGAGGCATTGCGGATCATCGAGGATATCGAGCGGCTCAGCGCCGAAACGGTGCCGTCGATCGAGGTGCTTCCTCTCAAGCACGTCGGCAGCGAAGCAATCGCGCCGATGCTGGCCATGATTCAAAAGGACTTGCTCGCTGGTCGGCCCGGTCGGGTCAGCATCACGGCCTTGGCGAAACCGAATGCGCTGCTGTTGATTGGCTGGGGCGACGCGATTAACTCCGTCAAGGAATTGATCGACAAGCTCGACCAGCCCGTCGAGCCGCAAACGCAATTGCGCGTGTTCCGGCTGCGGCACGCGCCGGCGGCCGCGGCCAGCACGACCGTGCAGGAGTTCTTCGCGAAGCGCACGGCGCTGGGTCCGAAGGTGGCGGTCACGCCCGACGTGCGATCGAATTCGTTGATCGTGCAAGCGGCGCCGCGCGACATGGGCGAAGTCGAACTGCTGATCACGCGGCTCGATACCGCTCGCAGCGCGGCGGTCAATCAAGTACGGGTGTTCAAGCTCAAGAATTCGCTGGCGGCCAATCTGGCAACCACGCTGCAATCCGCCATCGAATCTCAACGTGCGGGGCAAGCACAAGGGACCGCGGCCGGCGGAAAATCCCACGCACTTGAATTGCTCACCGTCGACCCGCTCGGTGAGAAGATTATCAAATCGGGCATTCTGGGCGACGTGAAGATCACGGCCGATGCGCGGGCTAACACGCTGGTCGTCTCCGCTCCGGTCGAAAGCATGGGACTGGTTGCCGCGCTGATCGAGCAAATGGATGACACGCCGGTGTCGGTAGCTCAGATCAAGGTCTTCCATATCATCAATGGCGATGCCGCGAGCCTGGTGCTGATGCTCCGTGCGCTGCTGCCTAGCCAGACGGCCACCACAACCGGCACGACGCTGGCCAAAGCCGAAGGCGAAACGTCGTTCGCGCCTTTGCACTATTCCGTGGAAACTCGCACCAATAGCATTATTGCCAGCGGATCGGCGGGTGATTTGGCGATTATCGAAGCGCTCTTGCTGAGATTGGACGAAAAGGAGGTGCAGCAGCGGAAGAACACGGTCTATCGACTCAAGAACGAGCCGGCGGACGATGTCGCCAACGCGATCAACCAATTTCTCCGCAGCGAACGGCAGTTGCAACAGGCGGCTCCCGGCACCATCAGCCCGTTCCAGCAAATCGAAAGCGAAGTGGTCGTGGTTCCGGAGCCGGTGGGCAACTCGCTGATCATTAGCGCCACGCCGCGGTTTTTCGAGGAGATCAACAAGCTCGTCGAGAAGCTCGATGCCCAACCGCCGCAGGTTTTGATTCAGGTGTTGATTGCTGAAGTGGCACTCGACGATACCACGCAGTTCGGCATCGAATGGGGGTTGCAAGACTCGGTGCTCTTTGACCGCAGCTTGCTGGGGACTCCAATTTTCCAGACCACGACCACGACGTTCGGCAACCCACCCACGACAACCCAGACGCAAAAGGTTCTTTCCGCGGCGAACACGCCCGGCTTTGATTTCAACAATTCTCTCAATCCGGCGCTGGGCAACAGCGGGAGTGCGACCAGCCTGGCGACGGCAGCGAAAACCGGGGGCCAGGCGCTATCGAATTTCGCCATTGGCCGCACCAGCGATTTAGGATTTGGCGGCCTGGTGCTCTCGGCCAGCAGCAAAGGACTCAATGCGCTGCTTCGCGCACTGCAGCAGAATCAGCGGCTCGATGTCCTCAGTCGCCCGCAAGTGATGACGATGGATAATCAACCCGCCTATATCCAGGTTGGTCAAAAGGTTCCCCGCGTCGTCACCGCGTCGTTCACGAGCTTCGGGCAGACGACCGGCACCGAACTGTATGACGTGGGGCTGATTTTGGGCGTTACGCCCCGCATCAGCCCCGAGGGCATGGTGGTCATGGACATTGATGCGATCAAGTCAGAATTGGGCGCCGAGGCAGAAGGCATTCCGATCGCCGTGTCGGCTACTGGCAATGTGATTCGGTCGCCGAAGATCAACATCACCGAAGCGCACACGACCGTCAGCTCGGCCAACGGCGAGACGATCGTCCTGGGCGGGTTGATCACGAAGAGCGAAAAAAGGCTCAACCGCCGGGTGCCGTATCTGGCGGACGTGCCACTCGTGGGGAACTTGTTCCGCTACGACCAGTTCGTGGGGAAGCGGACCGAGCTGCTGATCATTTTGACGCCCCAAGTGGTGCGCAGCCCCGAAGATGCTCAACGCCTGAAGCAGACCGAGGCGGCCCGGATGCACTGGTGTGCCGCCGACGTGCATGGAATTCACGGCGACGGCGAATTCTGCACGCGAGCCGATTGTCCGACCTGCAACTCCCAGACGCCGGTGATTTATCCCGATTTGAATCCCCGTGGAGCGCAGCCGACACCGACGCCGGAAGGCGCCTTGCCCGCCGGCCCGAATGCTGAGCCGGCCAAACTCCCCGGACCGGGTGTTTCCGCCAAACGGATGTTGCGCCAACTGAAGTCCACGAATGCCAAACTACGCGGCCCGGCGCCGGACGAAACCCGGCCGGTCGAGACTGCCGATGCCCGATCGCCGCAGCCGAATGAATCGCCGGCGCCTCCGGGAAAGGGCATAGCCCCAGCGGCCAACCATGGCATCAGGCCACCGGATTTCGATCAAACCCGGGCGGTTGCTTATCCCGACGGCCAAACGTCGTTTTCCAGTCCTTAGGGCGACCTTTCGACGATCGTGCGGCAACGAAGCCGTTCTACAAACTCGCTATTCAGCAGCGCAAACACGGATGTTCATGCGACCGGCCAAAACGTTACTCCTGATGGGCTCGATCCTGTCGAGCCTCGCGGTTGGCTGCGCTCCGCTGAAGGTGCCCAAAACGATCACTTGGCCGGGCCAAAGCAGCAAACCACTGACGCCGCTGCGCACGACGGCGTTTTGGACCGACACCGTGCTCAATCAACCGGGACTGCCGGGCGTATCGGGATTCGGAGCGCGCGTCTTGTTTTACGGCAAGGACGACGAGACGCCAATCAAGGTCGACGGATCGCTGACGGTCTACGGCTATGACGATACGGACGGGCGCGAGCGCGCGACGCCGGCGCGCAAGTTCGTGTTTCCGGCGGAGTATTTGGACAAGCATTACAGCAAATCGGACTTGGGCCACTCGTATAGCATTTGGATCCCGTGGCAGGACGCCAGCGGTCCGCAACGGCAGATCAGCTTGATTCTGCGTTTCGAGTCGCGCAAAGGCGGCGCCATCGTGGTTTCGGAAATGTCCCGTCATATCCTCCCAGGATTCAAGGCATCGGCTGAGGATGGGCAGGATTCCCTGCCAACGGGCAGGTTGCCCGCGCGCATTCAGAGCACCGTGCGGCAGGCCACGCATGAAACAATTGTCGACGAACAGCCGCCGAATGAGAAGATGACGACGACCACGATCACCCTGCCGCCACGCCTTGGTCGCGCAGGCTGGAGCGATCCGGCAGCGAGCGCCCCCGACGACTCGGCGACGAGCACGACCGCTGTCGACACCACGAGGTCCGCGCCCGACAACGGGGCTCAACGGACGGCTAGAACTCCCGAGGGATCGACGCCGGCAGGGCCGGCGGATTCGCAATCGGCTCAGCCACGGGCTTCACCTTCAGATCGTTTTGCACGTCTGAGACCCCGGGTTCCAATCGCAGCAAGAGTTCCGCCAAGGCGCGGTCCCTTGTGGACGCGACCGTCCCCCGCAGAGTGGCCGTCCGGCCCTCGAGGGAAACCTCAAGTGGGCCCGTCCGCCGGATCGCCTGCGATCGCTCCAACCGCCTCTGGAGTGCCGCCTGAACTCCCGTCGGCTGGATCGCCGTAAGTTCGTCATCGAGCGTCAAGCGCGGCGGATAAAGGCTCGTGGGCGAATTCGATTCGCTTTGCGTTTGGGCTTGATTGACATTGGGCTCCGGCCGTGGTTGCAAGCCGGTCGTGGTGGGTGTCGTGGTGCGGCGGCCGCGAGCTTGCTGAGACCCCACGAAACCGCGCCGATCACCTGAGTCGGAGCCCACGAAATCCGTGGGTTGGCGGCCGCCGCGCACAAAGCGCGAGTTGGCCGTGATGGTCCCGGTCGAGGATCGGCCCGCATTAATACCCGCACCGCCGGGGAATGTCGGCGTCGTCGGTTGGCCGGCTGCGGGCCGCTGAGAGAACAATTGCGCTTGGGCCGAAGCACTCCCAAGCATCGCCGCGATGATCGTTGGTAGAAGTAGTCGAATAGGTTTCATGATTATTGCGGCTGTGGATCTTTCTAATAGCTATCGACTTGCGACCCCATCATACCACACCTGGACTCATCGGACACGTGCAACCTCCCGCACAGCTTCCGCGACCGGTAGCGCTCGCATGACCGGTAAATTGATCCCTAGCGAATGCATGGAACGGGCGGTTGCGCTCAAACGCCCTGATATCGGGGGGCTCCAATAGAGCGACAGGCCCGGCACGCGCTCGGCAATGATACGCCGACCCTCAAGCGAGCCAACACGTTAGTTCGCTTGTTGCGAACGTGAGCTTGACCTAGAATCCGATAGCGCGGTTTATCTGCTAGCCCCCTTGCACGCGGCCATTCATGTCCGAGAATATCGAGCCGTCTCTGACGCCGACCTGGTTTGTCGATTCGGACGCGCCGGAGATTGTCGCACTTTCGCGCGAGGTGGTCGGCAACACGACGGACGAGATCGAGCGGGCCTGCCGGCTGTTCTACGCCGTCCGCGACGGCATTCGCTACACGGCTTACAACCTGGATCTGCGGGTGGATGGCTTTCGCGCCACGAACGTGTTGGCCAGCGGCCAATCGTGGTGCGTGCCGAAGTCGGTATTGCTCGCGGCGCTGTGCCGGGCGGCAGGCGTGCCGTGCCGACTAGGCTATGCCAATGTGTGCAACCACATGGCGACGCAAAAGCTGCTCGATTTTTTGGGCACCAATGTGTTTTACTACCATGGATACAACGAGCTGTATTTGCGCGGCAAGTGGGTCAAGGCGACGGTGGCCTTCAATCGCACGCTCTGCGAAAAAGCCCGACTGGCCCCACTCGATTTCGACGGCGTGCATGATTCCCTTTACCATCCCTTTGATCTTGCAGGGCATCGGTACATGGAATACGTGCACGATTACGGCCCATTTACCGACGTGCCGTATCAAGCCATTATCGAGAAATTTCACCAGGTGTATCCCAACATGCGCCCCACGATCGCTGGCGGCGCGGCGCTCTCGGGCGACTTCGAGGCCGAGATTCAGGCCGAAGCCTCGCGGCAGTAGTTCTGGGGCAAGCCGATCGGCAGATTCGCGCCGGCAGGCGGACATCCGGCAGTCTGGGTTGCCCGGTCGACTTTGCCCCCCGGCTAGAATGTGAACTCCATGTCGCCGAAGTCGTTGTTCAGTTGCGTCCAAGTCAGCATCACGGTGGCCGGCGCGTAGCCGTTGTTGAGACCCCAGGGATTGAACAGGGTCACTTGCTGGGTCCTGACATTGTAGGAGAGCACGGCATAGGCGTGGTCGCCGACAACGGAGCGGTCGATGGGATTATCGATAGATCCGAAGGTGATCAGTTTCCCCGAATTGTAAAGCGATGTGAACACGTTTTGATTCACATAGTAATCGCCGGTCCGTTGATTCGTCATTTGATTGAGTGCGTCGAACATATAGCCGCCGGAGAGTGCGTCGTAGCTGTTGTGCCCCGTATCGCCCACGTCGGCCCGCAGCCAGCCGGATTCATTCATTTGCGCGTACGCCTTCTCGACAAGTGCGACCCATAAGGGCGTGCTACTGCTGTGGATGTTCTGGCCGAGATTGGCGTAGAGATAAGTTCCCGAGTCGTTGACCGGCAGTTGCGAATCCACCGTCACGTAGTCGGCCACGTTGTTGTGGTAGAACCGCACGGTGTAGGTGCCGTCGCCGTTGACGATAAACATGTTCGTGATGAGATTGGGATTAACAATCGCGGCTTCGCCCAAGCTGGCCAGCAGATAGCAATCGCCGATGATGCCTTGGTGCACGTCGACATAGGAGGGAGTGTGAGGGAACAAGCTGCCGGCGGCCTTTTGATACCTCAGGCCCCAGCCCGGAGTAAGGGCGGGATGATCATCGCCGTAGAACCATTTGTGAACCAATTCGTCGAGTTGTTTCGAACTGGCTCCCGCGGTGAGATTGCCGAGCGTCGAGCCCCGGTAATGGGCGTTGGCCGCATTGCCGTTGACCACGTCGGAGGAGAGCACGTCGACGTAATCGACCCCGACGAAGTATGAAGTGTTGCCCACGACGTGCTTCAGGCTTGTCAATTCATTCGACGTGACTTTACCATCTTGTTCGACTTCGCCGAAGATCCCCAACATGTCCGAGCGATTAAGCACGTGATCTTTGTTGACGTCTTGTCGAACCAGATTGCGCAGAGCCAAATCGCTGATATTCTGGTCGAACCAGTCGGGCTTCGCCGCAGGAGTGCTCGTTGGCTTGCTTGTCGGGTTGTGTGTGGCCGACGTGGGCGGAATGAAGCTAGAACCGTGACCCGCGCTGTACATCGTCAGACTGGTGACCGATGAACCTACCAGTTGCTGAGCGGTCGCCGCCAGGGAATCCGTCCACGAGATATCCAAATGCGTGCTGCGATACAGCAGCGACAGATCCGCGGTCATCAGGTCGCGATTTTCCAACCGTTCGAAGGCGGCTCGAAATTTGGCCAGTTTTTTGCGGACCATTGCGTTCGCCTTTTCAGCAACAATGCTCGTCGCATGCACCGGCGGTGAGCGAAGTTGCTTGTGGGTCGTGCCGCGTAGACGTGATTAATGGACGTGATGGGTCGCCAATCCGCGTTGGCGATCGCTCGCGCTAGCGGAGAAGGAATCCGCCAACTGAAGCCTAGGTCATTTTCAGGGGCGGTCAAAAGCGGCGGCGAGTCGAAACGGACTCTCTGTGTTTGAGAATGAGGCCGCGATTTGGCACCGCCGACTCATCGGTGCAGGTGGCGCGGGATATGAGTTTTGATCAACCCTTGACGATTGCGCTTGCCGACAAGCTTGGCCACGAACAGCCATTTTCCGCCGCCGTCCGGCGTTGCGCAATTGAAGGATTGCCCGGGACCGCCATTGATTTGACGAATGCCACCGTTAACCTACCTTTACAGGTGAAGATTGCCGTGGTCGAGCTGTGTTTCAAGCAACTTCGCATCGGGGCAGCATGGACACTACCGACGAAAAGAGATTCCCGCGGGTCATATCCATTCCGAGCCTGATTGGGTGGCTGAGCGTCTGTCTGCTAGCCGCCGCATGGGGTCGCACGCTGGATGACCACTGGCAGCCGATTTGGGCCAAGCTCGGCGCCTTCGGACTCGTGGCGGCTGTCGGACTGGGACGTCTCGAGACAGTTCGGGCAGCCACGAATCGCTGGAATCAATGCCGCACGCTGCAAGCACAGCTGGACCGTCGGGTGGCTAAATTCAACGAAGCAAGTGCCGCGATCGAGACGATCAGCGCCGGTGTCCGCAAGCTGGGAAAATACGCCGCGGAGGTCCACAAACGCCCCAAAGCGTCGGGCCGCATGCCACGCTGCTCGCAAGCCGCGCTGTTGGCCCGCTTGCCGCTGCAAGTGACCCCAATCGAAAAACATCGTCTCGAACTCGATCCAAACTTCATCGAAAAAATCGACGGTTCGCTTTGCCAGATTTCAACGCACACGGTTGCTTTCAACCACGCCGAGCCATTTGCAACGGACCTCGTGCTGTTGGATTTTCAATTTGGCCCCGGCGAGCGCCTGTCGTTCGTCGTCGACGTGATCTGGTCCCAGCACAACAAAGACGGTAGAGGCTTCATGAGCAGCGGAACCCTGTTGGCCGTGGGCGTGCCGGACGATCATGCCGACGACCCGCCCGCGACCCCTGTGCTGGAAAGCGCGGTGCCCGCGGGCGCCCACTAGTCCCCCTCCCCGCACGTTTTTGTGCCCACCAGTTGCATCTTGCCAGTGCCGCACCGAAACACAAGCACGCGCCGGCGAAACGTCAGTGGCACCTCACCGCGAAATTCACGCCCGTACACTTGCAGATGCTCTGTCCGCCTGGCATCCTTGGAGCCAGGGGACGCAACCGAACGGTGATGTTGGCGAGCGGCATTTCATGGTCGCTTGCGGCTTAGCGGCTTTCGTCGGCGGGCTTGGACGCATTCACTTTGGCTTTGATGAGGTCCTGCAACATGCAACGATACGTCGTCGGTTCGGCTCTCATCGTCTTTTTGACCGGCATCATCCATCCAGCGATTTTCGAGCGCGGCGCCGCCTGGGGAGCTGAATACGATCGGCCCGCCGCCAATCCGCATCAAAGTCGTTCAGTGGTCGTCGCCCAGCACGGCATCGTGGCGACCAGTCAGCCCTTGGCGGCCCAAGTGGGCTTGGACGTCCTGAAACGAGGCGGCAACGCCGCGGACGCCGCGATTGCGACCAACGCCATGCTGGGCGTCGTCGAGCCCATGGACTGCGGAATCGGCGGCGACTTGTTCGCCATTTATTGGGACGCAAAGACCGAAAAGCTCTACGGCCTGAACGCCAGCGGCCGCAGTCCTTACAAACTCTCGCGCGAAGAATTTCGCAAAAAAGGACTCACCAAAATTCCCAGCGAGGGTTTGCTCCCCTGGTCGGTTCCAGGCTGTGTAGCCGGCTGGGAAGATCTGCGCGAGCGATTCGGCACCAGGCCGCTGGCCGAATTGTTGCAGCCTTCGATTGAGTACGCCGACGGGGGCGCGCCGGTTTCGGAAGTCATCGCGCAGGATTGGAAGGGCTCGGAACAGACGCTCGGCGACTGGCCCGACTCGGCCAAAACTTTTTTGCCCGGCGGACACGCGCCGGCCACCGGCGAACTCTTCCGCAATCCGAATCTGGCGGCCAGTTATCGCTTGTTGGCCAACGAGGGCCGCGCCGCGTTTTACAAAGGCGAGATCGCCCGCCAGATCGTGGCCTTCAGCGAGTCGCACGGCGGATATTTCTCGATGCGCGATTTTGCCGAGCATAAATCCGAATGGGTTGAACCGGTTTCGACGAACTATCGGGGCTACGACGTCTGGGAGCTGCCGCCCAACGGGCAGGGCATCGCCGGCTTGGAAATGCTCAATCTGCTGGAGCCCTACGATCTAAGGTCCATGGGCCGGGGCAGCGCCGAATATCTGCACCGGTTTCTGGAGGCAAAAAAACTGGCCTTCGCAGATCGTGCCCGGTTCTACGCCGATCCCGCCTTCCATAAGCTGCCTGTCGCCGAACTGATTTCCAAGCCCTACGCCGACAATCGCCGCAAGCTGATAAATCTCGATCGGGCCGCCACCAATGTTCCGGCCGGCAATCCGCGGCTGGAGCGGGGCGATACGATCTATCTCACCGTGGTCGACAAGGACCGCAATTGCTGTTCGTTGATCCAGAGCATCTTTTGGGCGTTCGGTTCGCAAGTCGTGCCCGGCAACGTCGGCTTCGCCATGCAGAACCGCGGCGAACTGTTCGCGTTGGATGAGACGCATTTGAACCGGCTCGAGCCGCACAAGCGGCCGTTCCACACGATCATTCCGGCCTTCGTCACGAAGGATAACAAGCCGTGGCTGTGCTTCGGCGTGATGGGGGGTGACATGCAGGCCCAAGGCCACGTGCAGGTGCTCGTCGACTTGATCGATTTCGACATGAACGTGCAAGAGGCGGGCGACGAGCCGCGCGTTCGTCACGACGGCAGCGCCACGCCCACCGGCGAGCCCGCCGAATCGGGTGGCGGCTCCGTCGCCGTCGAGTCGGGCATCCGCGCCGAAGTCGTCGAGGCACTGAAGCGGAAGGGGCATAAGATCTCGTCCGAGACTGACGGTTTCGGCGGCTACCAGGCCATTTTGATCGACTGGAAAAACGGCGTCCTGCACGGCGCCACCGAGCCCCGCAAGGACGGCTGCGCGGCGGGGTATTAGGCAGCTCGATCGGCTGTGCCGCGCCCGAATCGACCCAGGTGGACAACCGCCGCCGCGCGTGTTGTAATAGGGCGTCTGCCTGGTTGCTGAAAATCCTGCCAAAATCTCCCGCCCTGTACCGACAATGAACCGCTCGCCCAATCTCAAGACCGTCGCGCGAGTGCTGGCCCGCGGTTGTGTTTTGCTGGCCCTTGCGTCATGGTCGCTGTCGCGTGCTGACGCGGCCGATCCTGAGACGGTCGAGCTGGTCGATTACAACCGCGACATTCGCCCGATTTTTTCGGATCATTGCTATGCCTGTCACGGTCCGGACCAGGGCAAGCTTCAGGCGGGATTGCGACTCGATCGCAAGGAAGACGCCTTGACGGCTCTCGAATCGGGCGGTTTTGCCATCGTGCCGCACCAGGCGAGCGACAGCAAACTCATCGCGCGAGTGATGACCGCCGACGAAGACGAGCGCATGCCGCCCAAGGAATCCGGCCCTCGCCTCAAGCCCGACCAGATCGAAAAACTGCGCAAATGGGTCGAGCAAGGAGCAGCTTGGAAGGGGCACTGGTCGTACTTGAAAGTCGAGCGACCAAAATTGCCTGCCGTCAGCGATCCGGCCTGGCCGCGCAATCCAATCGATGACTTCATCCTCAACAAGCTCGATCGAGAAGGGCTCAAGCCTTCGCCCGACGCCGAGAAAACGGCGCTCGTTCGCCGCGTGAGCTTTGATCTGACCGGACTTCCGCCGTCGATCGCCGAAATCGACGCCTTCCTGGCCGACACCGGCGATCTGGCCTACGAGAAGGTTGTCGATCGCTTGTTGAATTCGCCGCAATATGGCGAGCGGATGGCGATCAAATGGCTCGACCTGGCACGGTATGCCGACACCAATGGGTACCACGTCGACGACCATCGCAACATTTGGAAATATCGCGAGTGGGTCATCGATGCGTTTAATCGCAACATGCCGTTTGACCGCTTTACGATCGAGCAAATCGCCGGCGATCTGTTGCCTGGCGCCACCGTCGAGCAAAGAATCGCCAGCGGATTCCACCGCAACGTGATGGTGACCTCCGAAGGGGGCGCCGATCCGGAAGAATATCTCACCAAGTACGCCAACGATCGCGTCACGACCACCGCCACCGTCTGGCTGGGCACCACGCTGGCTTGCTGCGAGTGTCACGACCACAAGTACGATCCGTTCACGCAGCGCGACTTCTACCGGCTGTATGCCTATTTCAACAACATTCCCGAAATGGGCCTCGACAATCGGCAGGGGAGCCCCGTGCCGAATTTGCAAATCCCCACGCCCGATCAAACTGCGCAGTTGAACTCTTATCGCCGGCAGATTGGCGATCTGGAAGGGCGCGTCAAAGCCGAGGTCGCCAGGGCGACAATCGATCCGCCCAGTCCCAATAGCTCGACGGGCGAGCCGCAGGAATTCGTGTGGCTCGATGACGAACTGCCGCGGATGGCACTGCCCGACGGATCGGAAGGAGACGCCTCATGGCATTGGGTCGCCTCGCCGGCGCCGGTCCTTAGTGGTCGATTAGCCTGCGAGCGGACGGCCAACGGATTCGCGCAGCACTTGTTTATCAACTCCAAAGATCGCCTGACGATCGCCACGGGCGACAAGCTTTTTGCCCACGTCTACCTCGACCCGGCCAATCCGCCGCAAACAATCATGCTCCAATTCAACGATGGCACGTGGGAGCATCGGGCCTATTGGGGCGCAAGCGCGATTGAAGGGGGCACCGACAAATCGCCGAGCCGACTTCCGATGGGCCCGCTGCCCGAAGTTGGTCGTTGGGTGCGGTTGGAAGTGGATGCCGCGGCTGTTGGATTGGCCGTCGGCGATGCGGTGAGTGGGATGGCCTTTTCGCAATATGAAGGACACGTATTTTGGGACAAGGCGGGCTCGATCAACCGCACTTCGCAAGCATCAAAATCATTCGACAGCCAACTGGCCTGGGAACTGGCCGAAAAGGCCAGGCCCAAATCCAAATTGGCACAAAACATTCAAGACGCGATTCATACTGAGCCCGACAAACGCAACGACGCCGAGCGCGCGGCGCTGCGCGATTATTTCATACAGTTCGTATACGCGAAAACGCGTCCGCTGCTCGATCCGCTCAACAAGCAGCTCGACGAGCTGCGCAAAGCCGAAAGCGAATTGAATAAAGCCGTGCCGATCACGATGGTGATGCAAGAAAACGCGCAAATGCGCGACACGTTCGTGCTGCTGCGGGGCGACTTCCGCGCCAAGGGAGAGAAGGTCTCGCGCGGCGTGCCGGCCAGCTTGCCGCAGCCGCCGCCGGGCGCTCCCGACAACCGCCTCGGCTTGGCCCAGTGGCTGGTCGATCCCAATAATCCGCTGGTGGCGCGCGTCGCGGTCAATCGCTACTGGCAGCAATACTTCGGCACGGGCCTTGTCAAAACGAGCGACGATTTCGGTTCGCGCGGCGACTGGCCGAGCCATCCCGAGTTGCTCGACTGGCTCGCCTCCGAGTTCGTCGCTTCCGGTTGGGATATCAAAGCCTTGCAGCGGATGATCGTCACGTCGGCCACGTACCGCCAATCGGCCAAAGCCGATCCGAAGCTGTTGGAGCACGATCCGTATAACCGCCTGTTGGCCCGCGGCCCGCGATTCCGTTTGGATGCCGAGATGATCCGCGACAATGCGCTCTCCGTGAGTGGGCTGCTCTATCACAAGGTGGGCGGCCCGAGTGTTTCTCCCTATCAGCCCGCCGGATTGTGGGATGAACTGACCTCCGGCGATAGGTATGTGCAGAGCAAAGGGACCGACCTGTATCGGCGTGGGCTGTATACCTATTGGAAGCGATCGATCCCCTACCCGCCGCTCCTGACATTCGACGCCCCGAACCGCGAAGTGTGTACCGACAATCGCGCGCGGACCAATACGCCTCTGCAGGCTCTCGTGTTACTCAACGATCCGTCCTACGTCGAAGCCGCCCGGGTGTTGGGTCAGCGGATTCTCAAGCAGGGCGGTGGCGACACGACCGCTCGGCTGAAGTTTGCCTTCCGCCTGTGCACGGCCCGGATGCCAAACGAGCGGGAGCTCTCGATTCTGCGGCAGATTGTCGAGCAGAATCTGGCGAAATACCGCCAGAACCCGGCGGCGGCCAACAAATTGATCGGCATCGGCGAGTCGCCGCGCCCGTCGGAGATCGATCCCATCGAGCTGGCGGCATGGACGACGGTGAGCAACGTGCTGTTGAATCTGGACGAGACGATCACCAAGGGCTGAGCGACGCCGGCTGGCGCGCTTTCGCATCCTTGCTCCTCACGGATGTCGGGGGTACTCTACTGAAGCTGCGCGCGGGGCTTGGTGCCGAGCAGCTTTGGTGGTCCCATTCGTGGGAGTAGCAATGCCAGGAAAAGTGCATCGAAGCGCGGCGACCAGTTCCCTCAGGCTGCAACCGAGGCCTCGCACCCTCACGCAGGACATCAGTGATGGTTAATACCGAAAATGGAAATTGGCTCAACCGACTCGTCAGTGAGTTTGAGCAAGCATGGCAAGGGGCGATCAATGGACGCGAACCGCCGCGTCTCCACGAGTTCGTGGCACACCTTGGCGGTGATGACCTAGTCTCGGCGTTGATTCATCTCGTCGCGGTTGATATCACGTTCACAAATAGGGTCCCAAGCGCGCTGGAAGATTACCTACAGGCGTGGCCATTGCTGCACGGGCACGAAGAACGTCTGGAGCAAGCCATCGAGGCGTATTCCAGGACTCGTCCCCAGCAAATCGGCCAAAAATGTTCCACGTACGCGTTTACCGGGCAAGACATAGACACGGTCGTGCCCGCGAGTGCCGGGGAGACTGACCTCGTAGCGGTTTTTCGAGATCGATTCAAACTCCTCGAAAAACTTGGTGAAGGATCCTTCGGGAGAGTTTATCGGGCGCTAGATACCTCTACTGATCGCATCATCGCGTTGAAGGTGGTGCAACCGCGGTGTGCTGATGAAGCGACGACACTTTTTAGCCATGAGGCGCGAAATGCTGGTCGCATTGGGAAGCACCCCAATATCGTGCAAATTCTTGAGCCGGGCGACAATTATATTGTTTACGAGTATGTCCAGGGAATCACGCTGCTTGATCTAGTCGTTCGTTCGGGACGGCTCGATCCCATTCGTGCGGCCGCGATTGTCCGTGCGGTCGCAGACGCGGTCCAACACACGCATGAAGCCGGCGTCGTACACTTAGACATCAAACCCGCGAACATTCTGATAAGAGCCAAAGACAATGAGCCGATGCTGACCGACTATGGTATCGCTGTTCAAGAGGAACAGCTTGTAAACCTTCGCGGAACCCGAGGAAGTCGAGCCTACATGGCGCCCGAACAGATCTTGGGTGATACCAAGTCGTTTTCGCCAAGAACGGATGTGTGGGCGCTGGGAGTCGTGCTGTACCACGCTTTATGCGGAGAGCTACCATTTCGCGGTAGGGGTCCCGACCTCGACAAACGTATTCTGAACACAGATCCGTTTTCCGCGCGCAGCCGGCACGGCACAATACCTGAATCGCTTGAGGCAATCTGCCAACGCGCTCTGCAAAAGAAACCTGGTGACCGATATCAATCAGCGGCTGCAATGGCCGAGGCCCTGGGCGCTTTCACAACGGACCTTGAAAAGTCCGGGACGCTACGCACGTTTCGGTTCATTGCCGCCCCGCGCCGATTCTGGGCCACGCTTCAAAAGACCGATGCGAACCGCCGACGCGGCCTAATCGCTCTGATGGTAGCTACTGCCTTTACTGGTTGGCTCTTCGTTGTCAGCGACGTTTTGCCTTACAAACCGGATAGAACCGAAGTCGCACGGCTCCTGACAAATCACCGCTGGGTGACGTACGATCCGCGTGAGTTTCATCCCGAGTTCGCCCCCTCTCCCAAGCCCGATTCAATTGCCGCTGATTTGCGACTCATTCGCGATGCCGGATTTACCGGAATCATTACGTTCGGGAGCGACAACACCCTCGCGGAGATCCCCAGGATTTGGAAGTATATCGGACAGCAAACAGATATAGACGTGGCTGTTATCATGGGTATCTGGGATCCAACCAGCCGGAGTGAACTCGCTCGCGCTGCAGCTCAGAGTCGATACGCCGACGCCTATTGCGTGGGACACAACGGATTAACGCGGCAGTACTACATGGAAGACTTGCAGCCTGCCATTGAAACGCTTCGGCGGGTGACACGGAGGCCGGTAACGACGACCGATGAATATCCAAGATATCTAGCGATGAGGGAGCTCGCGACTATCGGAGATTGGTTGTTTCCTGACGTCCACAACTCCTTGGACACCCATCAGCTACTGCGTGGCGAGGAGGTGGTAGCAGACAGCGTTCACCTCCACGCGGAGTTTACTCGTACAATTGCACAATTCGCCAGTGAAAGCGGGCGACCGCTGATGCTAAAAATGGTCATGTTTCCACACCGTTCTTCTGTCGGGACCCTTATTGGTGCATCGGGCGACTGTGCTCAAAGAGATTTCTTTCAAAGATTGGGCGAGGTATTGAGGCTCCCCGAGTCTCAGTTGCCGGTTAGCGTCAACATTGCCGCGCACAGCGCGTTCGACATTCCATGGAAGCAGCCACCGAGATTCAATGTCTGGGACGCGTATACAGGGCTGTTGGACGAAAAAGGTCGCCCGCGTCCCGCCGTTATGGAGATCGTCAATCGCTAATGCAAGTGGACATTAAGCCACCACAACGAAAGCCGATTTGGCTTGTCTCGATGCCCATAATTGCTACTCTGGTACTGTTTCTAACTGTTGTGGTGCCGTGGAGTATCCATTTGGATCTTCAGGATCCCTTGTTACGCGTGCTAGGGCCAATCAGCGCTTTTATTTGGGTACTTGTGGTCGGTTGGGCATCCTACCATTTGACATTCCAGCTTGCCTCATTGTTTTGCCTTCAGTGGCCGTGCGCATCGCTTGATCTCTCCGGAGATGTGCGATTCGCGGTGCTCTATCCGACGTGTGATGATTTTCAGAAGGACGCCTGCCTGTCGTGCGTGGAGCAGGTTTATCCAGAGCGAGCGTTTCAACTCATCATTTGCGACGACAGCAAGCAGAATACCGCGTCGGCGTTGTCCGCCGACATAATAAACCTGAAGGTTATAAGGCAGGTAATGTCAATTACGCTGTGGATCGTGCAGTTGACCAGCCGTGGTTCATCATTGTAGACGCAGATCAGATCTTACCAAATACGTATCTGGCTGCGATGGCGGCTGTAGTTCGCGAACAACCTGAAGAGGTCGCGTTCGTACAAGGTGGCCATACCGCGGACGATCTTGCGTTGATCGACTCGCAGGACAACAGAGTGGAGTCAGGTCGACGCCCGACTCCGTTTCAAAGGGCCATGGGCTTGGAAGTGCAGATGTTTTACGACCGCGATCTGACCCTTAGGCAGACACACGGGTTCCTGCCATGTCTTGGTCACGGAGTAGCCATCCGTCGGTCGGCGTGGCAGGCTGTGTGCGGAATCCCCCATGTGGTATCGGAGGATTTTGCCTTCGCGATGAAACTAAGCCAGCAAGGACTTTACGGTGTGTACGCTGACCATGTCCGGTCCTGGGAATCATATCCGAAGGACTTTGGGTCGTTTTTGATCCGTCTATACAAGTTTTACGCCGGAACCGCCGAGTTGCTGAAACTTCACCTTTGGGGATTTCTGAAGAGTGAAGTCCCGTGTCCCAAGGGCGACGGATACGTCGCGCCGCCGCTGGGATTGTCAATCGTTATGGCCCTGGTCGGGATGGCGACTATTTGGCTCGCGTTGCGATGGCGCTCTCCCTTTTCCCCTGTTCTTGTGGCTCACGGATGTAGTTATTTCGCCTTTGTCATGCCGGGGTTATTAGACGGGCGCGGGATCGCTTGGAGGCTCACGCGGTCGTTGGTCCTTCTGCCCGGCTCGGCGTTTGTTGTCGCTTTGGTGCTAATGTGGCATTGGGGCAAACTTTAGCCAAACTTCCCCAGGGTTTGATGTAAGTGCTTGCGTCCCAACGTCGGTGACCTCCGTTTTTCCACTACAACTCGGTCG